>JANNQL010000151.1:0-14602 GCA_031400755.1 Pseudomonadota bacterium | reverse complement strand
GGGCTCAAGCTCTATTTTGGCGAGGGTGGTCAAAGCCCGAGGTGTTGATCTCCAGAGCAATACCGCGGGCGGCGAGTTCCTCAAGAATGGCGACCATCTGCTGCTGATGGCCATGGTTAAAATTGATCTGCGGGTGATGCCGCAAGGCGGCGTCCAGATGGCAGAGGACCGTTACCGGCAATTGCCCCAACGCCTCCAACAGGGTTTGCAGATAGGCCCTGATGACACTTTCCACTCCCAGCCTGGAGAACTCGGCCATATTCTCCGGCTTACGGCTCAACATATTGAGGTGGCGGTCGCCATGACCCATAAAATGATACGACAGCCCGATCCGGTCCCACTGGTATTGCCTCAAAAAGGCGCTCGTCTCCTCGACCCCGTCAGGGTTATAGCCAACCTCCACCCCCAGGCCGATGTCGATCCGGCCTTGATATTTGCGTTGCAAGGCCCGACCGGTGGCAAAATAGACCTCGAAGTCAGCCGGGGTAAGCCAGGTGGTCTCGAAATAGCGGATGCCGGTCTCAAAATGCTCCAGGAAGATCAGCCGTTCAAGCCCCTTGTCACAGGCGGCCAGCACATAGTCCTCCATCTCCCCCACCGCATGGTGACAGAGCCGGGAGTGGACATGACCATCGGTCTTCAGATCAAAATTCGTCATCATGCATGATATCGTTTGAACTCAGCGGCTGGCCCAAAACCTTGCCGCGTCAGCGCCGCCGCGCTTCTTCCAGTCCGCTGAAGTGATTTGATATGTGCGCTTTTTATTTTTTTTCTTGATTTTCGTCAAATCGGCAAGTAGTATATAGGTACTTTAAAAACTTTCGGAGAAGAAATAATGCAAAGTACCCTGATTGATATTAGTAGAGCCTCTGAGCTTTTGAAAATCACCCCCCAACAAGTTCGTAATTTATGCAGAAATAAAAAGCTACCATGCGAGAAAATTAGTGGGGCATGGGTACTCTACGAGCAGGAAATATATAACTACTATGATAAGTCGTGCTGTGGCACAGCAGAGAACCAAGCAACTTATTACACAAATGAAGAAGTATTATCTAAAAACAAACCTATTGCACTTAGTTTCTTCAGCGGAGCAATGGGTTTGGATCTCGGTTTAGAGAAAGCTGGTTTTGAAATTCTTTTAAGTTGTGAAATTGATAATGCTTGCAGAAAGACAATTCTTAAAAATAAACCGCAAATTGCTTTGATTGACGATATAAATAAATACAATGCAGATGAAATTCGTGAACTTGCCAGTTTATCCCCTAACGACGATATAGATTTAGTTGTCGGAGGCCCGCCATGCCAAGCATTTAGTACTGCTGGCAAGCGGCAAGGACTAGAAGACGAAAGAGGAAATGTTTTTCTCAAATATCTCGATATTGCAATTGAATTGGCCCCAAAATTTATTGTAATTGAAAATGTACGTGGGCTCTTGTCTGCTCCTTTAAAACATAGGCCCCACAACAAGCGTGGAAACGGGTTTAGATCTTTGACTCCTGAGGAAGATAAAGGTGGTGTTCTTTACCATGTGTTGCAAAAACTTCGCGAAGCTGGTTATGGGGTAAGTTTTAACCTGTATAACTCAGCAAACTTTGGCACTCCTCAAAAAAGAGAAAGAGTAATTGTCGTATGCTCACGAGACGGCAAGAAACTGCCTTATCTCGTACCAACTAACTCAGAAAACAAGTTGTTTGGTTTGCCCAAATGGAAGTCTTTTAAGGAAGCCATGAATGGCACAAAAATATTAAAACACCATCATTTAGAGTTTCCTGAAAAACGACTAAAATATTACCGCAAATTAAAACCAGGGCAGTATTGGAAGCACCTTCCGGTAGAATTGCAAAAAGAGGCACTAGGCAAATCGTATTATGCTGGTGGTGGAAAGACTGGCTTTTTGCGGCGTTTGTCATGGAATGACCCTTCCCCTACTTTAGTTACCCATCCGGCAATGCCTGCCACCGACTTGGCCCATCCCACTGAGGATCGCCCTTTAAGTATTGAAGAATATAAGAAGATTCAAGAGTTTCCAGAGTCTTGGCAGATAGAGGGCAGTTTGCTAGAACAATATAAACAAATTGGTAACGCTGTTCCGATAAGTCTTGGCAAGGCCATTGGAACATTGTTGTTAGACTATATGAATAACCGGGAAATAAAGGTGTATGAAAATTTCAAATATTCTCGATACAGAAGCACCGATGAAATAGAATGGGAAAAAGAATTCTTGAAACGTTGCAAGAAAACAACACTCCCATTTGAAGGGAGTTAATGCCCGATTTTTTCCAACTGTGATCTTGTATCGCTGCCAACTTTCTCGAAGATTTCCAGCAGGGATTTATATGTGCCTTCTCCTCCAACAAGATCCCAATATTCTTGCCCAATTAAAACGCATTTGTCTTGCTTCATATTGAAAATTTTACCAGGAACAGACCAATTGTAGTCAACCCGATTAGGCCCACCTGGATTATAGTAAAGGCCAAAATAAGTTTCAAATTTTGGATTGTGCGCCTTCAGTAACAGCATGTCTTTCTTTACTATTTCTGTTTGGTCTATATTGGGTTTAACAGTTTTTATTGATATGAATATTTCTGTTTTTTCCTTTTTTATCCACAAATCTGAAATAATACGCCTGACAACATAATCGCCTTTGCTGAATGCCTTTACCCTTGTTTTTGGATTCTTCGTTTTATTTTTTTCACAACTTTGTTAATGCCTGAACTGTCTTTTAACTCATGTTCCCAGATACCTAAAGTGAATATTCCAATTTTTCGTAATTCTGACCTTTTTTTTCTATCTCGTTGTTTTGTTCTATTAATTTTAGCTTCCCAGAACTCAGACCTGGTTTTGGGAATATGGCCACATTTTGGACAACCATGCCAATAACAACCATCTACGAAAACAGCAAGCATGGCATTGTGGAAATAAAAATCAGGAGTTCCGGGTAAATTTTTAGAATGTAATTTCCACCCTTTAAGGCCAGATCTGACAAATGCCATTTTCAAACAAATTTCCGTGGAACGATTATTTTTACCACGGATTGAAGACATGACTTTTGATCGTTTTTCCGAAACATTTTCGAATTTGCCGTTTTTTAAATGCTTTTTTAATCTTTTCTCCATGCTGGTAGAATGTACTTTATAGGGATTTGGGTTTCCATATTCTTTTGGCACATATCAAGTTGGTTGAAATGCTCAGGGACTCAGTAATTGTTGATATACCGTTTGCCAAGTCACGAAGCTCCGTCATTCCCGCAATGCTTTTAAGCGGGAATGACGGCAAAGATAAACGGTATTTTTATAATTTCTAAGCCCCTCAGAGTCTTGTAGCTATTCAGCAGGAGGCACGCTTCAGGCATACAAGAAACCGCCTTTCCGATAAATCGTCAAGCCATTTCCAAAGGCCGCAACGGCAGAATCATTCCCCCGGCAAACGTCCCCCAGACAAGTCTTTTCCTCGCAGATCAACTTTATTGTTGCTTGGCGCCTACAGTTGAATTATTCTAAATTATTCAGCCGTTGCCCATGCACCGGCTATAAAAAATATAGGCATTCTCATGAAACTCCTTTTTGATTTTTTCCCCATACTGCTGTTTTTTATCGCCTACAAATTTTACGACATCTATGTCGCAACTGCCGTGGCCATTGTTGCTACCGTTCTCCATGTCGCTTTTTCCTGGTTTAAGACCCATAAGATAGGGACCATGCAGTTGGTCACCCTGGCCATCATCACCATCTTCGGTGGCCTGACTCTCTATCTGCACGATGAACAGTTCATCAAATGGAAACCCACCGTCATCAACTGGCTCTTCGGCTTTGCCTTTCTGTCCAGCCAGCTATTCGGCCAAAAGACCGCCATCGAACGTATGATGGGCACTAGCCTGACCTTGCCAAGTCCGATCTGGCGTCGGCTCAATCTCAGTTGGGCAGCATTTTTTTTCATCATGGGCAGCGCCAACCTGTTCGTCATGTATAACTTTGACCGCGACACCTGGGTCAATTTCAAACTCTTCGGCATGCTCGGCATGACCTTTATCTTCATGGTGCTGCAATCCTTCTACCTTTCCCGCTATCTGCCAGAACCAAGCACCAGTGAGTAATGCCTTGCCTTCTGCCATGACCAGCAATGACATGCATCAGGACGCCCTTGTCCGCATCGCCGACCTCTCCTTTGCTTACGATAGCGATGCCAGCAGCCGCAAGGTCCTCGACGGCATCAACATGACCATCCCCCGGGGCAAGGTGGTGGCCATCATGGGGGGGAGCGGTTGCGGCAAGACCACCCTCCTGCGCCTGATTGGCGGACAGTTGCAACCAAGTCACGGCGCTGTAACGGTGGATGGCCAGGTAGTGCACGAAATGGATGACACCCGGCTCTACGCCCTGCGGCGCCGGATGGGGATGCTCTTCCAGTTCGGCGCACTGTTCACCGATATGTCTGTGTTCGACAACATCGCCTTTCCGATGCGCGAACACACCAACCTGCCCGAAGAACTGGTCCGCGACCTGGTGCTGATGAAACTGCATGCGGTAGGCCTGCGCGGCGCCGCCCAACTGATGCCAAGCGAACTCTCCGGGGGCATGGCGCGGCGGGTGGCCCTGGCCCGGGCCGTGGCCCTGGATCCGATGCTGATCATGTACGATGAGCCCTTTGCCGGACTTGATCCAATTTCGCTGGGCGTTGTCGGCCAGTTGATCCGCCGCCTGACCGACGCACTGGGGGCGAGTTCCATCGTCGTCACCCATGACGTGCTGGCCTCGCTGAAGATCGTCGACTACATCTACTTTGTGTCAGAGGGAAGGATCGTTGCCGAAGGCACCGCCGAGGAAATGATTCATTCGGATATCCCCTTTGTCAAACAGTTCATCCATGCCGAGGCTGACGGGCCGGTGCCCTTTCACTATCCAGCCATGGACTATCGAGAGGAGCTGTTCGGCTCGTTATGACCGCCAGTCCTGCAAACTTTTTTCGTGGCCTTGGCCACCGCGTCAACAACGGCATCTGGCACCTGGGCTTTGCCAGCCGTTTTTTCCTGGCGATTTTAATGCATTCTGGCATGGCCTTCCGACGCTTTCACCTGACGATACGGGAGATTTACTCCACCGGCGTCATGTCGCTGATCGTCATTTTAGTTTCCGGCCTCTTTGTCGGCATGGTGCTGGGCCTGCAAGGCTACGACACCCTGCAGCGCTATGGATCGAGCGAGGCACTTGGGGTGTTGGTCGCCCTCTCGCTGGTGCGGGAACTGGGCCCGGTGATAGCAGGCCTCTTGTTTGCCAGCCGGGCCGGTTCGGCAATCACCGCCGAGATCGGTCTGATGAAGGCCACCGAACAACTGAGCGCCATGGAAATGATGGCGGTCAACCCCATCGCCCGGGTCGTTGCCCCGCGTTTCTGGGGCGGGGTCATCTCCATGCCCTTGCTCGCCGCCCTGTTCTCGGCCATGGGCATCTTTGGCGGCTATCTGGTCGGGGTGCTGCTGATCGGCGTTGACGAGGGCTCATTCTGGTCTCAGATGCAGGCCTCGGTCGATTTCCGCGAAGACATCGTCAACGGGGTCATCAAGAGTTTTGTCTTTGGCATACTGGTCTCGCTGATCGCCGTCTTCGAGGGCTATGATTCGGAGCCCACTGCTGAAGGCGTATCCAGCGCCACCACCCGGACCGTGGTCACCTCCTCGCTGGTGATCCTGTTCGCCGATTTCATTTTGACTGCACTGATGTTCAGAGGATAATTATGACCCGCACAACACTTGATTTATGGGTAGGCTTTTTTGTCAGCATGGGCATCCTGGCCTTGATTTTCCTGGCCCTCAAGGTCGGCAACCTGGGAGGCTCTAACCTTAGCGAGCCATACCAGCTCACGGCCAGGTTTGACAATGTCGGCAGTCTCAAGGTGCGGGCCCCGGTAAAAAGCTCGGGCGTCGTCGTCGGCAGGGTCGGGGCCATTAGCTTCGACATGGCGACCTATGAGGCCCAGGTAACGCTCAATATCGACGGCCGGTACCAATTCCCCACCGACACCTTCCCAAAGATCCTGACTTCCGGTCTACTGGGTGAGCAGTACATCGGACTTGCAGTCGGTGGCGATGAAAAAATGCTGCATGGCGGCGACACCATCAGCAAGACCCAATCAGCTATTGTAATCGAAGAATTGATCGGCCAATTTTTGTTCAACAAGGCATCCGAAGGAGGTACACAATGACTACCAGCCGTTCCCGTTTCCACTCGCGCTTTGTCCTCATCATTGCAACGCTCTTGCTTTTTCTACCTGGCTACGCCTCGGCAAATGGCGACGGCAACCAGCACGACCCTTGGGAAGGCTTCAACCGCTCCATGTTCTCATTTAACGAGGGCCTCGACCGGGTGCTGATCAAGCCGCTGGCCAAGGGCTACGAGGCGGTGGTGCCTACCCCAATTAACAACATCATCACCAATTTTTTTAACAATATTGAGGATCTGATGATTGCAGCCAACAACCTGCTGCAGGGCAAGGTCAAGGCCTCAGCGAGTGACCTGGGCCGGGTGGTCCTCAACAGTACGCTCGGCATTGCCGGCCTGGTCGATGTGGCCACCGGCATGGGCATGGAAAAGCACGAAGAAGACTTTGGCCAGACCTTTGGCCGCTGGGGTTTTGGTAATGGCGCCTACCTTGTCCTGCCAGTGTTTGGTTCACGCACGGTGCGCGATTCATTCGGACTGCTTACCGACCTGCCGCTGGACCCGATGACTTGGGTAGAGCCCACTGGCCTAAGCTATTCGATGATCACCTTACGCCAACTAGACGCCCGGGCCGACCTCCTGCCGACGGAAAAGGTGGTTGAGGCCGGGGCGATTGACAAGTACAGCTATCTCCGTGACGCTTACTTGCAGCAACGACGTTACCTGATTTACGACGGGCAACCGCCGCGTGAAGATGATTGATGCCATTGAGAAGAAAATCAACAAGGAAACAATGATGAACAGACTGTTTGGATTAATACTGGCCCTTTTGGTGGCAGCCCCGACATGGGCCGCCGAGGCGTTGACGCCGGAGACGCAGATCAAAAATATCACCAATGAGGTCCTTGAGATTATTCGTAACGATACGGAGCTCCAACAAAACGGTATTACGGCGACGGCCATCGCCATGATTGACGCCAAGGTGTTGCAGCCCCATTTCAACTTCAGCCACATGACCTCGCTGGGGATGGGCAAAGAGTGGCGCAAGGCCAGCCCTGAGCAGCAGGGCCTACTGGTCAGGGAGTTCAAGACCCTCCTGGTGCGGACTTACTCCAATGCCCTGACCATATACAAAGACCCGACCATCAACTTTAAACCGGCACGCTACCAACCAACCGACACCGAGGTGCTGATCCGCACCCAGGTCCTGCAACCCGGCACCAAAACGGTCGACATCGACTATAGTCTGGAAAAATTAGGTGATGGCTGGAAGGTGTTCGACGTGGTGGTGGCGGGGGTAAGCCTGGTGACCAATTACCGCCAGTTCTTCAGTCAGGAGATACGCAACGGCGGCATCGAAGGCGCCATCAAGTCACTGCAAGCCAAGAATCAAACCCCCTGAAAAAATGATTGATGGCATCGCCAGCCCATACCAGGTCGTCGCGCCGATGACCTATGCGACCGCAGCAGAGCTGTTCACCCTTGGCAAGCATCTGCTCGCCAAGGGTGACGAGGTGGTCTTTGACTTGACGGGGGTAACCAGCGCCGACTCATCCGCCCTCTCAATCATTCTCGGCTGGCAGCGGGCTGCAGGCATTGGCCGACTGCACCTGACAAACCTGCCGGAGAGCGTAATCTCCTTGTCGGAACTCTATGGCATTGCCGAGATGCTTCTCGTTAATCGATCTTGATAGACGCCATCCTAATTGACGGCCCCGGTCGTGATCATCCGGTTCAGGGCCGCAATGAAAAATTGATTGGCCTGCCTCTCGCCTCCACCCTGCATGACCATAAAGACATTGCCTGGCGCAGCATTGGCCTGGGTCAAGGCAAAAGAGCTTGAACGGATCAGCATCTCCATCCTCGTAAAATTCACCGCTTCCTCCCCAAAATCAACATCCAAGAGTTTTGCTTTGGCCCCATCCATAATGTCTTTCGCTCCTCCCTGTACGCTAGCGACACCTGCCAACTGGTCAGAAATAGCGGCGGCCTGCTGACGGATTTTATCCATATCAGCCATGGCTGCCTCAATGATCTTGACAGCGATAGTGGCCTCATCCTTCGTTGTCACGGTAATGTCGCCCAACCGCGAGGATGATTCCTGGCTGAGCTCGACTGCGGTTTCATTCTTGGAGTTGGCGGCCAGGGTAGAGCCAGTGGCCAGCCTTGATCCGTTTTTGAGCGTCATGGCAACCCCCAGGCTGTTAGCGCCAAGGGTCTGATAGTCCTGAGTGGTGGTAGTCCCGTCGCTGAGCAGGCCGCTGGTCGTCACTAGGTCATTGGTCAGGGTGGTGCCGCTCTTGATTATGCTCCCTGCTGCGATGATTGATCCTGCCTCCAGGAACAGGTCATGGCTCGAGGTATGGTCCCCGGCCAGGACCACGGCCCCGCCTATGGTGGAGCCGAAGGCCAGTTCCGAGCTGCCGGTCAGGGTGGAACCGGCCTTGACCAGCATGGCCTCGGTCACGGTAAGATCCGTGCCGGCGAGCTGCGCCACACCGCCAATCGTCGACCCTGCTGCCAACAGGGTCACCCCGCCGCTGTCTTGAATCATCGAGCCAGCCGCCAGGGTCATCTCCTGGCTGACGGTCAGCGAACCGTTAAGCACCACCTCACCCCCAATCTGGGAGGACGTGGCCAATGACGACCCCGCCGCCAGCACCGAGCCGCCGAACAACAACATGTCCTTAGCCAGGGTAAGAGGGCCGGACAAAGTGACATCAACGGCCAGGACCTGGCCCGCCGCCAATGCCCCGCTCGTCGTATTAACGGCATTGGTGAGATAGCTGCCCTGCTCAATGACAGAGCCCGAGGCCAGGATGGAACCGGCCCGCAGCACAGTCGAAGCCAAAGTGGCGACAGACCCGTCAAGAGTGACCGCCCCGCCAATAATTGTCGAGGCGGCCAACTCCGAGCCCGAAGCCAGGACGGAGCCCACCATAAGCGTCGAGTCCTCGGTGGTGCTGATATTGCCGTTAAGATCGGCGCCAGTAACGTCCAGGCCAGCCGTCCAACCGGCGGTAAGTGTTGAACTGCTCCCCAGGATAGAATCGCGAGTCAGAGTGGAATCAATGGTGGTGGTCACCGCCGCCCCCAATTGCATAGTGGGCGAGAAGGCCACCGCCAGTCCCGCCGCCAAGTCGCTCAGGCTGAGGTCATAGGGGCCATTCTGCAAAATTCTGGTAAAACCAAAGGTGGTCATCTCAGCATCGGTGAAGCCGAGCACCCCGCCCGAACCACTCACCTCGATCGACCGGCCATCGCTGGCTGTCAAGACCAGGGCGCCATCGTCTGAGATCGCGGCGACCACCCCATGACTTGAGGTCTTGGCGTTGATCACCGTCAGCAAATGGCCATCGCTATCGCCGTCAAGGACATTAAGCGCGCCGATCTTCACGCCATTAACGGCAAAGGCGTCCGGGGTCGTCCCGGCGACCAGGGCCGATCCGGACACCGACTCCACCACCGCCCGGGCGGAAATACCAGTGCTTTCGGCATAGGCATTAATCGCCAAGGCCAAGGCCCCCATGCCGTGGTCCGGGTCGTTGTCATAAGCGAGGGTCACGGACCTGACGTTGATCGTCTCATTGTTGTCCTGGTTCACCAGTTGAAAATTGACTTGACCGCCCAGAGAACTGGTGATCGTCATCTCCCCGGTCCGCAGTTGACCGACCTGGTACTGTCTGGACGAGGGTAAAGATGCCGACAGGGTCTCGCCGGAGACAGTGCCAACCTGGAAGGTCTTGTTGGTGTAAGTGCCAGTCAGGAGCGGGAGATCATGATATGTGGCTGAATCGACAAGCTGATCAAGTTCTTTCAGGAGCTTATTGATATCGGACTGCAAGGAAAGGCGGCCGGTAGCGGTCTGGTCATCTTGGGTCGCCGCCACGGCCTTGTTCTGGATGGAGCCAAGGACGTCCATGGCCTCGGCCAGCGAGTTATCCACCACCTGCATGGCCGAGATACCGTCATTGGCATTTTTGGCCGCCTGCCCCAGACCTAAAGCTTGTGATTCAAATTGACGGGCAAGGCTAACGGCGATGGAGTCATCCGCTGTTTTATTGACCCGCAGGCCGGAGGACAATTTACGGATTGACTCCGAGAGGAAAAAGACATTGCCGGAGAAATTCTGGCGGGCGATCTGCCCGGCGGGATTGGTTTGCAGCCTGATAGCCATTGCCCCTCCCTGGTAGGTCCAGAGGCAACCGGCGAAATTCCTTAAGGCTCAGAGGCGCCTTCCATAGCGCCTTTGCCCTCTTTCCGTGCCCCTTTTGCTCCAGGTTACTCTTTTTTGAGGCGGCAGGCAAAAAATATTTAATGTTTCTAATAATCGTGCCGATAAGAATTGATTTTTTTAAAACTACACAGGTTGTTTAGGCTGTAGAATGAAGGCTCTTAGGCAAAAAATAACCGAGAACAGCAAGGGAAGTAATCTTCATACAGTAGCAACGCCCGCCCTTCGGCCTTCAGACTAAACACCTTCAGCCTAAGACTTACCAGCGTCCAGGGCCTTGGTGACCATGTCGTTCAACTCCATAATCTGAAATGGTTTATTCACCACAGCCAGAAAACCGTAATCAAGGTAATTGGCCATTACCGGGTCGTTGGCATAGCCGCTGGAGACAATGGCCTTGGCCCGGGGATCGATCTCATGCAGTTTGGCGATGGCCTCCTTGCCACCCATGCCGCCAGGAATTGTCAGATCCATAATCACCAGATCAACCGGGGCGCCTGCCTGCTGCCCTTGCTGATACAGGGCCAGGGCCTCATGTCCGTCTTTGGCCTCCAGCACCTCATAGCCAAACAAGGACAGCACCTCGGCGGCCATCGTCCGGATAAGGTCATCATCGTCCATAATCATGATCCGCCCGGTCCTCTTCGGCAGTTCCAAGAGGGGGTCAACCGCGACGGCGGACTGCGCCTGGATGGCCTTCCCTGGCAACGCTGGCAGCAAAATAGTAAAGGTCGCGCCCTGCCCAAGCCTGGAATCCACCATAATCTTGCCGCCGTGCTTAACCACGATCGAATGGGAGATAGCAAGCCCCAAACCGCTGCCCGTGGCCTTGGTGGTGAAATAGGGATCAAAGATCTTGGGCATAACGACGTCAGGGATTCCCGGCCCTGAATCACGGATCGTAATCATAACACAATCAAGCGGCGGCAGGGTCGAATCCAGGCCATCGCTATTTGCGACATTCTGACAGCGGACATCGATAATGCCCCCATCGGGCATGGCCTGCATGGCGTTAATGACAACATTCTGGACCACCTGACTCATCTGTCCGGGATCAATCTCCACCGGCCAAAGATCATTGGGAAAATCGTACTGGCAGGCAACACTGCTCCCCCGCAGGACAAAATCAGCAGACGTCGTGATGACCTCGGCTATAGAGGCGACCTTTTTGACCGGATCGCCACCCCTGGCAAAGGTCAGGAGCTGTTGGGTGAGGCCCTTCGCCCTGAACGTGGCCTTTTCGACTGCGGCCAGAAGTGGATAGATCTCACTGCTTGGCGCAAGCTTCATCATGCACAGACCGACATTGCCAATGATCGCCGCCAGGATATTATTAAAGTCGTGGGCAATGCCACCAGCTAAAAACCCTAACGACTCAAGATTTCTGCTCTTCAAAAGCTCCTGATGCATCCGGGCGCAATCCAGCCTGGCCTGATGAAGATTGATGAAGACTTTGACCTTGCTAAGCAGGATGTCGGCATCCACCGGCTTGAACAGATAGTCCACCGCCCCGGTCTCATAACCCTTAAAGACATGCCTTTGGTCCTTGTTGATGGCAGTGACAAAAATGATCGGCACTCCACGGGTGGCCTGGTTGTTCTGCATCAAGGTGGCGGTCTCAAAGCCATCCATGCCCGGCATCTGCACATCCAAAAGCACCAGGGCAAAGTCATGGCGCAGCATCATGGCCAGGGCCTCGTTGCCGGAACTCGCAGTCAGCATCTCAACATTGAGCGGCGACAGGGTCATCTGCATGGCATGCAGATTTTCCGGACGGTCATCAACGATCAAAATCTTGACGGTGTCATTGTTCATATATGTACATAGTGTCTAAAAGTCGTGTAACTATCCAGCTCAAGCCACAAAACGAGCAGATACCCAGAATTGTAACTATTCAGCAGCGCCTCAGATGCGCGATTTATATTGACCCGTTTCGTCGGTCAATAAATAGGCCTGCGAGCTATAGCAGCGCTATGCGAGCAGGCCTATGACAGCTAAGCGAGCGTAGCGAGACTGCGAAGCAGATGTGGTGCTGCTGGATAGTTACAAAAGTGATCAACCCAACAGCCGGCCTATACCGGCCAGATCCAGGACATGGTCCACCGTCGTTCCATTGAGAGCGGCCTGAGGCATGAAGGACACCTCGGCAGTCGCCGGGTCCTGAACAATGGCCAGACCCCCCCTGGCCTTGATCGCCGCAAGGCCTGCCGCGCCATCGGCATTGGCGCCGGAGAGGACGACCCCAATCAGCTTTGGGCCATAGGTCACGGCGGCGCTCTCAAACAGGACATCAATCGACGGTCTGGCATAGTTGACCTTGTCGTCAACCGACAGCGAGAAGCTCCGGTCGCGCTCGATCAACAGGTGATACTGGGCAACTGCCACATAGATGACGCCGGGCAGGACGGACTCCTTGTCCTCGGCCTCTTTGACCGGCAGGACGCAATGCTGCCGCAAAGACTCCACCATGTACTCGCCACCCTCAGGGTGCAGATGCTGCACTACCACCACCGCCTGGGGCAAAGCCGCCGGCAACCTGGGCAGAATCTCGGTAAGCGCCGCAAAACCACCCGCCGAGGCCCCAATAACAATGGCATCATAACCTGTCAGCATCAGGCTTCTAATCCCGCCGCTTACGGTAGACTTTGGAGTGTGAATCTAACTCCTTGTACTTACCGACTAAGTCGGAAAAGCGCAAGCTCTCCTTGCTGCCCAGACAGAGAAAGCCATTGCCGATCAGGCTGTCATCAAAAAGCGTCAAGACCCGCTCCTGCAAGGTCCGATTAAAATAGATCATGACATTCCGGCAGACAATCAGGTGCATCTCGCCAAAGACCTGGTCAGAGGCCAGATTATGGCGAGCAAAGGTGATGTTCTTTTTCAAGGACTTGGTCATGATCACCGAATCGTACTCGGCATGATAATAGTCGGCCAGGGTCTGGCGTCCGCCACTTTTCTGATAATTCTGGCCATACCCCTTGAGCCGGTCGATGGGATAGATCCCCTCCTGTGCCGTCTGTAGCGCCGTTTCGTTGAAATCGGTGGCATAGATGGTCGTCCGCTCCAGAATGCCCTCTTCCGCCAGCACAATGGCCAGGGAATAGACCTCTTCGCCGGTGGCGCAACCGGCGTGCCAGACCTTGATGAAGGGGTAGGTGGCCAGATACGGCACGACCTGGGTCCGCAAAAAGGCATAGACCTCTGGATCACGGAACATCTCGGTGACCGTGATCGAAAAACTGTCGATCAGGTCCTGAAAAAAAGGCGGCTCGTAGAGAATACGCCGCGTCAACTCGGTGACCTGCCGACAGCCAAGCCGGTTCATGCCATGCCGTATCCGCCGTTCCATGGAGGCCCTGGCATAATTACGAAAATCATAGCCATAGCGCCGGAAAATACCCTCCAGCAGCAGATCCATCTCTATGGACTCAATCTCTTGTTGTTCCATTTTCTACCGATACAGCCAGACCCGCATCATGGCAAGCAGGCGGTCCTCATTCACCGGCTTGGCCAGGTAATCACTGGCCCCGGCCGCCATACATTTCTCCTTGTCTTCCGGCAGGGCCTTGGCGGTCAGGGCGATGATCGGCAGGTTCCAGAAGCGCTCTTGTGCCCTAATCTTGACGGTGGTCTGATAGCCGTCCAGCACCGGCATCATGATGTCCATCAAGACCAGATCAACCTCTGGGTCCTTATCAAGCAACTCCAGGGCATGATGGCCGTCATTGGCCAGGGTGATCCGCATACCTCGCTCTTCGAGAATCCGGGAGAGGGCAAAGGCGTTGCGCATATCGTCGTCGACCACCATGATCCGTTTGTCGCGAAACATGGTGTCCTGATCGTAGAGGCTGGCGATCATCTTCCGTTTCTCGACCGGCAGCTTACTCACCACCCGATGTAGAAAGAGGGCGGTCTCGTCCAGCAAGCGCTCTTCCGATTTCACACCCTTGACAATCACCGTGTCGGTATATTGGGCCAGCGTCTGCCCTTCTTCCCGGGTCAATTCACGGCCGGTATAGATAATGACCGGCGGAATGTCAACAACCTCGTCCCGACTCAAGCGGTCCAGCAGGTCAAAACCGCTCATGTCCGGCAGACCGATGTCAAGGATCATGCAGTCATATTTCTTGGCCTGTAGCGCGGCAATGGCCTGGCTGCCGCTCACCACCGGGGTGATCGTGACATCACCGTTGCCGATCAAGTCAACAATCCC
>JANNQL010000150.1:0-1664 GCA_031400755.1 Pseudomonadota bacterium | reverse complement strand
GAGCGCCGCGCCCGTTTGCACCCAGGCTGGATCGCTTATTTTGTGCAACGACGCTTCGATCCATTGCACGCCCAGCCACACACGCAGCACAAGCCACAGCCATGCTGCGCGTTTGTCGGTGAACAGAAATCGCGCAAATGGAGGGTCCTGCATCTCGTGGCCGCCTTGCACCGTCGATTGAGTTCTTGCCATGTAACTGTCCTTCATGCCACGCGGCCTTTCAGCGCGTCACAATGACTTGCCCGCATCCGGCGATTTCAATTTTTCGCCGCGCGCGGGTTAATTTGAATTGCAGCGAAATGTCATCATCGCGCGCCGCACCCGAAAAGCATCTTGACAACTTCACTTTGCGATCATTCGGCTGCCGCAGAGCAATGCCGATTCAAATGTGATTTGTTCAGGTCTGAATCTATGGATCCAAAGTGCGGCGCACTCGGACTGGCCACAGTTGACCAACATAGGTTTAGCATGCGCCGCCGCAAAACGGCAAGCGCGGGAAGCATCAACTCAGGTGCATATTTGCGCGGTTGATGCGCGGTTGCGCATACACACCGCAACTCGCAACCGCATCTGCGATCAAGTGCGCAATATGCAAGGCCGCATCCGGCCGGGCTTGCGCATAAGACAACTGGGATGCCCGCTGCAAATCAGCAGGTTGAGCCAGCCAGTGCCGCAATTGCTGCAACACCTGCTGCGGCATTGGACACCAGAATCCCGCCCCACTGTCGGTCACCCAGTCGATATTGCCTGTTTCCTGGCCAGGAACGGCGTCATACAGAACGATGGGCAGCTCGGCGATAAATCCCTCACAGATGGTGCCAGGCCCGGCTTTGGTCACCAACACATCGGATGCACCCATCAGCTCGGGAATGTTGTCACAGAAGCCAAGCACGCGCGTGGGCAGATTCTTGTGAAGCGCTTGAATCTCTGCGCGAGCGTGTTCATTGCGGCCACACACCACAGTAAGGCACAGATCGAGCGAGCTTTGCGCCAGGCTGCGCGCCGTATCTACAAGATGCCCCATGCCATCACCCCCGCCCATGAGCAACACCGCCAACCCATGCGGTGAGTTCGCCGAGCGGGTGCGTTTTACGCGCGCGGCTTGAACACGCGTGGCAAAATCCGGCATCACCGGCTGCCCGGTCACCGTAATGCGCGAGGGCTGGATGCCGTTTTCAAGCGCATGTCGCCGCGCAACATCGGTGGGCACAGCATAAAAATCTACTTTGGGCGACCAGCACAACGCATGCACAGTTGATAAATCGGTGACAACGCCAACCACCGGCGTATTGGGCGAGACCCTGCTAAGCGCTTCCGGCAGCAACTGGCTGGCGATTGGATGACAGGACACATAGACATCCGCAGGATGCCGCTCCAAAAAGGCTCGTGCTCTTGAGCGTCCTGCCGTCTCGATAAAGAGGCGGGATGCCATTGTGCTGCTGACGTTGTTGGTTGCATTCCAAAACAGCTCATAGCCCAGGCGCGCCTGGCTGATTGCGCTGGCGTAGGCTTTTTCGGCCTGATCGTACGGGTAAGGAAAAGCATGAATGGCATTGACCAGTTCGGTGCGATAGACGCCTGGAAACAACTGCTGAATGGCCTTTTCAATCGCCTGCGCGCTGGCGCGATGCCCGCCGCCGGTATCCGCGTACAACAGGGTGATG
>JANNQL010000149.1:0-8394 GCA_031400755.1 Pseudomonadota bacterium | reverse complement strand
GGAGGTAGTGGAGATGGAGCCGGATAAGATCGAGCCGGCCCCTCACCTCGGCACCAAGCTCAATACCGATTTCATCAAAGGTATGGGTAAGCTCGACAACGATTTCGTGATGATCCTCGATATCGACAAGGTCTTCGCGTCCGAGGATATCGCCTCAGCGGCGAAGGCGGCGGGTTAGTAAAGTCACCACGATTTTGAAATAATCGTACTCGTTCATTATCAAACCGGGGTGTCAGAATCGCTGCCCCAGAAAATCACTTACTGAAAGGGAAAAACACACTATGGAGACGAGGAAAAAGGTAAGCCTAGCTGTCTTAGGAACCCTGTACTGCTTGCAGGTTGACGGTATCGCCCTGGCCGAAGAGGACAGGCCCACAGCGAGCCTGGCGGTCAGCGCTCTGAGCAAGTACGTCTGGCGCGGCTTTGAGCTCAGCAAAGACAGTATCGTATTGCAGCCATCGATGACGGTGGCCTACAAAGGCTTTTCCGCCAATGTCTGGGGCAATGTCGATACCAATTTCTATGTGCAAGGGACAGCGAACTCCAACACCAACTATTGGAACGAGACCGATTTTACCCTGGCCTATGACTGGACGGTGGGAGAGGTGGGTATGACCGCAGGCTATATCTATTATGGCCTGGATGGTATCCCTGACAGCCAGGAGGTCTTTGCCCGCGCCGCCTGGCGCACCTTGCTGACTCCTACGCTGAGCATCTACCGTGATTACGACAACCTGGCCGGGTGGTATATCACCCTTGGCATCTCACATTCCTTGCCGATCACCGATAAGGTTGGCCTCACCCTGAGCGGTCAGATCGGCTATCTGGCCGCCGAGGATGCCAGTTCCTATGCCGAGATCGATTCCAGCAACTGGACAGCAACCACGAACGCTTTCAGCGGCTTTCAGGATGGGATGCTATCGGCTTCAATTGCTATGCCGGTGAACCAGTATGTCTCGATCACTCCGGTGCTGTGCTACTCGTTCCCGCTGACCAGCGATGCAGCTGATTTGATCGAGATAAAGAGCTTTGATGGCGGCGGGCGCGGATATAATGATTTCATTTATGGCGGGATAACAGTCGCCATGGCCTTTTGACCAGCAACAGCGAAAATACAAGTGTGAGGAAGAGAGTCTCTTAACCCATCATTTTTTCAAAGGAGGTAAGCCCATGCAGTGGTTCTACAACTTCAAACTCAGGACAAAATTGTTGGCAGGGTTCATTCTGGTGGCGGTAGTTGCGGTCGCCATCGGCTTTATCGGCATCAAGAAGATCCGTGAGATTGATGCCGCCGATACCAAGCTCTACGAGAAGATGACTCTGCCGCTCTCCTATCTTGTTGATATGTCTACCAATTACCAGCGTCTCCGGATCAATGCCCGCGATTACATGGCAGCGGAGTCGGCCGAACAGCGCAATAAAGCTTTCGATACCATAAGCAAACTCCGGGCCGATCAGGCGGCAGTCAATGAAAAGTACACCAAAACCTATATTGACGAGACTGACCGCAAGAACTTCGAAGAGTACATGGCCAAGCAACAGGCCTATGAAAAATTCTTCGATCCCTTGAAATCGCTGGTCGATGCGGGCAAGCAGGAGGAGGCCAAAGACCTGGTCGCGGGGGATATGCGCAAGGCCTCGAACGAGTTTGGCGAGATGATCAAGAAGATACAGAAATTGAACGAGGATGCGGCCAAGGCCCAGTCCGATGCCAACACGGTCACCGCCAACGCCGCCTCGCAATTGATGACGATCTTGATGGTGGCCGGCGGTCTGCTGGCCGTGGGGCTTGGCATCTTCATCTCCAGCATCGTCCTCGGTCAGCTGGGCGCCGACCCGGCAGACGTCAAAGACATCGCCGGCAAGGTGGCGGTGGGTGACGTATCAATGACCATCGACCTGACCGGCAAGAAGCAGGACAGTCTGCTGGCCGCCATGCACAAGATGGTGGAGACCATCAAGGCCCTGGTCGCCGATGCCAATATGCTCGCTAAGGCGGCGGTGGAAGGTAAGCTTGCAACGAGGGCCGATGCCTCCAAGCATCAGGGCGATTTTCAGAAGATCGTGGTCGGGGTCAACGACACCCTTGATGCGGTCATCGGACCCTTGAACGTGGCGGGCGAGTATGTCGACCGCATCTCCAAGGGCGATATCCCGCCCAAGATCACCGACACCTATAACGGCGACTTCAACGAGATCAAGAACAACCTGAATCAGGCCATCGACGCGGTCAACGCCTTGGTCAAGGATGCCAATGTCCTCTCCAAGGCTGCGGTGGATGGTAAGCTTGCCACTCGGGCCGACGCCACCAAGCACCATGGCGATTTCCAGAAAATCGTCTCCGGCGTCAACGACACCCTCGATGCGGTGATCGGACCCTTGAACGTGGCGGCCGAGTATGTCGACCGCATATCAAAAGGCGATATGCCCAAGGTCATCACCGACAACTATAACGGCGACTTTAACGGCATCAAGAACAATCTGAACATCCTGATCGAGGCCACCAACAACATTACCGCCAATGCCAAGCAGGTGGCCCAAGGCAACCTGATGGTCGAGCTTAAAAAGCGCAGCGACAACGATGAACTGATGGAGTCCCTGGCCAATATGGTTGCCAAGCTGAAAGAGGTGGTGATTGACGTGCAGGCGGCGGCCGAGAACGTCGCCGCCGGTGGTCAGGAACTATCGGCCACGGCCCAGCACATGTCGCAGGGGGCGACCGAGCAGGCGGCCAGCGCCGAGGAGGTCTCTTCCAGCATGGAGCAGATGGCCTCCAACATCAGGCAGAACACCGACAACGCCATGCAGACCGAGAAGATCGCGGTCAAGAGCTCCTCCGATGCCAAGGAGGGCGGCAAGGCAGTCACCGAGACGGTGGCGGCCATGAAGCAGATCGCCACCAAGATTTCAATCATCGAGGAGATTGCCCGCCAGACCAACCTCCTGGCCTTGAACGCGGCAATAGAGGCGGCCCGGGCCGGCGAACACGGCAAGGGCTTTGCGGTAGTGGCCTCCGAGGTCAGGAAACTGGCCGAGCGCAGCCAGTCCGCCGCCGGCGAGATCAGCCAGCTCTCCACCTCGAGCGTGGCCATTGCCGAACAGGCCGGCGACATGCTGAACAAGATGCTGCCGGATATCCAGAGAACTGCCGAACTGGTCCAGGAGATCACTGCCTCGAGCAAGGAGCAGGATAGCGGCGCCGAGCAGGTCAATCGGGCCATTCAGCAGCTCGATCAGGTCATCCAGCAGAACGCCGCCTCGGCCGAGGAGATGGCCTCCACCACCGAAGAGTTGTCCAGCCAGGCCGAGCAGCTCAAGGGCACCATCGCCTTCTTTACCCTGGACACTGGCCGGCAGCGCGCCTTGCCTCCTGCCCAACAAAAGGCAGCCAAGCAGCCGAAGGCCATCGCCCATCAGGCCATGCCGCGCATGACCGGCACCCATAAAACCGCCAAGCCTGGCAAGCACGACGATGTCATCCACCTGGACATGGGGGTCAAGGGCGCGGCCGACCATCTGGATGAGGTGTTCGAGAAGTACTGACAAGTGAGGATTGAACAGAGGCCCCTCCCCCCTTGGCGGGCTCTGTTCAGCCCCCGCTGGTGTCGGACGGGGGGGCAATGGCTTTGACTTAAGGTGTAGCGTATCGCTTTATGTCGTCACCCCGGCGAAAGCCGGGGTCCAGAAACTGCTTGAAAAGACTGGATTCCGGCCCTTCGCCGGAATGACGACTGTAATTTGCACTGCTGGAGAAATCTTAAGTCAACGGCATTGGGGGGGGCTTCAGCCTTTCCCTGATTTTTACTAAATAGGAGGACAAACCATGAGCGTGGCGCAAATAACGGAGACAGTGCAATACCTGACCTTCAAGCTGGCGAATGAGGTCTTTGCCATTGATGTGTCCAAGGTCCGGGAGATATTGGAATTCACCTCAATCACCAAGGTGCCGCAAACGCCGGAGTTCATGCGGGGCGTCATCAACCTGCGCGGCAGTGTGGTGCCAGTCATTGACCTCAGGCTCAATTTCGGCATGGAGTGCACCGAACAGACGGTCAACACCTGCATCATCGTGGTCGAGGTCCAGCTCGACGGCGAGTTGGTCGTCTTAGGGGCCTTGGCCGATTCAGTGCAGGAGGTGGTGGAGATGGAGCCGGACAAGATCGAGCCGGCGCCGCACCTCGGCACCAAGCTCAACACCGAATTCATCAAAGGGATGGGCAAGATCGACAACGATTTCGTGATGATCCTCGATATCGACAAGGTGTTCTCGTCCGACGATATCGCACAGGCGACCAAGGCGGCAGGGCAGTAGGACTAACCGTCAACCGTACCCTTCGACTCCGCTCAGGGAACGGTTGACGGAATTGTTCCTTGGTTCCCTGAGCGGAGTCGAAGGGTACGGCGGATGCGCTTACGCTTATCCACTAAAAACAAGATCAATTAACAAAAAAAAACGAGCGCCTATTATTATGATGCCATCTACCGCTGCCATACTGAAGGACAGGGAGTTTCAACGGTTCAGCGCCTTTATCTACGACAAGGTCGGTATCAAGTTGCCGCAGACCAAAAAGACCATGCTTGAGGCTCGGATGCAGAAACGCTTGAAGATCCTTGGCATGTCCGTTTTCGAGGCCTATGCCGATTTTGTCTTCAGCCAGGAAGGCCAAGACAACGAACTGGTGCACTTAATCGACGTCGTCACCACCAACAAGACGGACTTCTTCAGGGAGCCGGACCATTTCGCCTATCTGGCCAAGACTGTCTTGCCCGCCATTATCAATGGTCGCGCCGACTGCCTCAAGGAACCAATCCGCCTGTGGAGCGCCGGCTGCTCCCGCGGCGAAGAGCCTTACACCCTGGCCATGGTGCTGTCGGAACTCGCCGATCAACGTCGCGACTTCCGGTTTTCTATCCTGGCCTCGGACATCAGCAGCCGCATCCTGGAGCATGCCATAAAAGGGATCTACGCGGATGACCGCATCGAACCTGTCCCTGACCGGTTCAAGAAAAAATACCTGCTGCGCAGTCAGGACCGCACCAGCGGCCTGGTGCGGATTTGCCCTGAAATCAGGCAGCATGTGACCTTCAAACGAATCAACTTCATGGATGACGACCTCGGGGTGCGGCAGAAAATGGATATCATCTTCTGCCGCAATGTCGTAATCTATTTCGACAAGACCACCCAGCAGACCTTGATGGGCAAGTTCCATCATCAGCTGCAAGGTAGCGGCTTTCTCTTTCTCGGACACTCCGAGAGCTTGAATGGACTTGACACCGACTTCCAGGCCGTGGCTTCGACCATCTACCGAAAGGCGTGAGCAGCCTGCTCGATTCCCATAGCCGCCATATCTACCTCATGCCGGGCGAGGTAGTGGTGGCCAACCAGCCGATCCTGGTGAGCACCATCCTCGGCTCGTGCATTGCAGTGACCATGTTCTCGCCAAGCCTGAGGATCGGGGCCATCTGCCATGCCATCCACCCTGACCGCAGCGGCCGTCACCACGACTTGCGCTATGTCGATACGGCAATTCATTATATCTATCGGAAAGCGACGGAGTACGGAGCCACCGACGATCTTAAAATCAAGCTCTTCGGCGGCTCCCAGGTCCTGGCCATCGACCGCGATCACCCCGGCAATCTGGCCATGGGCAGGAAGAACGTGGCCCGGGCCCAAGAGATCCTGACTCTGCTTGGCTTAACAGTCACCAAGACCGATGTCGGCGGCAGCCGTGGCCGCAAGCTTTTTTTTTCCGTACTGAATGGCGCGGTCTATGTGTCGCTCTTGGGGAACGAGGAATTACTTAAGGACTGAGGACTTATTCCAGTTCTAAATCAAATCTACCGTATTCCGTCATTCCCGCGAAAGCGGGAATCCAGAGGGCGCAATGGATTCCGGGTCGCGCTTCGCTTGCCCGGAATGACGGTTTAAATGAAGTTCAGAATTAGAATTGGAATTAGTGAAAATCATGCCGTACCTCAGATTTGCAGGTTGGGTTAGGCCGTCGTCTGGCCGCTTTGCTCAGTACCCCCTTGAGGGGTATAACCCAACGCCAATGGCGCCTGTGGTGTTGGGTTACGCTTCGCTAACCCAACCTACAACTGATCCACTACCAAATATTGAACCAAAATTTATGGGGGCAGCTTATGCAGAGGAAAATCAAAGAAAAAATTAACGTCCTGGCCCGGCTGCACGAGTTCCCCACCGAGATGTTCGACGAGACCAAGAGGCTCAAGATCCTGATTGTTGACGATGAGATTGATTATCTTGAACTGATTGAACGCTACGTCGCCTCCTTTGGCTATGACTGCATTACCGCCGAAGACGGCGAGCAGGCCCTCGATTGTCTTAAAAACAACGACATCGATTTAGTCCTTACCGACATGCTGATGCCTAACATGGATGGCATGCAGCTGCTCTTGAAAATTCAGGAGGAATTCCCCCAGGTGGCCACCATTATCCTGACCGGATATGGCAAAAGCTACTCCTTCAAGGATATCATTCAGGCCGGGGCCTATGAGTTTCTTGAAAAACCAGTGAACAAGGATGCGCTGGAGGCCAAGATCGAGCGGGTCTTCCGCGAAAAGATGCTGATGTCATCCTACTTAAACGAAATCAAGACCCAGAAGATATTGCTCGAACTGCTGTCCCTGCCCACCAAGAACAAGCCGCTGACAGAACTTCTGCACGACTTCTTGCTCTGCATTACCGAGTTTCCCTGGCTCGAGCTGGAAGCAAAAGGCGCCGTCTTTCTGGTTGATGAGCACAACAAGAGCAAGCTGATCATGCAGACCCACCACAACCTTGCCGAACCACTTAAGGAAATCTGCGCCCAGGTCCAGTTCGGCCATTGTTTATGCGGTCTGGCGGCGCAGACCAAGAAAGTGATTTTTGCCGACCACATGGGGAAAGCTCACCATAACCGCTTCGAAGGGATCTTAGAGCACGGGCATTACTGCGTGCCTATTCTGCTCGCTAATGGTGAACTGCTCGGGGTTTTCACCCTGTATGTCAAAGCCGGGGCCATGCATAACCGGGATGCTGAGCACATGCTCGTCTCAGCAGCGCAGGCCATCGCCGGCATTATCAAGAGCAAGAAGAACGATGCGCTTAATGCCGAGAGCGAGCAGCGCTACCGGGCCATGACCGACAATGTACTCGATGCCCTGATCATGATGGATGCCAAGGGCTGCATCTCATTCTGGAACCCAGCGGCGTCAAGGATCTTTGGCTATTGCGCGGAAGAGGTAATGGGCAAAAATCTCCATGAGCTCATTGCGCC
This sequence comes from Pseudomonadota bacterium, assembly GCA_031400755.1. GTDB lineage: Bacteria > Desulfobacterota > Desulfobulbia > Desulfobulbales > VMSU01 > VMSU01. The sequence goes on along the minus strand of JANNQL010000149.1, from coordinate 1,114 downwards.
CAAGTCCTGTCGTCAGCAATCAGCCAATGCCCTTAAGCATTTTTTCAAGACCGGCCAGGGAGGGATGCTCGGAAAGACAGTTGACCTCACTGCCGTAGGCAAGAACGGCAAGACAATTCCGATCGAGCTCTCCCTGTCGGGCCTGAAGATTCGTGGCGAGTGGCAGGCCGTGGGGAGTGTCCGGGATGTGTCGATGCGCAAGGCCCAGTAGGAGAAATTTTGCAAGAACTTCAAGCGAAACAATTCATCTTAAGGTGACCCATGGACATTCAAAAAAAAATCCTCCTGGTTGATGACGACCCCGACCACTTAAGCCTTGTCGAGAGATACACGCAGGCCTTGGGCTTTAAGTTTGTGGCCGTCCCCAGCGCCCTTGATGCCGTGAAATGCCTGCAGGATGACTCCTTCGACGCCATGGTCACCGACATGGTGATGCCGGATATGGACGGCATGGAGCTGCTCAGACACAGCCAGGAGCACCATCCAGGGGTGGACGTGATTGTCATGACCGGCTTCAGCAAAAAATATTCCTATATTGATGTAATCAAGGCCGGGGCGACCGATTTTATTGCCAAGCCCTTCCAGAGAGATGAGTTTGATGCCAAGTTGAGCAGAATGTTCAGGGAAAGGTCCCTGTTTTGCGACCTGCGTCAGGCAAAAGAAAAGGCCGAAACGGCCAGCAAGGCGAAAACCGATTTCCTAAACACCGTAAGCCACGAACTCAGGACGCCGATGAATGGCATTATCGGCTTTACCAGCCTGCTGTGCGATATGGATTTGCCGGAGAAACCACTTGAGTACCTGAAGATAATCTCCGCATCAGCCGACCGGCTCATGCGGCTGATCGATCAGTTGCTTGATTTCTCAAGGCTCGATACCGGGGACAATGACCTCAGGCCTCAGGCCTTTGATTTGCAGGGCTTTTTCGATCAAATCACCCCCACCCTTGCGCGCCAAGCCAAGACCAAAGACCTGCCGTTACTGATCGCCATTGACCAAGCCCTGCCAAAAAAAAAGGGCTTCTTCGGCGATTACACGGTACTGGCCCAGATACTCAATCATCTGGTCAACAATGCAGTCAAGTTTTCAGAACAAGGCCCTTCGACTCCGCTCA
>JANNQL010000148.1:0-35427 GCA_031400755.1 Pseudomonadota bacterium | reverse complement strand
CCCTTAGTGGCCAATACCCGGGTTATCGCAGAGGTCAAGGTTGTCTTACCATGGTCGATATGACCAATTGTACCGATATTGACATGTGGTTTATTTCTTTCAAATTTTTGCTTAGCCATTGTTTTCCCTCATTATTTCTTCTTGATGAACAGATGTTTACTACAATCCTCTAATTTTCTTTATAATATGATCAGCAATTCTCGCTGGTATTTCTTCATATGAATGATATTGCAGTGTAAAACTTGCTCGTCCCTGAGTTGCCGATCTCAAGTCTGTAGAATAACCAAACATTTCTGCAAGAGGAACATGCGCTTCAAGGACCTGGATGCCATGCTCCCTGACGTTCATTCCATAAATTTTGGCCCGCTTGCTATTTAGGTCATTAATGACATCCCCTAAATATTCATCAGGCACAACTACTTCAAGCCTCATCACTGGTTCCATGAGAATTGGTTGGGCCGCTAGACTGGCATTACGCAAAGCTATGTTTGCAGCGACACCAAAGGCCTGAACGGTTGAGTCCTCCTCATGGTAGGAGCCACCAACCAAAGTGACATTAATGTCAACAACCGGAAAGCCAAGGAGTGTCCCTGAATCAAGGGCTGATTCGACACCTTTTCTGATAGCCTGGACAAATTCCGTTGGGATCTGATCTTCGGCAACGGTACTTACAAAACAAAAACCAGCGCCACGATCCAACTTATCTACTTCGAGCACAACATGACCATACTGTGATTTGCTGACGCCCTGTGGTTCAAACCGACCCTCACCGCGACCTTTCCCAGCAATAGTTTCCTTGTACGAAACTTGTGGCTTGCCGACATTAGCCTCGACCTTGAACTCTCGAATCAAACGATCAACAATAATCTCAAGATGGAGCTCACCCATCCCTGATATGAGCGTCTGACCGGTATCTTCGTGAATCGAAACTTTAAATGAAGGATCTTCCAGGGCAATTTTAGCTAAACTATCCCGCAGCTTTTCCTCATCAGCCTTTCCCTTCGGCTCAATAGCTATGCTGATTACCGGCTCGGGAAAATCAATTTTTTCAAGTACTATCGTATCGCCCTTTTCGCACAATGTGTCCCCTGTTGTAGAAAAACGTAGGCCTACCAAGGTGGCAATATCACCGGCGCATACTTCCTTGACCTCTTCCCGCTTATTTGCATGCATCTTCAAAATCTTGCTGATCTTTTCCTGTTTACACTTAGAGGAATTATAAACCTTGTCGCCAACTCGTAAAATCCCTGAGTAAACACGAATAAAGGCAAGATTTCCTACAAATGAATCGGAAACGATCTTAAAAGCCAAGGCACAAAAACGTTCAGTCACCTTGGTCTCAAGCAAAACGTCAAGACCATCGGCATCAATGCCCTTTATCGGAGGCACATCGAGCGGTGAAGGCAAATAACAGACAATTGCATCTAACAGTGGCTGGACGCCCTTATTTTTAAAGGCACTGCCACATAAAACGGGAACGATCCCCAAGTGCAATGTCGCTTTGCGTATGGCCTGCCTGATTTCATCAGCACTGACAGGCTTTTCATCAATAAATTTTTCCATGACCCCCTCATCGAAGTCGGCCAGCTTCTCGACGAGGGTCATATGTGCAGCCGTGAAAATGTCGAAGTACTCTTGGGATATTGGCTTCTCAATAACTTCAGAGCCCTGAGAATCCTCATCAAAGTAGAGCATTGTCCCTTCTATCAGATCAATGACTCCAACAAAGGATTCTTCTTTGCCAATCGGGATTTGTAATGCTATTGGTACCGCCCCCAGTCTTTGTTCTATCATGGAAAGGCAACGCTCAAAGTTCGCGCCCACCCGATCCATTTTATTGATAAAAGCAATTCTGGGTATTCTATATTTATCGGCTTGTCGCCAAACTGTTTCTGATTGTGGTTCGACTCCACCTACGGCACAAAAAACACCTACCGCGCCATCTAGAACTCTGAGGCATCGCTCAACTTCAATAGTAAAGTCAACGTGCCCTGGAGTATCAATGATATTTATTTGATGATTTTGCCACTGGCAGGTTGTTGCAGCGGAGGTAATAGTAATCCCTCGTTCCTGCTCCTGCTCCATCCAGTCCATAACAGCAGTGCCATCATGGACCTCACCGATCTTGTACGATCGACCTGTATAAAAAAGTATACGTTCTGTAGTGGTCGTTTTGCCCGCATCAATATGGGCCATAATGCCAATATTACGCAGACTTGACAGTCCGGACTTTGCCGTCACAATTTGCTTTCCTTTTCCGCTGAAACCTTACCCCACCTAAGTATCAGATGGCAAAAATATATTTATATAAACCAGCAAAGAAAGCTTGTCAACAGATAAAGCCGCCGCCAGATATTTTACCAGCGGTAATGTGCGAAGGCCTTATTGGCGTCAGCCATTTTATGGGTGTCCTCACGCTTCTTAACAGCGGCACCACGATTATTAAAGGCATCACTCAGTTCTGCGGCTAATTTCTCAGCCATTGAATGGCCTGACCGTTTTTGGGCGAAAGTTGTTATCCACCGCATGGCCAAAGCATTACGCCGCTCAGGACGAACTTCAACAGGCACTTGATAGGTTGCACCACCGACCCGGCGAGACTTCACTTCTACCCTTGGCCGAACCGACTCCATCGCCTTATCAAAGACATCAATGGGGTTGCCTTCTTTAATCCGCTCGGCAATAATATCCATGGCATCATAAAATACACTGCGGGCCACATTCTTTTTTCCATCAAGCATAAGCTGGTTAATAAACTTGGAAACCAGCACGCTTTTAAATCGAGAATCAGCGGCTATAATCCTCTTGGCAACAGTTTTACGTCTAGGCATTATCCTTCCTCACAAACTAATCAAAAGTAAACTATTTTGGACGCTTGGCGCCGTATTTTGAACGACTCTGCTTCCGATTGGCCACACCCAGTGTATCGAGCGTGCCACGAATGATATGATAACGTACACCTGGCAAGTCTTTAACCCTACCACCGCGAATCATCACAACTGAATGCTCCTGAAGGTTGTGTCCAACACCAGGTATGTAGGAGGTCACCTCCATACCATTGGTCAGCCGCACCCTGGCTACTTTACGCAAAGCAGAGTTTGGCTTCTTTGGGGTTGTAGTATATACACGCACACAAACTCCCCGCTTTTGCGGTGATCCTTTCAAAGCTGGGGTCGTGGCCCTGCTACTTATCTTCTTACGACCTTGCCGTACCAATTGATTGATGGTTGGCATTGAAATACTCCTCTGTCAAATTATCTCGTTTAGCAAAAAAACCGTATCGTTACAGAAAAAAAGCTTTTTACCCGAAGTCCTATTCCCTGTCAAGCAATATGTTCCAGCTAGTCAAATTGAAGATACTCTTTTCGCCCTGACCCAGCCGGGATCAGACGCCCCATAATTACATTCTCTTTCAAACCCGTCAGGTCATCAATTCGTCCTGCCATGGCGGCGTTGGTCAAGACTTTGGTAGTCTCCTGGAAAGAAGCGGCAGATATAAAGCTATCCGTACTCAAGGATGCCTTGGTCACGCCAAGAAGGAGGGGCTCGGCGTGGGCAGGAAGACCGCCTTCTTTCATAATCTTGTCATTTTCCTCCTGAAAACGCCACCATTCAACCTGTTCACCAAGCATAAAGATTGAATCACCAACCCCCGTGATTGTAACCCGGCGTAACATCTGCCGAACAATGACCTCGATATGCTTATCATTAATTTTAACGCCCTGCAGACGGTAGACTTCCTGGATTTCATTTACCAGAAACTTGGCCAGTTCTTTAACACCCATGACCCTCAAAATATCATTTGGCGCTGGCGATCCATCCATCAGAGGTTCTCCGGCCTTGACATAATCCCCTTCATGAACGCTGATATGCTTACCCTTTTGAATAGCATATTCCTTGGGTTCGCCAAGCTCAGGGGTGACAATCACCCGTTTTTTACCCTTGGTATCCTTGCCATAACTGACCTGACCGTCAATCTCAGAAATAACCGCATATTCTTTGGGCATTCTCACCTCAAACAACTCCGCAACCCGAGGCAAACCACCGGTGATGTCCTTGGTTTTGGTGGTCTCACGCGGGATCTTGCCCAACACGGTTCCTGGGCCGATCTCCTGCCCTTCCTGAACACTGACCAGCGTCCCCACCGACAGAGAATACCGGGCAATGGTGCCTGTTTTAGGCAACTTAACCCCACGTCCATCCTTATCCTTCAGCGAAATACGCGGATTTAGATTACCATGACGTGATTGCATGATAGCAAAACTCGACTTACCGGTAATCGGGTCAAGTTTTTCCTGCATGGTCACCCCTTCCTGGATATCACCAAATTTGACAATGCCACCAACCTCGCATACGATTGGTATGGTGTAGGGGTCCCAGTCAGCGATCATAGTATCTGCTGGCACTTCATCACCGTCATTAAAATGGAGCTGGGCACCGTAGTTTACGGGATAACGCTCACGTTCACGGCCCTTGGGCCCAAAAATGCTGATCTCGCCATTGCGGTTCATAACAACCAGCTTGCCATCAAGGCCGGCAACGGTATGGAGACCCTGTAGCCTGATTATACCACCGTGCTTGGTTCTGACCTCGGCGACGGCAGCGCTTCTGCTGGCTGTACCACCGATATGAAAAGTACGCATGGTGAGCTGCGTTCCTGGTTCACCGATGGACTGAGCTGCAATAATACCCACAGCTTCACCTTGATTGACCATGTGGCCACGACCCAGGTCACGGCCATAACATTTAGCACAGACGCCACGTTTGGCCTGGCAGGTCAAAACTGATCTGATCTTAATCCGATCGATACCGGCCTTATCTATCAGCTCAACTTCACCCTCAGTGATTTCCTCATTGGCATGAACAAGAATGGTATCGGTATACGGATCAACAATATCGTCTAGTGCTACACGCCCCAAAATTCTATCACCAACATGCTGGATGACCTCGCCACCCTCCATCAAAGGCTCAGCCTCGATACCGTCCAGAGTGCCACAGTCCCGCTCAATGATGGTGGAGTCCTGGGCCACATCAACCAAGCGTCTAGTCAAATACCCCGAGTTGGCGGTCTTCAGGGCAGTATCAGCAAGACCCTTTCGGGCACCGTGGGTTGAAATGAAATACTCAAGGACGCTCAAGCCTTCCCGGAAATTGGCCTTAATCGGAGACTCGATAATAGCGCCCGAGGGCTTGGCCATCAGGCCGCGCATCCCGGCCAACTGACGGATCTGATCTTTGGATCCTCTCGCCCCGGAGTCAGCCATAACAAAAATCGAATTGAAACTCGGCGTTTCAATTAATTTATTATCAGCATCACGCACATAATCGACACTGAGCTCCTTCATCATCTCCTGGGCCACCTCGTCAGTGGTCCGAGACCAGATATCAACCATCTTATTGTATTTCTCACCAGCCGTAACCAAACCATCGGCATACTGCCTTTCAACATCCAGTACCGAGTTGGTAGCTTTGGCGATCAAATCTTCCTTACTCACCGGAATTTTCATGTCGTTGATGCAGATGGAAATGGCTGATGAAGTTGCAAACTCATAGCCCATATCCTTTAGCCGATCAGCCAGCAAAACGGTATCCTTGGTCCCAGCATGACGATAGGTGTAATCGATCAGTTTTGCCAATTCCTTCTTCGTCAAGACTTTATTGACCTGAGCAAAGGGTACAGCCTCTGGCAACAATTCAGACAACAGGATGCGTCCCACGGTGGTTTCAACATGCTGTCCATCAATTCTGACCTTAATTTTGGCCTGCATATTAATGGCCTTATGGTCATAAGCAACTCGGGCCTCAGTAGGACTCGAAAACAGCCGCCCTTCCCCCTTGGCCAGCGGCCTGATCCGACTCAAATAATACAAACCAAGAACAATATCCTGAGACGGTACAATGACTGGTTCGCCATTGGCCGGTGACAGAATGTTATTGGTTGACATCATCAAAACCCTGGCCTCCAGTTGCGCCTCAACCGTCAAGGGGACATGAACCGCCATCTGGTCGCCGTCAAAGTCGGCGTTAAAGGCGGAACAGACCAAGGGGTGAAGTTGTATCGCCTTGCCCTCGATCAAGATCGGCTCAAAGGCCTGCATGCCCAAACGATGGAGAGTTGGCGCCCGATTGAGGATGACCGGAAATTCATTAACGACCTCGTCAAGGACGTCCCAAACCTCTTTAACCCCCTTCTCCACCATTTTGCGGGCGCTCTTGATTGTGGTCACATAGCCATGCTGTTCAAGTTTATTGTAGATAAAAGGCTTAAAAAGCTCGAGGGCCATTTTTTTTGGTAGTCCGCATTGGTGAAGACGAAGATGGGGACCAACGACGATGACGGTACGGCCCGAGTAATCAACCCGTTTCCCGAGCAAGTTCTGACGAAAACGACCCTGCTTGCCTTTAAGCATATCGCTCAACGACTTCAATGGCCTTTTGTTGGAACCGGTAATAACCTTGCCCCGACGTCCATTATCAAAGAGAACGTCCACCGCCTCCTGAAGCATCCGTTTTTCATTGCGGATGATGATTTCCGGGGCATCCAGTTCAAGCAAACGCTTCAATCGATTATTACGGTTGATGACCCGACGATAGAGATCGTTAAGATCAGATGTGGCAAAACGACCGCCTTCAAGGGGAACCAGAGGGCGTAAATCCGGTGGCAACACCGGAATGACATCAAGAATCATCCATTCCGGTCGATTATCAGAATCACGGAAGGCCTCAACGACATTAAGGCGCTTGGCATATTTTTTACGCTTGGCATCGGAACTGGTGGTCTTCATCTCTTCGCGCAAGGCGATGGAGAGGGCCTGCAGATCCTGATTATGCAGCATATCCTTGATGGCGGAGGCACCAATGCCCACCGTGAATTTATCGCCGAAATCGGTCCGGGCCTGACGGTACATATCCTCATTCAGCAAAGTGCCAATCGCCAAAGTCGGCTCATCGGAACGAACGACAACATAGGAATCAAAATAAAGGACCTTTTCCAACTCCTTTAAGGTCATATCCAGCATATTGCCAATCTTGCTGGGCAGGCTCTTCAAAAACCAGATGTGGGCTACAGGGGCAGCCAGCTTGATATGGCCAAGACGTTCCCTGCGGACTTTGGATTGGATGACCTCAACTCCGCATTTCTCGCAGACAACGCCACGATGTTTCATTCTCTTATATTTCCCGCAATTACACTCGTAGTCCTTGACCGGCCCAAAAATTTTGGCACAAAACAAGCCATCGCGCTCAGGTTTGAAGGTCCGATAATTGATGGTCTCGGGTTTAAGGACTTCACCATGAGACCAATCCATAATCTTTTCTGGAGATGCAATTGATATTCTGACCGAATTAAAATTTACCGGCGCCTTTGCTTTGGAAAAAAAACTAAAAAGTTCGTCCACGGCACACCCCTATTTCTTTATATTTTAACGCCAACCGACTCACGTCCGTCATCCACCCCTCCTAATCCTCATCCCAAACAACTTAATCACCAAGATAAAGACCGAAAAGTGCAATCGGCTTGGCACAGAAGTGACAATACTGGATCCTTCGCACAAAAAAACCTTACTTGTCAAGCAACTCCATATCAAGGCAGAGACCCTGTAGCTCCTTGACCAGTACATAGAATGACTCAGGCAAGCCTGCTTCCAGAAAATTATTGCCCTTAACGATCTTTTCGTACATCTTTGTACGGCCACCGACGTCATCCGACTTCACCGTCAAGAATTCCTGTAGGGTATAGGCAGCGCCATAGGCCTCCATCGCCCAAACCTCCATCTCGCCTAAACGCTGTCCGCCGAACTGGGCCTTACCGCCAAGCGGCTGCTGAGTAACCAGGGAATATGGGCCAGTGGACCGAGCGTGAATTTTGTCATCGACCAGATGATGCAGTTTAATGATATACATGGTGCCGACGGTGATCGGATTTTCAAACTGCTCACCAGTCAGACCGTCATAGAGATAACTCTGGCCGACTTCACTCATCCCGGACTCGACCAGGAGCGCCCTGATTTCCGACTCTTGGGCACCATCAAAAACTGGTGTCGCCATGTGCAGACCAGTCCTCATCTTCCTGGTCATGTCCAATATTTCCTGATCAGTCAGGCCGTCGGTCAATTGTTTATATTCCGTCTTAGAGTAAATTTTTTTGAGTTTGTCCTTAACCGCCTTCAACTCTTGACGCATGCCAAAGTCATATAACTGCTCTCCAAGCTTCTTGGCGGCAAGGCCAAGATGGGTTTCGAGCACCTGCCCGACGTTCATCCGGGAAGGAACACCAAGAGGATTCAAAACAACGTCAACCGGAGTGCCATCGGCAAAATACGGCATGTCCTCTTCAGGAAGAATTCTGGAAACAACACCCTTGTTGCCATGACGGCCAGCCATCTTATCACCAACCGACAATTTCCGTTTCTTGGCCACGTAAATCTTGACCATTTTGATAACGCCTGGAGGAAGGTCATCGCCTTTACGCAAGCGCTCGATCCTGGCTTCGTAACGTTTTTTGACTTCCTTGGCCTGACTTTCATAACGCTCGAAAACAAGGTCAATCTCGCCCTTATAGGTCGTACTTTCTGCAAAAGAAATCTTGCGAATGGCGTTCAATCGCAGTTCTTTTAGGGCATCACGAGTAATTATCCCGCCCTTCTTGACTAGAACTTCTGATTTTTTGGCAATGATATCAGCACTGGCCTTTTTACCCGCCAAAATATCTGCCAGACTGTTAACCACCCCATTTTCAAGGCAATCCAGCTCATCATTCATGTCCTTATCCAAACGGACAATCTCCATCTCTTCAATAGCAAGGGAACGGTCATCCTTTTCAACGCCTTTGCGAGAAAAAACCTTGGCATCAATGACAACACCTTCAATACCAGGGGGTACGCGCAAAGAAGTATCTTTTACATCGCCCGCCTTCTCGCCAAAGATGGCCCGCAACAATTTTTCTTCAGGCGACAACTGAGTCTCGCCCTTTGGTGTCACTTTGCCAACCAGGGTATCACCCGCCTTAACCACGGCGCCAATGCGGACGATGCCGGACTCATCAAGGTTGCGCAAGGCCTCTTCACCTACATTGGGTATATCCCGGGTGATCTCTTCCTTGCCCAATTTCGTGTCACGGGCAACTGTCTCAAAAACTTCAATATGGATTGAGGTGTAGGTGTCCTCTTTTAGAAGTCGCTCGCTGATCAGGATAGAGTCTTCAAAATTATAACCGCGCCAGGGCATGAAGGCCATGGTCACATTTTTACCAAGGGCCAACTCACCCATCTCAGTGGCTGGGCCATCGGCCAGAACCTCACCCTTTTTCACTCTCTGTTCCGGCAAAACCAACGGTCTTTGGGTGAAGCAGGTATTCTGATTTGATTTTCTATACTTATCCAGACGGTAGATGCCAACCCCAGAACTAAATCCATCAGTGCCTGGCTCGTCATAGCGGATAACCACCCGGTTGGCGTCAACTTCTTCAACCACCCCATTTCCAGCCGCCAGCAGACAAACCCCTGAGTCCTGGGCCACGGTCTTCTCAAGACCAGTGCCGACGAGAGGGGCGGCGGTTCGCAACAAAGGCACCCCCTGGCGTTGCATGTTCGATCCCATTAAGGCCCGGTTGGCATCGTCATTCTCAAGGAAGGGGATCAACGAGGTTGCCACGCTGACCAACTGATTGGGGGAAACATCAATATGGGTAATAGCTTCTGCCTTAACGTTAACGACTTCACCATCCGTTCTGGCAATCAACATATCGCTAACCAACCGGCCATTTTTGTCTCGCTCGGCTTGGGCCGGGGCAACTACCATCTCATGCTCGGCAATGGCGTTATAATACTTTACATCGTCGGTCACCTTGCGGTTTTCAACCTTACGATACGGTGTTTCAATAAAACCAAACTCATTAACATGGGCATAGGCGGCCAGCGAAACAATCAGGCCGATGTTGGGGCCTTCAGGCGTTTCAACCGGGCATATCCTGCCGTAATGGGTGGGGTGGACGTCGCGAACCTCAAATCCGGCCCGTTCCCGCGACAAACCGCCAGGTCCCAAGGCACTCAAACGACGCTTATGGGTGACCTCAGACAAGGGGTTTGTCTGGTCCATAAACTGCGACAATTGGCTTGTACCAAAAAATTCCTTAATGGCCGAAGTGATAGGCTTGGGATTGATCAAGTCGTGGGGCATTAAGGTCTCTACTTCCTGTAGACTCATCCGCACCTTGATCGCCCTTTCCATGCGCACCAAACCGACCCGATACTGATTTTCCACCAATTCGCCAATCGTCCGCACCCGTCGATTGCCCAGATGATCGATATCATCAACCGGCCCTTGGGCATCTTTCAAACGAACTAATTGCCGAATGGATAATATAATATCGTCCTTGGTCAACGTCCGGATACTGATGTCAGTATTCGTCCCTAATTTGGCATTGATCTTAAATCGACCGACCTCGGAGAGATCGTAGGTGTCTGAATTAAAAAAGAGCCCATCAAAAAAATTCGTCGCCACCTCCATGGTCGGTGGACTGCTCGGCCGCAATCGGCGATATATCTCAAGTAAAGCTTCTTCAGAGGTATTGACTTTATCCAGTGCCAGGGTCTTGCGAAAGGAATCGGTAAATTTGATGCCATCTATAAAGAGTGTGGTAAAAGAACCAATCCCGGTCGAAGCGATTGACTCCAAGACGCTTTCTGTAATTTCTCCATTGCAGGAAACAATCACCTCGCCAGTCGTGGTATTAACTATATCTTGAGCAACAATCTGCCCGATTAAACTGGCTGGTTCAATCTCAATCCGGTCAAAACCGGACTCAACGATTTTCTTAGCCAGAGCTTTTCCAATTTTGCGGTTGTGCTTGACCAGCACCTCTCCGGTTTCGGGATGGACAATATCGTGAGGGGCACGCAGGCCTACAGCCAACTCTTCATTGAAGGCCTTAAAGAACTTCCCTTCGGCCAGCATCACCTTTTCGGTTGGATAGAAAAAGCTCAACAGCGCATCAGCACTTTGCCCAAGGGCCTTAAGCAGGGTGGTAACCGGAAATTTCCGACGCCGGTCAATGCGGACATACAAAACATCCTTGGCATCAAATTCCAAGTCGATCCATGAGCCACGAACCGGGATGATGCGAGCGGAATACAACAACTTGCCCAAGGAATGGTTCTTCCCGTCATCGTGGGCATAAAAGAGGCCAGGAGAACGCTGGAGCTGGCTGACGATAACCCGCTCGGTTCCATTAACGACAAACACCCCGGCCTTCGTCATAAGAGGCAGACTACCGAGGTATACAGACTGCTCTTTGATGTCCCTAATACTTTTAACTTCTGTCTCAGGATCCACATCAAACGTGATCAGGCGAACAGTGATTTTAATGGGCACCTCATAGGTCATCCCACGCTCAATGCACTCCTCTACAGTATATTTGGGCTCGCCAAATGTATAACGAACAAACTCTAGAGAACAGGCCCCATTGAAATCTTCGATGGGGAAGATGTTTTTGAAAATTCCTTGCAGGCCAATATCGGCCCGATCATCAGAGTCGACATCGCTTTGCAGAAATTTCTCATATGACAGCTGCTGCATCTCAATAAGATGCGGCTTCTCAATAGCCTCACCTATCTTGGCAAAACTCTTCCTAACTCTTTTCATCATCTTCATTACAGACCTGCCCTCTCCATTTGCTCAACAGGAAATCCAGCGCAATAGCCAGCTAACATACCGTCATCCCAACTAAATTTTCTTATCACGATATCTCAGTTGTGTTTTGGGCCAGATGCATCATGCAAAAACGCACTAAAACGTTACGGTAATTCCCGCAACGTTTTAGTGCAGTAAACTGCCTTTGCCCCTTAAGTAAAAAAGGAAAGGCTTTAAAAAAATTACTTGATCTCGACGGTTCCGCCAGCAGCCTCAATCTTAGCCTTGATGTCGGCGGCTTCTTCTTTGCTGACGCCTTCTTTGATTGGTGCAGGAGTGCCTTCAACCAGGTCCTTTGCTTCCTTCAAGCCAAGAGAAGTAATGGCGCGAACCTCTTTGATTACTTGGATCTTCTTTTCGCCGCCTGACTTCAGGATTACATCAAACTCAGTCTTCTCTTCAACCGGGGCAGCAGCAACAGCAGGGCCGGCAGCGGCAACGGCAACAGGGGCGGCAGCACTGACCCCAAATTTATCTTCCATTTCCTTGATCATTTCAGAAAGTTCAAGGACGGTCATATTTGCAATAAAATCGATTACATCTTGTTTAGTTACAGCCATGTCAATTCCTCCAAATAATTCAATGCTGTCGTATCAATACAACAGGACTCATTATTAAAATTAGATTATTGTTCTTTTTTCTCTTTAACTGCCTGTAGTGCATAAACCAACTTTTGCGGGATCGCATTAAGGACCCTGACGAAGCTAGTGGGGACAGCCTGCATAACGGAAAGCAACTGCCCAAGCAAAACTTCTTTGCTCGGCAAGATGGATAACGCTGTCAAGTCAGCAAAAGATAGTACTTTTCCTTCCAGGACAGCGATCCTGATGCTCAGTTTGTCATGCCCCTTAGCAAATTCGACCAAAACTTTTGCCGGACTTACCGGGTCACCATAGGACAAGGAAACTGCTGTCGTTCCCTTAAAATGATCACTTAATGGTTCAAAAGAGGTACTTTGGCTGGCCTTACGCAATAATGTATTTTTGGCAACCTTTACTTCGGAATCACATTTTTTAAGGGCAATACGCAATTCCTCAAATTCGGAAACTGTCAGACCTCGATAGTCGCTGACAACAGCAATTGATGCCTTGGCGAACTTATCAGACAACTCTTGGACAACCGATGCCTTTTCTTCGCGGTTCAATGTATTTCACCTCCTTTTAGAACTATCTGATTTTGACTAAAAGAACAGTCGAGGTCGACGGAAATGGACATGTGAAGATCCTTGTCTCGGCAGGCCGGTTAACTAAAAGAATAGTCCCCAATTAAACCAATGATGGAACCTGCTGTCTTCGACTTCATAACTGCTCAACAACCTGCAGTGTGCTACAAAAACATCAAACGAACTGATCAATCCAGTCAGTTTAATGGGATAAATAAATTATTTATTAGAAGACAATCTTAACTGAAATGCCATTGTCCGTACATAAAACGCTGTAAAATTTGGTTTGCACTAGTATAGACCCTGTTTAAAACAATTGTGAAAAGGGTCTATACTATACAAATGCAGACAAACAAAATCTAACGAACGATAGTACGGAGCGGCAAGGTATCAAGCTTGATTCCTGGCCCCATGGTAGAAGAAAGGCTTACTCCCCGCAGATAAATACCTTTAGCACTGGCAGGTTTCATATGATTAAGCTTATCTATAAGGGCCAAGGCGTTGTCACGCAATTTCTCAAGTCCAAAGGAAGCCTTGCCAATCATGGCATGAACAATACCAGCCTTATCAACTTTGAACTCAATTTTACCTGACTTAATCTCAGCGACGACCCTGGCAACATCAAAACTAACAGTCCCGAGTTTAGCATTCGGCATCAAACCACGCGGACCAAGAACGCGACCTATTTTCCCCACGGTACCCATCATGTCTGGTGTCGCGACGCAACGCTCAAACTCCATCCAACCGCCCTGAATTTTCTCGACATACTCATCACTACCTGCATAATCAGCCCCAGCATCCAAGGCCTCTTTGACCTTATCGCCCTTGGCAAACACCAGTACGCGCTCAACTTTGCCAGTACCATGCGGTAACACCAAGCTGCTCCGAATCATTTGATCAGCATGCCTTGGATCAACACCAAGACGAATGGCAAGATCAATAGATTCATCAAACTTCTGGCGGACACATTGAAGCGAAATAGAAATACCATCATCAATGGTGTATAATTGCTGAGAATTAACCTTAGCAAGACTCTCTTTATGCTTTTTTCCAATTTTTGACATTATAATCACCCGAAATGTAACCAAATTACTTGCAATTAGTAAATGAAATCACTCTGTGATAGTAATTCCACAGCTCTTGGCTGTTCCTTCAATAATTTTTATCGCCGCATTAACATCATAGGCGTTCAGATCTGGCAATTTCAGGGTCGCAATTTCCTTAATCTTTTCCTTAGAAATTTTACCGATCCTTTCACGCTTAGGATTACTTGATCCTTTGCTGGCATTTAATGCTTTCAGCAGCAGAATCGAAGCCGGCGGAGTTTTTGTGATAAAGGAAAAGGAACGGTCAGCATATACGGTGATAACCACCGGGATAATCATATCCCCTTCATTCTGAGTCTTGGCATTAAAAGCCTTACAAAACTCCATGATATTAACACCGTGCTGACCAAGGGCTGGACCAATTGGGGGCGAAGGGTTTGCTTTTCCTGCAGGTACCTGCAACTTGATATAACCTGTTATTTTCTTAGCCATTTCCTACTCCTATTCTAAAATAAATACTAATTTTTTTATTGCCCGGACTGTTTAGCCCTTGGTCACCTGGATATATTCAAGTTCTACCGGTGTTTCTCTGCCAAAAATACTAACCATGACCTTAACTCGGCCTTTATCAGGGTAGACATGATCGACCACACCCTGAAAATTATTAAATGGCCCATCAATAACTCTGACCGCATCGCCAACTTCGTATGAAACTTTTGGTATTGGCTTTAATGCACCAGCCTTAATCCTATTGATTATCTTGTCGGCCTCTGCATCAGACAATGAGTCAGGATGCATGGCATTACCAATAAAACCCGATATCTTTGGCGTACCGGTAACGGTATGCCATGTTTCTTCATTTAAAACATCATTGTCATTGTATAAATCAACATTTACCAAGATGTAGCCGGGAAAAAACTTGCGGGCCGAAGTCTTTTTTGAGCCCTTAACCATTTCTACGACCTGCTCAGTTGGGATCAAAACCTCGCCAAACAAATCCTCTTGATTGGCATTTTTGATACGCTCAAGCAAAGCAGCCTTGGCTTTTTCCTCGAACCCAGAAAATGTATTTACAATATACCAGCGCTTCGCCATTAATATTCCTAGCCCAGATAAACTGGATAAGTCCCTGTTGGTGGTAATCCCTTTCCGGCACAGGGTTCCGCCATCTTTTTGATCACAAATTGTCGCAAGCAAACCAGAAAGGGACTAATTCATCGTTGCCTACAAACTGATCATTCGTTGTCAGCCCTTACCGTGCTATAATGCACTGTAAGTGCCCTCCACATTACCTCAGCTCGAGTAAAACTTCGACTCACTATACCTTACTACCTAAGGACAGCCCCAATCAGTTTCCCTATAACAAGATCGACAGAGGCCAAATAAAATGAAATTATCATGACTAAAACAACAACAACACCAGTAGATGCCATTGTGTGTTTTTTATCGGGCCAGGCAATTTTATTAAATTCGTTTTTAACCTCTACTGAGAAGGTCTTAACCGTATCTATGCTAAATTTAGGCCTTTCTTCAACCGTCACGTCATTTTTATCGTTAAGCTTACCGTCTTTTGCCATAAGATTTAATCTCAAAATAAATTCATTAACGTATTAAGGCCATCCGACATTTTCGCCAAATTATAACAAATGAACGCAGTCAAGACCTATAATTCATTTGGCCCATCAACAAAAACTGGCAGGCCAGGAGGGACTCGAACCCCCAGCACTCGGATTTGGAGTCCGATGCTCTACCATTAGAGCTACTGGCCTGTGCTATTTACTACTTTGTCTCTTTATGCAAAGTATGAGTACGACAAAATGGACAAAACTTTTTAAATTCCAATTTCTGAGGAGTTTTCCTCTTATTTTTAGTGCTCGTATAGTTTCTTTGCTTACAATCCGTGCAGCCCAGCGTAATGATATCTCTCATGTGAATCCCTAATTTGGTTAACGTTCACTAAAATTTACTTCATTATATAGCTATTCAACAAATGCATTTAACTAAAAAAGGAATGCTATTTTTCTCCTTAAATGCATGAAAAATGTTCAACAATAGAAAATCATTATTATTCAGTAATCTTATTGATGACGCCAGCGCCCACTGTCCTGCCGCCCTCGCGGATCGCGAAACGCAACCCCTCTTCCATGGCTATCGGGGTTATCAGGCATCCATCTATGGATACATTGTCGCCTGGCATTACCATCTCTACCCCTTCAGGCAAAGTCACAACGCCGGTCACATCAGTCGTCCGAAAATAAAACTGCGGACGATAACCATTAAAGAATGGTGTGTGACGTCCCCCCTCTTCCTTGGACAGGATATAGCACTCTGCCTTAAACTTGGTGTGCGGAGTGATACTCTTTGGCGCCGCCAATACCTGGCCGCGCTCGATATCCTCACGCTTCACACCGCGTAGCAGGATGCCTACGTTATCGCCAGCCATGCCTGAATCCAAGGTTTTACGGAACATCTCAACGCCTGTCACCGTGCTCTTCACGGTATCCTTAATCCCGACGATCTCTATCTCATCACCAACATTAACTACGCCGCGCTCAATTCTACCGGTGGCAACTGTGCCACGGCCAGAGATCGAAAACACATCTTCAACCGGCATCAAAAATGGCTTGTCAACATCACGCTTTGGCTCCGGTATAAATGAATCAACCGCATCCATCAAATCCCAAATGCACTTGGCATATGTCGGGTCATCGGGATTCTCCAAGGCCTTCAAGGCAGACCCACGAATGATCGGAGTGGTATCGCCCGGATAATCATATTTATCTAACAACTCGCGCAACTCCATATCAACCAACTCAATCAACTCTTCATCATCGACCATGTCGCATTTATTTAAAAATACGACCATCGACGGCACGCCTACCTGACGACCAAGCAGTATGTGCTCCCGGGTCTGGGGCATGGGACCGTCATCGGCACCAACAACCAAAATAGCACCATCCATCTGGGCCGCACCGGTGATCATGTTTTTGATATAGTCAGCATGCCCGGGACAGTCCACATGGGCGTAATGACGCTTCTCTGTCGAATATTCGACATGGGCCGTCGCAATTGTGATTCCACGCTCTTTTTCTTCCGGGGCCTTGTCAATCTGATCAAAGGCTGTGGCTTCAGCCAAACCCTTAGTGGCCAATACCCGGGTTATCGCAGAGGTCAAGGTTGTCTTACCATGGTCGATATGACCAATTGTACCGATATTGACATGTGGTTTATTTCTTTCAAATTTTTGCTTAGCCATAATCTTTTCTCCTCTGCCAAATTAATAATTATTTAAATTTGGATGACGAATCGCACCGTTACATAATAAAAATAAAAGAATGGAGCTCACGACCGGATTCGAACCGGTGACCTCTTCCTTACCAAGGAAGTGCTCTACCTACTGAGCTACGTGAGCTTTATTAATGACCAAATTTAACTGACAAGGATGGAGCGGGAAACGAGGCTCGAACTCGCGACCCTCAGCTTGGAAGGCTGATGCTCTACCAATTGAGCTATTCCCGCAGTCTATTCAATAGGCCAAATTCAATAGTCAAACTTGGTGGAGGGGGGAGGGTTCGAACCTCCGTAGGCATCGCCGACAGATTTACAGTCTGTTCCCTTTGGCCGCTCGGGAACCCCTCCAAGCTATACTGCATATACTTATCTATAATAAAAAAAACTGACAAGGTCGTCAGGGAAAACCCCATATGGAGCTGGCGATGGGAATCGAACCCGCAACCTATGGTTTACAAGACCATTGCTCTGCCAATTGAGCTACGCCAGCATAACGCGGCAATATAACCGTTAAACAAAGACAATTCAACTGTTTTTTATATAAAAAAAGGCCACCAAGTACGACGCATCCAGCGGGCACCGGTGGCCTGAGCTCAACACAAAGGTGTTGATTAGGCTTTTTTTACTATATAATCGCTAACGCGATAACGCTCAAAAGCCATGGCAAATGTTCGATAGACGAGATGTGCAAATTTTGTATAAGGCATATACAAGAAAAGCATCATAATTGCAACAAGGTGAATATAATAAAACAGATAGGCCAAGGATCCAATACCAGCAAGACGAGTCAATTCTGCTAATAGCCCAGAAGCACCTACTGCTGCAATCTCATAAATCAAAAACCAATCATAAAAAGTACCCTTTGCCCCACTGACGCTTTCATCATTGGACCGTTTGCCCCAAAGCAAAAAAATGCCATAAATCATGGCAACGGCACTGACATTGGCCAATATTTTAATAGGATCCCATAGGGGAATCGGTCCGTGCATTGAAGGCACGACAATGCCGATCAGGTCCTTACGGATAAAACCATACGTCGTTACAATAAGCAGGCCAATAAAGGCAAGCATCAATGGCTTATGGCCTCGAGCCCGATCCTGATTGACACCACACTCATTAAACCGATTATGCGCGATGATCTCTTGCACAGAGGGCCACAAGAACTCAGTGGCAAACTGCACAATGGAAGGACGAAAATTAGGCTTGGTCTCGAGACTCTCGGCCATCTTCTTCCACATGGTAGAAACACCCATATATGCAGAAAGAATTGCCAAACCTGCTGCTGGAAGCATAATGGCATCAATAAAGAAAACCGTCTTGGAGAGGTACTTAAAATCCCAATGGCCAAAAAAACCACCAAAATCAATATGCCCAGCCTTAGGCAAATGCATGCCGCCGGATATGGCCCAGAGAACCAAAATAATAATCGCTGGCAGGCCGATCAAGATAGGCAAATTTTTGGCTGAGGTTGCAAGATTGGCAAGACCGGCAGGGAACCCATAATGGGTGTAGGCATAGGCCCTAATCGCACCCAAGACATCCCCAGGCTTGGCCCCACGCGGACAATAAGCAGTACAATCACCGCATTGGTGACACAAAAAAACATCTGGATCGGCAACCAGCTTGTCCTTTAATCCCCATTGCGCCCAAATCATCTCTTTGCGGGGAAATGGTTTGCTATCAGAAGACAGCGGACAAACGACTGAGCAGGTCGCGCACTGGTAACACTTCTTAAGTGTGTCGCCACCAGCGCCTTTCAAGAACTTAATGAATTGTAAATCAGGATTAATCTGCATTTATTGTCTCCTTTATCGCCGTTAAGCATTTGGATTTGCTGTTGGTGACAACATAGTCACCAACAGCAAATCCACAACTTATTTACGTCATTAAAAGCCCTTGAATGGGTTGGGACCAAGCCCCTTCATTTCTTCAACAAACTCGTTAATCACCGAAGCGACTGAATCATAATCTGAGATTGCCACCTGACGTACCGCACAACGTTCAGGCTCAAGGCCTAAGGTAGACAAGGTCTCTCCGATATTTTCCATACGACGGCTGGCTATTTCGCTGCCTTTAACAAAGTGGCACTGGTAATCATCACCATATTTGCATCCCAGCAATATAACGCCATCCATCCCGGACGACAAAGCATCCTTGATCCAGACCATATTGACCGAGCCAAGGCAGCGAACCGGAATGACTCGGACCAAGTTACTGATTTTATGACGACGCATACCAGCCATATCCAAAGCCGGATAGGCGTCATTCTCACACACCAGCGCCAGTATCCGGAGCTTATCCTCATCATCATCCGGGACTTCTACAGCCTTAACCATGGAGCCAATCATATCGACATTGTAATTCTTAAAGCCGATGATACGCTCAGGACAAGCGCCCATGCAGGTACCGCAGCGTCGGCAACGGGTCGGATTTGGCTTAGGCGTTCCCTTTTCATCATCATCAAGTGCACCAAAAGGACACTCCTCGGTGCAGCGCTTACACTGGGTACACCTCTGGAAGAAAAATTCAGGATAAGTCTGGTCGCCTGAACGAGGATGGACAGCAACCCCGCGATCAGCAGACTCCATGCACTGAATGGCCTTCAAGGCGGCGCCAGTAGCATCATCAATGGTTTCATCCATGGTCTGGGCCTTGCGAACCCCACCACAGGTATAAACGCCAGTCCGTCTGGTTTCATAGGGGAAACAGATGAAGTGGGAATCGGCATAACCGTCAAAGAGATCCAAATCCAAGAAGGCAGGGCCCTGTCGATAGGCGAGGTTTATGGAATCCTCATATTTAGTAGCAGGTACCATGCCTGCAGCCAATACTACCATATCGACTTCCAGCTCTAAATCCTCGTTAAGAAGTGTATTCTTGGCAGTAACCTTAAGCCCGGCTCCAGCAGCCTCAACCTGGGTGACATTGGCCTTGGTCATCATAATGCCATCATCATTCTGGGCGCCCTTATAAAACATCTCCATGTTGCCAGGGGTGCGCATATGCTGATACAAAATGTAGGCAATCCCGTTCGGGTTGTCCTCGCGAACATAACGGGCCTGTTTCAAGGCGACCATGGAGGTTACTGAATTGCAAAACGGAAAATCGGAATCACTTTCAGCGGCCCCTGGGCTCTGAATAAAGGCGACCTTGGCCGGCACCTTGCCTGCTTTAGCCAGTTTCTCGAACTCGGCGTTGGTCACCACGTTTTTCAATTGTCCATGGCCAAGATGGGCATATTCGGAGACATCAGCTGGGGCCCAGCCGGTTGCCAACACTACCGCGCCATAATCTAAGGCGTCTGGGTTTTCTGCAGTATAGATATTCTTGCCGACATTTGGATCTGCCATCTCACCCTTGGCAATAGCATCCTGCTGATCAACAGTGACCTTGGCGGGGGCATCCCATTCAGAAGTTGTGCCAGCCGCCTTCAAGGTAACCCTAAAGGCCCCAGGGGCTCCGCCAATTCTGGCGACCTCTGTCTCAGTCTTTACAGTAATTTTGGAATCGGCCTCAACCTCTTTAACCAGCGTGGCGATGCTTGGATTCTCCAAGTCAGTCCATGGCGCCTTGGTCGGAAACTGCTTCCGCCAACCAATGGCTTTACCACCAAGGACTGCGGCCTTTTCAATCAAGGTGACATTGTATCCAGCCTTGGCAGCCTCCTTGGCGGCAGTCAAACCCGCAATTCCACCGCCCATGACCAAGATATCTTTATTGATACTTTCCAACTTATACGGCTCGGGCAACTCTTCCTTCTGGGCCTTGGTACAAGCCATCCGCATATTATCCGAGGCCAGCTCCTGGACAAAATCGGCAGCGGCATCATCACCCTGGCACCAGACGCATTGCTCACGGAGATTGGCGCGAACCACAATTTTATCATCGCCAAAATTAAACTCATCCTGCATGACACGTGGTGAACAGGCACCAATAACTATGGTATTGGCGCCACTATTGATATCCCCTTCAATAAGCTCACGTCCGCTCTTGGAGCATAGTGCCTCATGAGTTTTACAGGGAAATTTCATCTCTTTTGAAACCATACCGGAAAGGGCTTCACTATCGAGGCCAGCCCCTATTCCGCATCCTGTACAAATATATGATTGAGTATTTTTGTCCATCGAACTATCTCCTTGAGGCTTGAATTGCTTTTAATGCGGCAGCAGTGGCGTTCTGCGTGGCAGTGACAACGTCAGAGGCCTTCTTGGCGCAACCGGCAGAAAGCATGGCCTTGTCGGCGTCGCCGACAATAAAACCATTGCTGTCCATCGACACACCGCAGGCAGCTCCCATGGATTTCGCTGCCGGTTCCATACCGGTTGCCAGGATAGCGAGATCAACCTTCTGCTTAATTTTCTCACCAGTCACTGCATTCTCGGCAACCAAAGTTACGCCACCATCAGCCTCAGCGATAATGTCTGCGACCTTGCCCTTGATAAAAGTAATCTTGGGATCAGCCATCAGCTTTTCGCGGAATTTTTCATACTTGCCAGGGGTCCGTAGATCAATGTAAAAAACAGTGATCGGCGCCTCAGGGTAACGCTCGCGGATATAAGTAATCTGCTTCATGCTGGCCATGCAGCAGATATATGAGCAAAACTCAAGGTGGTTCTCATCGCGGGATCCGGCACACTGCACAAAGGCAAAACTCTGGGGTTCCTTATTGTCGCCCGGGCGCAGTATTTTGCCCCCAGTCGGACCGGCAGGGGCAGCCAAACGCTCCATCATCATATTGGTGATAATGGCGTCAGAGGAATTGAACTTCAAGTTCTCCATACGGGTGGGATCGTACGGATTCCAGCCAGTGGCCCAAACAATGGCGGCCACATTGAGCGTAAAGGATTTCGCCTGCATATCCATTTCAATGGCGCTATATTTACATGCCTCAACACATTTTCCACATTTGGTGCAGGCGCTGGGGTCAACAACATAGCGCATCGGGAAGGACATTTCATGGGCCTTGTAGATGGCCTTGGTCTTGTCCATATTGAAGTTGAAGGCGTTGGCGCGCTCTTCAGGACAGGCATCCACACAGGCATTACATGCCGTGCAACTGCTGTTCACATAGCGCGCAGCGGTCTCCAAAGTCACTTCGTAATTACCAACCGTGCCCGATACCGATTTAACCGTGGTCATGGTGTAAGTCCGAATCTTCCGGTTATTTTTGATCCGCTGA
Source organism: Pseudomonadota bacterium (assembly GCA_031400755.1). Lineage (GTDB taxonomy): Bacteria > Desulfobacterota > Desulfobulbia > Desulfobulbales > VMSU01 > VMSU01. The sequence continues at coordinate 13,061 of JANNQL010000148.1, read as the reverse complement.
AAATTGATCTCCATACCGCAAGAAGGGGGACACAATTTGGGGAAGTATTGATTGAGTTGTGCAACCCGACCCCCCAAATAGGGGTTTTTTTCCACCAAAAAAACGTCCTTGCCAACCTCGGCGGCTTCTAGGGCTGCGGTCATCCCACTAATTCCGCCACCTACGACCAGTACCGCACCCATGCCGGATGCTCCACCTGCGTCTGTCATGCCACTCCTCCATTTAATTTGAAGTTAATAAAAAACATTTCCCATGGCTGAACTGAATAATCTCTCCAGCCATTCAACTCAGCCACAAAAAATGTCATGCAATGTCTGTATAGAAAAATCTCCAGGCGCCTTGCAGACGCCTGGAGATTTCAATGATACACAAGTAACTGATCAATAACAGTCAATCGTTGCCTGATCGCAAATTAAAGCCAGGGTTCGGTCTCGATGACGTTAATGCATTTTACTTTCTCACACTTCCACTCCTGGGTCTTAGGATCGAAAGTTGAGTTAACGAAGGCCTTCCAGTTCGCATCATCAACGGTCGGGTAGTCAGACCGGTAATAGAAGCCCGGGTAACGGGACTCTTTACGGAACTCAATGTGACGGATGTGGGTCTCTACACACCAGATACGATGATAGTTTTCCCAAGCCCGCATCAACTCGTGCAAGTCACCGGCTGCCATCAACGCCGCATCTTCACGGAGCATCCGCAGAAGATCCAGACAGATGTGAAGCAGTTTGCCAGAGGTCATGTAGTAAGTGGCAACGCCGCCGCCGTACTCGTCGGTTGCCTTCATCAGGCGCATCATGATACCGGGCGGCTTACAGTAGTTGGGGTTAACATCGGCCGCAGTAGTTGCACCAACATGCTGATGATACAACTTAACCGGAGCATAGATCTGGTCAGCCAACTCCTGAGAGGACTGGGCCAATTCCGGGGTGAAGGAGGCATTGTCACGGCAGTACTTAACCATCTGCTTGGCAACGATACGGCCTTCAGCATGGGAACCTGAAGAGAACTTATGGCCAGAAGCACCAACGCCGTCACCTGCGGTGAACAGACCGTTAACAGTGGTCATTCTGTTGTAGCCCCACTTGTACTGATGGGAACGGGTACCGTCAACAGTCGGTACCCAAGCTTCGTCCGGACCGGAAACCCAGATGCCGCAGCAGCCTGAGTGAGAACCCAGCATGTAGGGTTCGGTCGGCATGATCTCAGAACCAACCTTTTCCGGCTCGATGTTCATTCCAGCCCACAGACCGGCCTGACCAACGGACATATCCAGGAAGTCTTCCCAAGCCTCGGACTCAAGGTGCTTCCAGTATTTCTTGACATCCTTTTCATCCAGGCCAGCGGCCTTCTTGGCATCCAGGAAGGCGTTCAAGGCAACATCGGTAGCCATGTAGATCGGGCCACGACCTGCCTTCAGCTCGTTGATCATCAGGTGGTTACGCAGACAGGTGGGGGTGACCGCAGAGGCGCCATAAGGCATGAACTTGGCAAGTTCGTCCTTAACCGCATCGCTGTTGGCATAGAACTCACCAAGACCATTCTGAACTTTGGCCTTGAACAGGAGGAACCAAGCGCCAACCGGGCCGTAACCGTCTTTGAAACGGGCCGGGGTGAAGCGGTTTTCCATCATGGTCAGGGTGGCGCCAACCTGAGCGCACATAGTGTAGGTTGAACCGGCATTCCAGACGGGATACCAAGCTCGGCCCTTACCTTCACCGGTTGAACGGGGACGGAAGATGTTGACCGCACCGCCGCAAGCACACAGCATGGTCTTACACTTGAAGACATGAACTTTATTTTCACGGGTAGAGAAACCAACCGCACCAGCAATGGTGTTCTCTTTGTTTTTGTCGAGGAGCAATTTAACAATGAAGATTCTCTCCAAGCAATTCTCTTCGCCGAGTGCCTTCTTAGCTGGCTCAGCGACGATACACTTGTAGGACTCACCGTTGATCATGATCTGCCACTTACCAGTACGAACAGGCTTACCACCATCTTTTAATGACTTGGCAGGCTTAGCACCGTCCAAGTTGTCGCCATTTTCATCTATCTTCCAAACCGGCAGACCCCATTCTTCAAACAGATGAACGGAATCATCAACGTGACGGCCCAAGTCATAGATCAGGTCTTCACGAACTACACCCATCAGGTCGTTACGAACCATCTTTACATAATTCTCGATTGGGTTGCTGCCGATATAGGTGTTGATCGCGGACAGACCCTGGGCAACTGCACCGGAACGCTCCAGAGAGGCCTTGTCAACCAAGGTAATCTTCATGCCGGCTGGTGCCCATTTCTTAATTTCAAAGGCACAACCGCAAGCGGCCATACCGCCGCCGACGATCAGTACGTCAACGCTGTGCTCAACAATTTCCGGATTGATAACCGCGGGCAGCTCGCCCAGTGGCTGATTAGGTAACGCCATTGTAATTCCTCCTAAAAGTAATTTTGGCTCAAATAGGTTTAAGCAACGGAAATCAATTATTTCGCCATCTTGGCAGGATCAGGACTGGGGAGAGCCGTCTGGGTAGAAAGAAGCTCGTTATCCAGACTGACGCCTTTTAGGCTCTCATAAGCGTTGGCAGCACCCTCAGCCGTGGTCCGGATCGGGAATTTGAAACGCTTCAGGTTACCATTGCGGAATTTAACGGTCCACATGATGGAGTCTGAACTCCGCATCGGGTGAACCTGACCGCCCATCGGTACGAAGTCATTGTAACCACGAACCGCAATTGCGCCCTGGGGGCAGATCTTAACACAGGAGTAACACTCCCAGCAGGCATCAGGCTCTTGGTTGTAAGCCTTCATGGTCTCCTTGTTAAGCACCATTAAGTCGTTCGGACAGATGTACATACAGGCGGTCTTGTCCCCGCCCTTACAACCGTCACACTTTGAAAATTCTACATAACTTGGCATTAAAATACCTCCTCACATTGGAATTGAAAATTCGACGCCGCGGACGCGACGCCAGTTTTTAAAAAAAACAGCAGCGGTTACCTTCACCATAAACAATCAATTCTACTTGATTGCGACCAGCTCCAGCACCCTTTGCCAATATCTTAAATCGGCACTACCTGAACAAGGACTCTCTTTTACACGAAAACGCCTATTGAATCTAACATTTTGATATTGTTAGCTTTAAAGAAAATGGTGCGTGTTGATGAACCCAACAAATGAAGCATCACTCATTTTTCCCAGCAAATCTTTTAATTTCTCACAATATAAAAGTCAAGTAAAAAAAACCACCCATGAAGCATCAACCCATCCCCACACCCTTCCCCTCTTTGTTGTCTGAAAATTAATTTGACACCCCCGCCCCCGGTGATTAATTTGTCGAAAAATTTTTACCATGGAAATTTCAATCATGCATCATTCACTTGGTAACTTTTGCTCCCCGTTTCCTGCCTGACGCCGGCACGACTCGCACTTTGACTTATCAAAAATAAGGAACCATCATGACCTCTTCAAATTCAGCCACGAAACAAGATATTTTGTTCGGTAAAGAAAACAATCCAAGCAATATCATGCCCGAAAAACTCTCTTTGGACAGCAAGATTCAGTTTCGTTGCCACCCCGGAGTCTCCTGCTTCACCTCATGCTGCGGCAACATTAATATTATTCTGACCCCATATGATATTCTCTGCCTGCGACAGAGAATCGGCATTGACTCTGACGAGTTCCTGCTGCGCTATACCAAACCAGTGTACCTGGAAAAGACCGACATGCCGGGTGTGCAGATCCATTTGACTGCTGAAGGCCGCTGTCCATTTGTCACCGATGCAGGTTGCTTGGTCTACACCGACCGACCGTCAGCCTGCCGTTACTACCCCATCGGCATGGCCAATTTTCATGAGGGTGCCCAAGAAAATCAAGCCACTGAAAAATTCTTCTTCAAGGTCAAGGAGTCTTACTGCAAGGGCCATGATGAGGACAAGGTCTGGACGGTGCGGGAATGGCGGGCCGACCAGGGTGTCGATGTGCGGGATGACATGAATCGGGGCTGGATGGAACTGGTCATGCGCCGCAAATCCTTCGGCCAGCAGGCCACCTTGAGTGAACCTGCCAAGAAGATGTTCTTCATGGTCAGCACCAATCTGGAAAAATTTAAAGATTTCATCTTCCACAGCTCCTTCTTGCAGACCTATGAAATTGATGCGGAAACCCTTACCCAAATCAAGGAAGACGACATCGCTCTCTTGAAATTCTCCTATCTCTATCTGGCGTCATCGCTCTTTGGCACCAACGACCTGAAGATCAAAGAAGAAAAGATCAAAACTAAAGTAACGGAACTCAAGGGGAAACAGCAGGAAGCGGCGCTTCGGGCAGAAAGCACCTACGAAGAATTAAAGAAAGACCGGGACCAGCTCCAGCAGGAGATGGCTAAAAAAAAGCCGGGTAAAACCAAAAAATAGCGCGCTTTTTCAAGAATAACTGAACGGCCTAGCCAGGAGTTTGAGCCGGAACGCCCCGAACTGGTCCGCCCTCCTGGCAAACCAAATCCGCTTGGTGCGCCTTACGAACAAAAACCATGCTTGGCACTATATCGCAAACTATAGCGCCAGGCATGGTCATCACTGATAATTTCCTCATTCCACACCGCGATGTACGCTAGGCCTTCGGCATGGCCCTCCTGACAGGCGCTACACCTTAATGCTTTCGGACACCCTCGCCAAGTTCCTTGGCCTCAGCCAGAAGCCGCACAGCCCCCACCACCCCCAACGGAATACAAAAAAATTGCAAAAAAGGGATGGCCAGAAGACATAATAAGCCGAGACCAAAGCCACTCATCAAGGCTGCGTTACGGTAGACGATTTGGCGCTGGTCCTTGAAGCTCATCCGTTTGCGAGCAAAGACGTAGCCGGTATATTCCATCACCAGAAAAAAAGCCGTCCAGACCACTGACAGAACCGGATAGAGCATGGCGCCAAGCACCGGTATGAGATTGAGCAGAAGCAGGGCCAGCATCCCCAGCAGAAACACCCCGATCTTCTTGCCCTCAGTCAGCATGACCTGACCAGCCCCTTGGACAAAGCTGATCAGGGAAAAAGTCTCATCAGGGGTATGCCCGCCCAACAGCAGTTCCGTCTTCTCCGACAAGACATCATTAAACGGCGAGGCAAGCATGCTGCCCACCGCCGCGAAGGTAAAAAAGACCAGAACCAGCACCACGACAATGGCCAAGAGCAATACAAAGTAATTAAGGACCAGCCAATACCAGGCCTCGCCTTGGGGAATTCTGGACATCACCAGATTCCGATAAAAGTCAAAGCCAAAATAGATTACCAGGCAGAAGCTGACTACATTAATGACCAAGGGCAGAACAATAAAGGGATAAAGCCGGGGATGCCGCCTGATAAAGGCAAACGAATTGAATGGATACCAGAAACCCTTCACAAAATTCCCCAACTGATTCACCATCCCCATAATTTTACCCTTTCAAGACATATTTTGAGCGTTGACTGCCACCCGCATAGAAACAGATCGGGTTACCCCGTCAAGGCACACCTCGGCATTCAGTGATCAGCAGCACTGAATGTCGGCATCCTTCCCCTTAATCCACGTCTGGATAATATAAGAAGCGCAGCCAACCCCAGGGGTCACTGAAATCGCGTCAACCGGACAATTGAGGGCGCAGGCCCCACACTCCATGCAGCCGTCCAAGTCAATGATCGCCGCCTTTTTACCAGTCACTGCAAACACTTGATGGGGACAAACCAAGGCGCAACTGCCACAGCCCACACAGACCTCCGGGTGCAAGACCAAGGTCGAGACCCCTGCCAGGTAGCGAAAATCCTTCATACCCTCTCCTCCTTTATGCCAACAATCAACTTCAGATCCAAAACCTACCGCCCACCCACAAAAAGACAGTCGCCACCAGGGCCGCAATCTGGATCGGGATGCCACGTCGCATCTCCTTTTCTACTCCAGAGGGCGAGGCATAGGGCGTGGCCCCGGTAAAATTCATGGCGGCATAGGAACTTACCGCCATAGAGAGCAGGACCATCGCCACGGCATCCCAACCAACAACCCGTAGGCCAACGACTGCGGCCAAGCCACCAATCAGGCCGGTCAATAAGCCTTTCAGATAAAACGACCGCCAAGGCAGCCAGGGCAACAAAAGCGGCGCCGCCACCGCGCCACTGACAACCCCAACCCCATAGGCCAGGGCCAAAGTCAGACCCCGCTGCCAAGCTAACATCATGGAGAACTGCGGGCCAATCGCCGACAGGGCAAAGATAGCCAACAAAACCCACAGGGACGGTTTAACGATTAACGAGATCTCCACCGGGATCAGCACCAAACGCTCAAGCACGCTAAAGGTGAGCTGCCGCATCGAAGGCCCCGCCTCCTGATCGGCAGCCAAGAAATTTTTGAGATCCCTGGCCCGGATCGGCCCCCAGATCACCGAGAAACCGCAGTTCCGGCGCACCTGATGGCCGGCAACGCCAGGGGCGCCCAACTGCGGCAGAATCAACTGCCGATGGCGGACAATGCCCTCAAGCCGGGTCCGCTGCACCTGGCGGATCAGCTCATCAGTGCCAAAGGTCTTCTTGCCGGCAGCGCACCAGACATTTACCCCCCGGGTATCCAGCACCAAAATCCAGGCATCCACCCCGGCTAATTCCCGGCGCAGGGCGTCAAAACTCAGTTTATAATTGGCCGTGACCAAGACTGGCGAATCAACGCCCGCCGCCCCCACCGAATACAACCCAGGGGCGATCCGGTAGCGATCCCTGCTGATGCCAAGCCGGGCCCGCAACGAACCGAGCCAGTCCCCTGGTCCCAGACAGGTCTTGACCTGAGGCACCATACCTCCCTGGGTCTCCACAAACCTCTCGACAAACGAACAGAGCCGATACCCGGGCCGCTCGTCCGGCGACGAGGGCGGCCCCGGCGGCGCCCCGCAACAAGGGGCGTTATCGGGCTCTGGCTGAAACATCGGTAGCGGCGGCAAACATTTTTTTGCCGAGCCAGCGCAGCCACAGCCATCGTTTTCAACTGTTGTTTCAAGCATATAATCCTCTCCAATACTGAACCATAAGAACTACCCTGGCTATTACCTAAAGCTGCACCGTCCGGTTACGCCCCTCATTTTTAGCCAGGTACAGGGCATCGTCGGCCCGTTTCCAGAAAGTCTCCAGGGTATCGCCGTCAGTAAGTGACGAGACGCCGACACTGACCGTCACCCGGATACAGGCCCTGCTGTCTTGTATGTCCAGCTGTTCAATTTCTTGGCGGATACGCTCTGCCAGCGTCACCATGTCCTGCCCAGTAGTCTGGGATGCCACCACGGCAAACTCTTCACCACCATAGCGCCCGGCAATATCATACTCGCGCAACATGAAGAGTCGCCGCCACCCGCTTCAACACCAGATCGCCAAGAGGGGGAAGCAAAGGTCTCCGCACGCCAAGCCTACATCAAAAAAAACATGCCAAAACAGCCTGTTAAAGACAAATACCATGAAAGGCGGAGAGGGTCAAGGGCGGGTGCCACTTGGCCTCAACTCTTTGGTGTCCAAAGAATACGCCAATCCCCAAAAAAGCCTGCAACTAGGTATAAACCCTCACAAAAAAAACAACTGCGTAAAAAAAAATTGCTCTGTGCAAAAAAAATCTGCTACGATAAAAAAAACAGGGGGCTTCGTGCTTTTTTTATTCAACTTTATTTGGAGGGAACAAGATGCTTAGAGACTCGCTTAGACATTGTGTCGGACTTATGATGTTGCCGTTGATGGTTCTAGGGTTGGTCACAGGTTTTACGATGACAGCCAAGGCCGAGACTGAATTTTCCGCAAAAATCAAAGACGCCATGGTAGCCATGAAAGACAAAGCCGCCAAGCTTGGCGAACCCAAGGTGGATGGCTCCTCGTTGTTTTTCGGCACCACCAAGATGAACGGCAACTATGAGCTGGTGGATTCCTTGAAGGCCGACTTTGGCTGCACCGCCACTTTCTTTGTCAAAAAGGACGATGGCTTTGTTCGGGTCAGCACCAATGTCATAAAAAATGGCAATCGCGCCGTTGGCACCCCGTTGGACCCCAAGGGACTGGCCATTGCCGCCATCCAAAAAGATACAACGTTCTATGGGGTCGTCGATATCCTCGGCTCCCAGTATGACACCGGCTACGAGCCTATAAAAAACAAGGCCGGCGAAATTGTCGGGGTCTATTATATAGGCTACCCGCTGGCAAAATAGTAAGACAAAAAGTAACTATCCAGCAGCACCACATCTGCTTTGTCATAGGCCAGCTCGCATAGCGCTGCTATAGCTCGCAGACCTATTCCGCGCATCTGAGGCGCTGCTGAATAGTTACAATTCAGGGGAGACGTTTTGTGGCTTAAGCTGGATAGTTACGGCAAAAAATCATATTTTAGTGTAGCGCCCCGCCCCAAACCGGGGGCGCTACAAAATTTGCAGAGGTGATGCGATATGATCCAGAGAATGAGTCTTGGCATGAAATTAGCTTTGGGTTTCGGCTTCGTGATTCTTATTTCAATCGTGATCGGCGTCATTGCCGTCACCAGCATGAAAAAAGGTGAAACGCTCGCCTCGATTCTTTCTATGGAGTACGTGCCGGAAGTGACCATGGCCAACAACGTCGAACGGGACACGAACCTCATGCTGCTGGCGATGCGGGACTTTGAGTACACCGGCGAAGAGTCCTTCCTTCTGGAAGCCAGAAAAAGCCTGGACAGCATAAAACAATCCCTCAAGGACGCCGTTCAGCATGGCATGAGTTCAGCGCGCCTGTCCCAATTGAAAGAGGACGCGGAAAAGGCGGCGCAAAGTATCGTTGAGTACGAGAAGCTTATTGAAGAAACAGCCCTCTTGGCAAAGGACCTCATTCAACAACGCCAAGTCTCTGAAGAGGCCAGCCTCCAATATCTGAAAGCCGGTCACGACTTTCTGACCAGCCAAAAGGAGGCCATGCAAGGCGAAATCATCGCGGGCCTTGACGGCGACCAACTCGATAAGCGCTTAAACCAAATATCCTTGGTGACTGAAATCATTGAAGTGGGAAACCGAGTCATTGCCGGTACTTGGGAGGCGGAGTCCAAGCGCGATTCCACGCTCTTGCTCAAGACCCTGACCATATTTGACGAAGCCACGGCAAAGTTGGACGCCTTGCAAAAGATATGTGATTTTGAGGGCGACCTGAAAAGGATTGAAGAGTGCCGGGCCGCCATGCTCGCCTATAAAACCGCCAACACCAAACTTGTCAGTGCGCGTGCCGACACCGCCAAACGACGCGCTGCCCTGGCTGAAAGCATCCTCAATCAGGCAAAAAGCATTGCCGTCAAGGGTATGTCCGACATGACCCAAGGGGCCAACAGCGCCGCTAGTACCCTGTCTATTTCATCCAAAGCCATCAGCATAGGCTTGGTCGTAGGGCTCCTTTTTTCGGTGGCGTTCGCCGTGTTTATTGTCAGGGGCGTTACCAACTCGATAAAGCAGGTCATCAGCGCCCTGGCCTCCAGCGCGGCGCAGGTGACTGCATCCTCCGATCAGGTGTCCTACGCCAGCCGCCAGTTGGCTGATGGCGCCTGCGCACAGGCCTCCAGTCTTGAGGAAAGTTCGGCCTCGCTGGAGGAGATCTCATCCATGACTCGCCAAAGTGCCGACAACACCAGCAAGGCCGACAGTCTGATGCATGAATCCAAATCGAATGTCCGGGGCGGGGTTAACGCCATGCAACGTATGTCCGAGGCCATTGGTAAAATCAAGACGTCAGCCACCGAGACCGCAAAAATCATCAAGACCATTGACGAGATCGCTTTTCAGACCAATTTGCTTGCCTTAAACGCCGCTGTCGAGGCAGCAAGGGCTGGTGAGGCAGGATTAGGCTTCGCCGTAGTGGCCGAGGAAGTCCGCAGCCTGGCCCATCGCAGCGCTGAAGCCGCAAAAAATACTGCAGACTTGATCGATGGCGCCACCAAAAACGCCGAGGCCGGAGTGCTTGTCACCGCAGAGATCGCCAAGGCCCTGTCGGCCATCCAGGAGAGCACCGATAAGGTGGCGACCCTCATTGCCGAGATTGCCACGGCATCAAAGGAGCAGGCCCAAGGCATCGGCCAGGTGAACACGGCAGTCTCGGCAATGGACAACGTGGTCCAACAGAACAGCGCCAGCGCCACAGAATCCGCCAGCGCCTCGGATGAGCTGTCCTCGCAAGCCCAGGAACTCAATGCCCTGGTGGCCGAGCTGATGGCGATTGTCGGGGGTGCTCTTGACGACAAGCAACTGGACCCACACAAAGAGATCAGCGGCATGAAGCTGTTGGCACAGTAACGGGTAGGCTTACCCGTCCTCTTTACCTTCTTCTTTTCAAATATCGCACCACACTGCCCGCTCCAGCCAGAATGACCCTGCGCCGGTGATGGATTCCACCGTTGACAACGATCCGTTTTCAGGATACATAGGCTCATAATCAGGTGTCCGTTGTGACTTAAAATGGGAATCCCGTGCGAATCGGGAACGGGCCCACCGCTGTAACCCCTTTCTTGCTCTGCAAGAACCCCCTCTTGACCATGTGCGCCACTGTTTGTTTGCGAATGGGAAGGCCGTCAGAGGGCGGGGAAGCCAGAAGACCTGCCTGAAGATCATACCCGTTTCCTCCTGGACAGAGGCAACGCCTTTCTTTTTGTGGATAAACAGGGCTGTCCTCAAAATTATTTTTTATTTTGAGGACTCATACGCATGGCCATCGGCGCATCCTTTTTTTTCTCCCCGCCCCTCCACCAACTGCAACGCTGGCACAGTCTGCTGAGCGGAGGCCTGCTTGCCTAAGCTGCCCTTTTCACTCTTGATGAGCGGACTCGCCATCCTCTTGGTCGGCACGGTGCTCACTGCCACCGGCCTGGGCTATATCCAGATCCAGGCCCCCGAAGTCGCGACCATCATCCTGGCCCGGTTGACTGGGGTTGTTGCCGATGGCATAGACCCCATCCATCAGACGGTGATCATGGATGTCCGCCTGCCTCGGGTCCTGACCGCAGCCTTGGTCGGCGGGGGCCTGGCCATGGCCGGGGCCATCTTCCAGGCCATCCTGCTCAACCCCCTGGCCGACCCCTACACACTGGGCGTCTCCTCCGGCGCCGCCTTTGGCGCGGCGCTCGCCTTGATCGTCAACCTCACCGTCCTTGGTGGCCTGTCCGTGCCCCTGTTCGCCTTTGTCGGGGCGCTGGCCGCAGTCGCCGCCGTGCTGACCTTGGCCGCCACCGACCGCAGCTATGCCGCCAACTCCCTGATCCTGGCCGGTGTCATCGTCGCCGCCATCCTGTCGGCCGGCATCGGCTTCATCAAGTTCCTGGCCGACGAGCAGGTGTCAATGATCATCTTCTGGCTGATGGGCAGTTTCGCCGCCCGCACCTGGCGTGATGTCGGCCTGGTGCTGATCGCGACCGTCAGCACCCTGGCAACCGCCCTCTATTATGGCCGTGACCTGAACATCATGTCCTTAGGCCACCGCAGTTCAGACTCCCTGGGGGTCGATACGGTGCAGACCAGAAAGACCCTTTTGATAATCGCCTCCTTGGTCACTGCGGTCTCGGTGTCGGTCTCCGGCATCATCGGCTTCATCGGCCTGATCATTCCGCACCTGATGCGTTTCATCGTTGGACCCGACAACCGCAAACTGATCCCGGCCTCATGCCTGGCCGGGGCCATTCTGCTGCTCGCCGCCGACACCATCAGCCGCGCCCTCTTGCCCCGCGAAGTGCCGGTCGGCGTCCTCACCGCCCTGATCGGCGGGCCGTTCTTCTGCCTGATCTTCAAACAGAAACAGTTGGGGGGCTCTTCCCAGTCCCCACTTGCGGGGGGCAGATGACGCCCATTTTCGCCATCAACAATCTCTCTGCCGCTTACGGGGCACGTGATGTCCTGCACGACCTCTCCTTTGCACTGGAACCCGGGATGTTCTACGGCCTGATCGGACCGAACGGCTCCGGCAAGACCACCCTCCTCGACCTCATGCTCGCCAACCTCACACCACGACAGGGCTCAATCCTCTTTAACGGCCAACCGGTGGACCAGTACAGCCGCCGGGAGTTGGCCAGGCAAATCGCCCTGGTGCCGCAAGATTTCAGGATAAACTTCGACTTTACCGTCTTTGAGGTGGTGATGATGGGCCGCCATCCCCATATCCCCCGTTTCGCCAACCCCAACGCCACTGACCTCGACCTTGTTGACCGGGTCCTGACTGAACTTGAGATCATTGACTTACAGGACCGCCTGGTCACCCAGCTCAGCGGCGGCGAAAAGCAACGCGTCATCGTTGCCCGGGCCCTGGCCCAGGACACGCCGGTGCTGGTCCTGGACGAGGCCACCTCAAATTTGGACATCCAGCACAGCCTCTCGATCTTCCAAGTCCTGAAAAAACGGTGCGTGGAGCAAGGCGCCACCATTATCGCCGCCATCCACGACTTAAATTTCGCCGCCGCCTATTGCGACGGCATCATCCTGCTCAACCAAGGCCGGCTGGTCACCATCGGCCCGCCCAGGGAGGTACTTAACAATGAGCGGCTGCATGAGGTCTTTGCCATCGACTGCCAGGCCTACACCGAACCATTCTCCGGGGCGCATCAGGTTGCGTACCGGTATTGACAGGAAAAAAAATCATGACGACACAAACACCACCCATGAGTCCCAGCGCCCCCCGTGGCATAAGGCACTCCGCCTTCGCCGCCATAATTCTTGTTCTAGCCAGTGCCTTATGCCTGCTGACCAGCGCCTCAGCCCTTACCATCATTGACCAGGACGGCCAGAGCCTGAACTTCGACAAACCCTTTGCCCGCATCATCTCACTCTACCCGGCCCACACCGAAAACCTCTTTGCCTTAGGGCTGGACAGCCAGATCATCGGCGTCGCAAAAATTGACGACTACCCCGAGGCGGCCCAGGCCAGGCCCAAATTCGATTACCGGGAGGACCCGGAAAAGATCATTGCCGCCAAACCGGACCTGGTCTTAGTGCGGCCGATGATCAGCCGCTCCTCCCCCGAACTGCTGAACAAACTGCGCCTCACCGGCATCCAGGTGATCTCCCTGCAACCCAACAC
>JANNQL010000147.1:0-9871 GCA_031400755.1 Pseudomonadota bacterium | reverse complement strand
GTGCCCGCGCTGCCATACCGCCCTCTCCTATCTGTTGGTGGACCACTTCCACACTGCCTCAAAACTCTACCTAACCCGCTACCCCTTCGCGGATGTCATCTTTTATCTGGTGGGGCCCACCACCCGGCCGGAGACCATGCTGGGCGATACCGCCGTCGCCGTCCACCCGGAGGACGAACGCTACAATGCCAAGCCCTGTCAAGCGGTGATCCTGCCCCTGGTCAACCGGCAAATCCCTATCGTCTTTGACTCACATGTCGAGAAGGACTTCGGCACCGGCGCCCTAAAAGTGACCCCGGCCCACGACCTAAACGACTTTGAGATCGGCCGCCGTCACGACTTAGCCCTTATCTCGGTCATGGACAAATACGGCGTCATGAACGACCAGGCAGGTCCATACCAAGGCCTCGACCGCTTCGAGTGCCGTAAACAGATCGTTGCCGACCTTGAGGCAATCGGTTTACTTGACGGCATCGAAGACTACGAGCACGGGGTGGGCAACTGTTACCGCTGTCATACCGTGGTCGAGCCCCAACTCTCCAAGCAGTGGTTCGTCGCCATCAAGCCCCTGGCCGAAAAGGCCATTGCCGCCGTCAAAAACGGTGATATCCGCCTCCACCCCAAGTCCTGGGAAAACACCTATTTCGACTGGATGAACAATATCCGTGACTGGTGCATCTCACGCCAAATCTGGTGGGGGCACCAGATCCCGGCCTGGACCTGTGAGGCGTGCGGCGAGATGATCGTCCGTGACCAAGAACCAGGGCAATGCCCCAAATGCCAGAGCACAGAGCTGGTGCGGGAGACAGACGTCCTGGATACCTGGTTCAGCTCCGCCCTCTGGCCCTTCTCCACCTTGGGCTGGCCGGACAAGACCCGCGAGCTGGACTTCTTCTATCCGACCTCGGTGCTGATCACCAGCTTCGACATCCTCTTCTTCTGGGTAGCCCGCATGATCATGATGGGCACCCACTTCATGGGAGAGGTCCCCTTCCGGGATGTCTATCTGCATGCCCTGGTGCGCGATGCCCAGGGCCAGAAGATGAGCAAGTCCAAGGGCAATGTCATGGACCCGCTGGTGGTCATGGACAAATACGGCACCGATGCCTTCCGCTTCACCCTCACCGCCTTCGCCGCCCAGGGCCGCGACATCAGGATCTCCGAGGAGCGCATCGAAGGCTACCGCCACTTCATCAACAAGATCTGGAACGCCAGCCGCTTTGCCCTCATGCATCTCGACCAGGACACCGCCCGCCTTGATATTGAAAATATCGGCGGACTTTCAATGAGTAATCAGTGGATATTAAGTCGTACATCGAACACGGTCCGCCAGGTCCAGGCCGCACTCGACAGCTTCCAGTTCAACGAAGTGGCCTCGGTGATCTACCAGTTCATCTGGCGCGAGTTCTGCGACTGGTATCTGGAATGGATCAAGCCGGCCCTCTACGGCGAATCAGCTACAGCCAAGGCCGAGACCCGCTCGGTGCTGCTGACGGTACTCGAAATCACCCTGAAGATGCTGCACCCCATCACCCCCTTTGTTACGGAAGAGATCTGGCACGCCCTGCCAGGCCCACGCAGCACCATCATGCTGGAGGCCTTTCCAGCACCGGTTGAGACCTGGGAGAACCCGGCCACCGAGGCGGACGTCACCCTGCTGATGGGAGTGATCGGCGGCATCAGGAATATCAGAAGCGAAATGCAGATCCATCCGTCAGCCAGCATCAATGCCCTGCTGGTCTGTGCCGATCAGACCAAGCGTGAGACCCTGACACTACACGCCGCAAGCGTTACCGCCATGACCAAGGTCCAGGAGTTCGAGATCAAAGCAACGGGCGAATGCCCGAAAGGGGCGGCCTCCTATATCTATGAGGACATCGCCATCTTTGTGCCGATGCAGGGCTTGATCGACATTGATCGGGAGCTGGAAAAACTGGGGCGGGAACGCGACAAGATCATGGTGCAACTGCAACGGATTGAAGGGAAGCTCACCAACGAAAAATTCATGGCCAATGCCCCGTCCGAGGTCGTGGCCAAGGAGCAGGAAAAGCTGGATGGTTTTCGGGCGACCATTGCCAAAATTGATGAAAATACGGCCCGTCTACAGGAACTCAATCAGTTAAGCCATGTTAAGACTGACTGAGCTTAAACTCCCCATCGACCATAGCGAAGCTGAGATCAAGGCTGCCATCTGCAAGCGACTTGGCATCTCGCCAACTGATCTCATCGGCTACACCATCTTTCGGCGCGGCGTCGATGCGCGCAAATCACACGCAATTCTGTTTACTTACACGCTGGATATTGAAGTCACCAATGAAGCTGAAATCCTTGAACAGTTCAAAGGAGACTCACACCTCAAACCAGCGCCGGACACCACCTACCACTTTGTCGCGCACGCTCCCAAACCGCTACCCTCGCGGCCAGTCATCATCGGCATGGGGCCGGCCGGCCTGTTTGCCGGACTGGTTCTGGCCCAGTCCGGGTTTTGTCCGCTGATACTGGAGCGTGGTAAGGCGGTGCGGGAGCGCACCAAGGATACCTTCGGTCTGTGGCGGAAGGGCGTCCTTAATCCGGAATCTAATGTGCAGTTCGGCGAAGGCGGGGCCGGGACTTTTTCCGACGGCAAGCTGCATACCCAGATCAAAGACCCCAAGCACTACGGCAGAAAGGTGCTGAAGGAATTCGTCAAGGCCGGGGCGCCGCCTGAAATCCTCTATGTCAGCAAGCCGCACATCGGCACCTTTCGGCTGGTCGGGATGGTGGAGAAGATGCGCGCCACCATCCTGTCATTGGGGGGCGAGATCCGCTTTCAGAGCCGGGTGGATGACATTGAGGTCGAAGACGGTGAAGTGCGCGGCGTCGTGCTGTCAAGCGGCGAACGGATCATTACCCGGCACCTGATCCTCGCCATCGGCCACAGCGCCCGCGATACCTTCGAGATGCTCCACAAGCGCGGCGTATCAATGGAGGCCAAGCCGTTTTCCGTAGGCTTCCGCATCGAGCACCCGCAGTCGCTCATCGACCAGAGCCGCCACGGCAAAAACGCCGACAACCCGCTGCTCGGCGCCGCCGATTACAAACTGGTCCATCACGCCAGCAATGGCCGCTCGGTGTACAGCTTCTGCATGTGCCCGGGTGGCACCGTGGTCGCTGCCACCTCCGAACCGGGGCGGGTGGTGACCAATGGCATGAGCCAGTATTCACGCAAGGAACGTAACGCCAACAGCGGCATCGTGGTGGGCATCTCGCCGGCAGACTATCCGGATGGCCCGCTGGCCGGTATGGAACTACAACGGGACTTGGAGGCCAGGGCCTATGAACTGGGCGGCAGGAACTATCAAGCGCCCGGACAACTAGTCGGCGACTTCCTGGCCGGCAGACCTTCCACCAAGCTTGGAACAGTGATACCCTCCTATACCCCAGGCGTGCATCTCTGCGACTTAAGCCACGCCCTGCCGGATTACGCCATTGACGCCATCCGCGAGGCCCTGCCCGCCTTCGCCAAACAGATTAACGGCTTTGATTTGGCCGATGCCGTGCTGACCGGGGTGGAGACGCGCACCTCGTCACCGGTTCGCATCACCCGAAATGACCTTGATTTGCTCTGTTCAGTCCCCGCTCGACGGGGGCAAAGCATCAATACCAAAGGCCTGTATCCCGCCGGCGAAGGGGCGGGCTACGCCGGCGGCATCCTCTCTTCGGCGGTGGATGGCATCAAGGTTGCCGAAGCAGTGGCATTAAGCATGGTGGGCGGGTAGCAACTAACATAGCATTATCACATTCCATACTCCTGAATTGTCTCCTGATTCCTAACGCAGTCAGCCGTCACCATCCTCGAAGTCCCCCTCCAGTTCCTCAAGCTCTCCTTGCTGGGCCTCCCATTTCGGATAGAGCCGTTCCAGGCGGTCGGCTGTCTTTTTATGGAGGATGCTCTTTTCGGCAAAGGCATTCTGGTCCTTGTACAACTCCGGATCAATCAGGGCTGCCTCAAGCGCCGCCTTTAACTCCTCAAGCTCGGCAATCTCCTTTTCCATCTCATCAATCGATTTTTTTAAAGGACCAAGCTTACGGTTTTTCTCTTCCCGCAACTTGGCCTTGGCCTGACGGGCCTCCTTGCCGGAAAGGCGGGCGCCGCTCTCGCCGTCAGCAATGGCGGGCTGTTTGGCCGTCCCCGGACTGCCGCCCTTGGCGCCGGCTGGCGCTTTAACCGGCATGGTGGCCAGATGCTTGACCTTCTCAAGATAATAGGTGAGATTGCCGTCGTACATGGTGGCATGGCCGTCCTTGATCTCCAGCACCTTATTGACAAAGCCGTCCAGGAAATAACGGTTATGGGATACCACCAGGATCGAGCCGTCGTACTGGGCCATGGCCGTTTGCAGGATCTCCTGGGACATCATGTCGAGGTGGTTGGTAGGCTCGTCCATGATCAAAAGATTGGCGGGGCTGGCGATCATCTTGGCCAGGGCCAGCCGGCTCTTTTCACCGCCGGAGAGGACCATCACCTTCTTGTCCACCTCGTCCCCCCGGAAGAGGAAGGCGCCGAGCAGTGACCTGATGCCGGTGACGGTCTTGTCGGCATCCACCATCTCCATGGTCTGCAGGACCGTGTACTGCGGGTCAAGGTCCTTGGCCTGGTGCTGCCCGAAATAGGAGAGCTTGACGTTATGGCCAAGTTTTATCTCGCCCTCGTCAGGCTTGTGGATCCCGGCCAGCAGCTTCACCAGGGTAGATTTCCCCGCCCCATTGACACCGATGATCGCCACCTTGTCGCCCCGGTTGATCTCGACATTGATTTTGGTGAAGACTGCCTTGCCGTCAAAACTTTTGGTCACGCCATTGACTAAGATTGCCAAACGGCCGCTGGGGGCAGAGGGCGGGAAACGAAAGTTGATCGACTGCTCGGTATCCTCGATCTCGATCCGGTCCATCTTGCCCAAGAGCTTTAGACGGCTCTGCACCTGTTTGGACTTGGTGGACTTGGCCCGGAACCGGGTGACAAAGCGCATGGTCTGCTCGATCTTGGCCTGCTGGTTATTGTAGGAGGCCAGGTTGACCTGCTGACGGATCACCTTCTCCTCGACATAGCTCGAATAATTGCCTTTATAGACCGTGAGCTTGCCGAGACTGAGCTCCCAGGTCAGATTGGTCAGATTATCCAGAAAGGTCCGGTCATGAGAGATAATGACCAAGGCCCCGTTGTGATTTTGCAGAAATGACTCAAGCCAAGTCAGGGACTCGATATCCAAGTGGTTGGTAGGTTCGTCGAGAAAGAGAAAACTGGGGCAGATCAAGAGCAGCTTGGCCAGCATCAGCCGCATCTGCCAGCCGCCGCTGAAGTCGTTGCAATCCTTTTCCATGTCGGCCTTGGAGAACCCTAAACCGCCCAGCACCTTTTCAATGCGGGCGTCGATATGAAAGATATCCGAGGCATCGAGCTGTTGCTGCAACTCGCCCTGTTGCTCCAATAAATCGGCAAAAACAGGCGACTTGGGGTCTTCATGACTCAAGGCATTGTTGATCCGGTGCAACTCATCCTGCAGGGAGAGGAGATGTTCAAAGGCGGTCCGCGCCTCCTGATAGAGGGTGCGGCCCGGCGGAAAGGGATCGATTTCCTGAGGCAGATAGCCGATGGTCGCCTGTTTTGAACGGGAGATGACCCCAAAATCGGTTTCAATATCGCCCACCATCATCTTCAAGAGCGTTGACTTGCCGGTGCCGTTCACCCCCACTAAGCCCACTCGATCCGCCCGATTCAGGCGCACCGAGAGTTCTTTAAAGAGATGCTTGTTACCAAACTGGAGATTGAGATTATTGACTTGCAACATATATGTGCCTGATGACTTCTAAAGTTATGGAACAGCTTAGGTAGATAGGCTGTAGACTGTTAGACTGAAGGGCCGGTGGTCCCTGAGCGGAGCCGAAGGGCGGTACTTTTACAATGCAAAAGAGATTACTGCCATTGCCTTTTATTGACGATACACACAAAACAATGGGGCACTGGAATAACTTCCAGTGCCCCATTGCGAAGAGTTAAGGAGACTCTTCGGTTATCTTAGAACAGACCAGACACCTTGCCGCTCTGTGGGTCAACGTCAATGCGACGGAAGGCCGGATTCGAGCTGGTGCCCGGCATCAGGCTGATCGTCCCCGCGCAGGGGCAAAGGAACTTGGCGCCGGAATAGATCAGCACGTCACGAACAGGCAGGCGCCAGCCCTTGGGCACGCCCTTGAGGGTCGGATCATGGGTTAAGCTCAGGTGGCTCTTGACCATCATGGTGGCATAGTCGGCATACTGGGGATCGTTCTCCAGCATCTTGGCCTTGGTCAAGGCCTCGGGAGACCAGTCGACCCCGTCACCGCCGTAGACCTCCTTGGTGATCATCTCGACGCGGTCGCGCAGTTTCATCTCCAGCGGATAGAGGAACTTGAAGTTATTCTCCTCGTTGCAGGCATCGATAACCGCATCGGCAAATTCGAGAGCGCCGTCGCCACCCTTTTCCCAATGCTTGGATTCGGCGCAGCGGGCACCAGCCGCCTCGGCGATTCTCTTGATGACCTTGCACTCCTCGTCGGTATCGGTATAGAAGCGGTTGATACAGACCACCGGGTTGATACCGGCCTTGCGGATGACATTGATCAGATGGACCATGTTCTCGCACCCCTTCTCGACCAGGGCAACATTCTCCTTGGTATAGGCGTCATCCAGCGGCTTGCCGGGAACGACCTTGGGGCCGCCGCCGTGCATCTTGAGCGCCCGGACGGTGGCGGTGAGGACGGAGACGTGCGGCTTCAAGCCTGAGTAGCGGCACTTGACGTTCCAGAACTTCTCGAAGCCGATGTCGGCGGCGAAGCCGGACTCGGTGACGTTGTAGTCGAAGAGCTTCAGGGCGACCCGGTCGGCGATGATCGAGGACTGGCCAACGGCGATATTGGCGAAGGGCCCGGCATGAACCAGGCAAGGATTGTACTCGGCGGTGCACATCAGGGTGGGGTTGATGGTGTTGCGCATAAAGGCGGCCATGGCATTGCCGACCTCCAGGTCGCGGCAGGTGACCGGCTTGCCGCTCTTGTCAAAGGCCACGGTAATGTTGTTGATCCGTTCCTTCAGGTCGGCAAGGTCGGTGGCGATGGCGAGGATGGCCATCAACTCGGAGCCGACTGCGATGCCGAATTTGGACTGCATGGTGTAACCGTCGGTGCGGCCGCCGAGCCCGATGACGATGTTCCGCAGGGCCTGGGCGCAGAAGTCAATGATCCAGCCGAACTCCACCCGGGTCGGGTCGATATCAAGCCGCCGCATGCCGGTTAATCTGGCAAGCTGCTCATCGTTGTAGTTCCGCTCGTGCTGCATCCGGGCGGTCATAGCCACCATCCCTAAATTGTGGGCGTTCATGATGTCGTTGATGTCACCGGTCAACCCCAGGGAGAACTCGGTCATCGGGATAAGCAGCGAGTTGCCGCCGCCGGCTGCCGTACCCTTGACGTTCATGGTCGGGCCACCGGAGGGCTGCCTAAGCGCGCCGCCGACATTCTTGCCGCGTTTACCCAACCCCTCCATCAAACCGCAGGAGGTGGTGGACTTACCCTCGCCCAGGGGGGTCGGGGTGATGGCGGTCACCTCGATATACTTGCCGTCCGGCTTGTTCTTAAGCCGATTGATGATCTTCAAAAAATCGAGCTTGGCCAGCCGGCCCATGGGCAGCATCTCGTCCTTCTCCAGCCCTAGTCGGTCACGCCACTCTTCGGGGGTCGGCATGTTCTTTTCTGCCTCCTCGGAAATCTGCCAATCTGCCATTTTCACTGCATCGAAAGCCATTGTTCTCTCCTTAATTAAATTGGTAATCTGAACCTTACAAATCATACCCAGCTATACCTAAAGGTACGCTGAAACCAACAATTGAACCTCCTTCCCCTGACACCCATGCCGAAGGGCCGAAAAAATGGGGCGCCTGCGTAAGCCGGGCCCCATTTTTTTCAGCTGATAGACCGTTAGCAAACCGACCCGTCAGCATGCTGGCCAGCAATCGCTGCAAACCGTGACCATCTCCTCCAGGCGGGCATCATCACCGTAAAAGGCCCTGGTGATGCTATTATCAGGTATTTTTTCGGATGCGCCGTCGCAACCATCCGCGTCACGCGGTCGAGCAACGTGCCGCACGACCGATAAAACTCAAAAAAAAATACTGGATTGTCCAACGGAACGCAATAGGTAAGAATCCCTAGGAGTTAAAATAACCTTGCGGTTGGCAAATCAATCCCACGTAAGGCCGGCCCAACACTTGCTTTGTGGCGTTCATTGGGCTACAATGTAGCCACCAAAAGAGCAGGAGGTAATCAAAATGACAGAGACCGTTATCCGTTCACGTATTAATTCCGTCATCAAGCTGGAGGCCCAGGCGCTCCTGGAAAAGTTCGGCCTTACCATGAGTGAAGCCATTCGTCTTTTTCTGCACCAGGTGGTCATCGAAAAAGGACTGCCATTCCAAGTCAAATTGCCAACCGATGCGGCCCAGGAACATGACCGCTGGTTTCGCAGCCAAGTGGAGGCGGCTTTAAAAGAGGCTGATGATCCCGCTACGGAGTTCATCCCTCATGAGAAAGTCCGATCCCACTGGGCCGAGAAGAAGAAAACCTTGAAAACCCGTACTGTATAGGGAGAAGCGGTCTTGATGATCGAATGGTTGCCTGCCGCTCAACGTGATTTTGACTCAATAGTTGACTATATTGCCGCCGACAACCCGTTAGCCGCCATCGAACAAGGTGACGAAATCGAACAGCAGGTAACCAGCTTGCTTGAGCACCGCCACCTTGGCCGATCAGGCCGGGTCAAAGGCACCAGGGAACTGATTATTGTCCGTACCCCATACCTCGCCGCCTACCGAATCAAACATGGCAAAATCCAAATACTGAGAATCCTGCATGGCGCTCAGCAGTGGCCCGATTCTTTCTGATTTATCCGTGACAGAGAGTGAGGTCCAGGGGAACGAAACAAAATCCAACCGGTTTTCGATCAACGGTTGGATTAGGCGGCAGTATCGCCGCTTTTTTATTCAGTACCCCCTTGAGGGGTACGGGGCAGGCCGGGGCACAGAAGCCCTGGCCCTCCCGGTGCAAAACCTTTCTTCCCGCTAAAAACATGCCGGAATGACGGGACAAAAAATCACCGTGGCCGCTCCTCCTTGCCGATCCAGGTCAGTTCGAGTTTTTGTTTTCTGATTGAGGACATGCCGGTTACCGCCTGTTCTTCTTGCGGGTCTTTTTCGCCAGCTTGGCTTTGGCGCGGTTGGAATTTTTCTTTTTTTGCAACGCCTTATCAGCGGAATTGACGGGAGGCGGCGGCAATGGCGGACTCTCCTGGAAAGAGGCAAACCATTCAAGGTAGCCATGCACATCCTGGGGGACTCTGTAGTCTACCCTGGCCCGCAACTCGGCAAGCACCTCCTCCCGGCCACGGGCCAGGTCCCGTTCGACCGCCTCCAGGCGGGTGTAGTCGGGCGGCACCAGCCCATTGGCAAAGGCTTGACGGATGGGAGCCATGGCCTCCTGCGGATGGAGATCGCTGATGGCGCACACGACATTGCCCCAAAAATACGAATTATCCGCCGCCTCCGTGCCGGTGAGAAGACCGGAGAGAAAGGCGATAACCTCCTCCCGTCCCGCCACGTCCCGCGCCACGGCATAGGTCAGGGCATCGACGGCGGCGCCGCGCACATACTCCGGCGTCTGCCTATCGAGAATCAGATCCTTGATGGTGCCGAGCCGGCCGTTACAGGTCTGCACGAGCAGTGCCGGCAGGGTTTCGGTGACCATGTCGCTCCAGAGTATATCCGCCTGCTCCTCCGGGATGCAAAAGGCGCGGATGATGGGC
>JANNQL010000146.1:0-7820 GCA_031400755.1 Pseudomonadota bacterium | reverse complement strand
TGGGGTGAACATCACCCTTCGCCATTGAGTCCCGCAATTGCTGAATCTCGCCAATGGCAAGGTCGCTCAACAACTCATAGTAGCGGAACATCAAGGTGTCGGAAATGGACAGAATCTTGCCGTAAATATCATCGGCCGAGTCGGTAATGCCAATGTAGTTACCGAGAGACTTGCTCATCTTATTGACCCCATCCAGGCCCTCTAACAGCGGCATGGTGATGACCACCTGCGGGGCCTGCCCGGATGAACGTTGCAGCTCCCGGCCCATCAACAGGTTGAACAGTTGATCGGTGCCGCCCAACTCCACATCCGCCTGCAAGGCCACGGAGTCATAGCCCTGGATCAGGGGGTATAAGAATTCATGGATGCTGATCGGTTGTTGATTGTCAAAGCGCTTCTTGAAATCATCCCGCTCCAGCATGCGGGCCACCGTCAGTTGCGAGGCCAGACGGATAAAGTCATAGGATGACAGTGTGCTTAGCCAGGAGCTGTTAAACACCACTTGAGTCTTTTCAGGGTCCAGGATCTTGAAGATTTGGGCCTTGTAGGTCTCGGCGTTCTGCTTGACGTCATCTTCGGTCAGGGCCTTTCTGGTCTCGGACTTACCGGTTGGATCGCCGATCATGCCGGTAAAATCGCCGATCAAAAACAACACCTGATGGCCAAGGTCTTGAAAATGCTTGAGCTTCTGAATTAATACCGTATGGCCAAGATGGAGGTCCGGGGCGGTCGGGTCAAAACCGGCCTTAATCTTCAAAGGCACCCCGGTGGCAATAGATTTTTTTAGCTTCTTCTCGAGATCTTCTCTGGAAATCAAGTCAACAACGCCACGGCCAATGAGCTCAATCTGTTCCTCTGCTGATTTCACAAAAAAATCCTTCTGGCAAAAAAAGGCTGCAATCTATTTGGCGTACTCGACAGAACGCGTCTCCCGAATAACCGTGACCCGAATCTGACCGGGATAAGTCATTGTCTCCTCGATCTTCTTGGCGATTTCCTTGCCCAGCATGGCGGTCTCCACGTCTTTAACCTGCGAACTGTCAACAATGACCCGCACTTCACGTCCGGCCTGAATGGCAAAGGATTTTTCCACCCCTTTGAATTCATTGGCCAATTTTTCAAGGTCCTCAAGTCTCTTGACATACGATTCGAGCATCTCGCGCCGAGCACCGGGCCTGGCGCCGGAAAGCGAGTCAGCTGACTGCACCAGGATAGCAATGACACTCTCCGCCGGGATATCTTCGTGGTGGGCGCCAATGGCGTGAACGATCTCGGGAGCCTCCCCATATTTACGGGCCAAATCCCGGCCTATGATGGCGTGTGAGCCCTCAACCTCATGGTCCACCGCCTTACCGATATCATGCAGCAATCCGGCCCGCTTGGCCTGTTTTACGTCCAGCCCAAGTTCTGCCGCCATAATCCCGCACAGGAAGGCGACCTCCAGTGAGTGAACAAGCACGTTCTGTCCATAACTGGTACGGTACTTGAGCCGTCCCAGGAGCATAATAAGCTCATGATTGACACCGTGACAACCGACATCAAAAGTGGCCTGCTCACCGGCCTCTCGCAGGGTTATGTCCAATTCCTTGCTGACTTTCTCCACCACCTCTTCAATCCGGGCCGGGTGAATCCGTCCATCGGCAATCAGCCGTTCCATGGATTGGCGCGCCACCTCCCGCCGCACCGGATTGAAGCCGGACAAGATAACGGCCTCAGGCGTGTCGTCGATGATGATGTCAATACCCGTTGCCGCCTCGATGGCCCGAATATTGCGGCCCTCACGGCCGATGATCCGGCCCTTCATCTCTTCATTGGGCAGAGGCACGATGGACACGGTCTTTTCTGCCACATATTCGCCGGCATATCGAGAGATGGCCAAGGCCAGAATATTTTTAGCCTTACGGTCGGCGTTCAACTTCATCTCGTTTTCGATGCGGACCACCTCCTTGGCCGCCTCCATCCGCGCCTCGCTCTCAATGCTTTCGACCAAACGCTTCTGGGCCTCCTCACGGGTGATGCCGGCAATGTTTTCTAGTTTGGTGCGCTGCTCATCAATGAGTGCGTCAATCTCACTCTGACGCTTGGCCATGATGGACTCCTGCTTAGCAAAAGATTTTTCCTTCTGCAGAAATTCCACCTCACGCTTGTCAAGCAGATCGATCTTACGCTCGATCTGCTCAAGCTTCTCTGAAAAGCGTTTTTCTTCTTTTTTGAGTTCAACACCCCGATTTTTGATCTCCTCATCAGCCTTTTGCTTGGCCTGATAGGTCTCCTCTTTGACCTTGAGAAGTGCGTCCTGCTTAAGACGCGTCGCCTCGGCCAAGGCGTCATTGATCAACTTCTTAGACTGAGCGACGGCATTCACGTTGCTCGACTCAGCGAGACGTTTCTGAAAGAGTACTCCAGCGACCACGCCAATAATAACTGCGGCCAAACTTATTGCTATCGTTATAATGTCCACGCTATTTCCTTTAGTCGCTTAAGCGACGTTCAACGTTATTGGCTCATGGGGTAAAATATTTTATGGTTTTCGACATGACAATTGAATTTCGGTTGCCATGTCAAAAAACATAAAAAACATTGGCCCACTGAAGACCATCTGCCTCCTCTCCAACTCGAAGAGGGGACTTCGAATTACAACTCCAGAGAAAACAGAAGATACAACCAGTCGGAATTAGCCAGCAAGGCAACCTAAAGAGGGGGGAGGTGATAAAAACGTTCCGCGTCAGAGGACTCAGACGTCAGGCGTAGATGAGATGGCTATGGGTGGCAATAAATCCGCATCATTCATTATCAATAAACACCGACAGCCAAACAAAATGTATACATATCGTGTTGCTTAATTAGTCTAACTAACTAAAAACACAATTTTATTCTCATCAAAACGTTCACCGCTCCCCACATAATCAAGAGCAACCAGCTATCTCAACCGTTTTCCTTCAATGACCCTTTTCACCAGAAAAGATCTCAAGGTCACAAAAAAACGAATTATTTATAAAAATCCCCCGCCATTGCCGTGATTCCATTTCATCCGAACCTAACTAACGTTAGGTGGGCAGTACTCATGCCCCTTTCAAGGATTATCGCAACGGATATTCCTTTCCTGAAGCAGTGGAGGCGCCCTCAGACGAATAAATGGCTCGGAAAATTCTGGCTAGCACTAACAAGGCAGGGGAAACTACCTAAGACAAGGGGGGAGAGAGGACGGCCTCTGCTTCCAATCGCCCCATTATTTAATACAATTTTCTATCTGGGAGACCAAATCGTTAATTTTTTTATCCTCATGCTGCTGTAGCCTTTCATGGTCCCTTTTGAGTCGAACATATTTAGCGGCCATATTTAAACTGACCAGCACCGCAATCTTCACAGGCAGAATCTTGGACGACTTGGCATGCAGTTCCATTTGAGATTTAACCAGATCAAGGATCTCGCGGACATCATCTTCCGGGGCATCGGTATGCAAAGGATACTCTTGCCCAAAGATCTCAAATTTTACAAGCCTTTCCAATCAATAGCACCTGTTAGTATTTTGTTACCAGAATATGGCAGCCGTGGCAAGGTGTTTTCACCGCGATCACATCAAGTAAAGTGCCTTGGCAATTAACCACGTTCAGTCGTTATTCCCCAAGACTAAAGAGACCGCCGCCGCTACCCTTCGACTCAACAACTTCAGCATGGTCATCCTGGCTATCGACCTGTTCATCATGGGTCTCAAAATCAGCTTTTCTTTCCCATTCCTCAATGGAGCTCAACAGACTCGTTACCCGGCTCTCGACCTCATCCTGACTTGAAGTCATAGATTTAACCTTGGATTCCAGTTCAGTTATCCTGTCATTCTTCGACTCCAACTGGGTCTGCAAGGCAGCGTTTTCCCGCTTCACCTCCTGTAAATTACTGAGCATCTTTTCAACAACTGCTTCGAGCTTCGCTAAATTCATTCCTTCCATGTCAAGATCTCCTTTTATCATTCCCCGATCCGCATCGGGCAGGAAGATAATTATGCTATAGTTTGATTACACAAATCAGAAAAGGACTTAATGACCGCCCGATCCTGCACCAGACAATCAACCAGTTTACAGAAAGGCTCAAGCCGACACCCCTTGCCAATCACAGTATTACCAGCCAGTACACAATGGGAGTGAATCTCTGTATCTCGACCTATCCTGACTGAATTTTCGATAAAAATCGAATCAGGATGGATCATGGTCACCCCGGCCAGCATCAAGGCCTGATTGCGCCGTTGCTGCATAATCGAATTGGCCCGGGCCAATTCTATCCGAGAGTTGACCCCGATAATCTCCAAAGGGTCAGGACAGACAAAGCGACCGACCTCATGCCTCTCTTGGCGAGCAATGGCGACAATATCGGTAAGATAGACCTCACCCTGCTGGTTGTCAGTGCCTACCTGCCTGAGCGCGGCAAACAGAAAGTCTAAGTCAACACAATAGATGCCAGCATTGACCTCACAAATCCGGCGCTCGCCCTCATCAGCGTCCTTCTCCTCGACAATCCGCTCAATGCCGCACTCGGCATTGGCCACAATCCTGCCGTAATGGGTCGGATCATCGACTATGGTGGTCATCACCGAAAGCGTCCGCTGTTGACGGAGGTGACTATCCACCATGGACTGCAAGGTCGATGCCTTGATCAGCGGGGTATCACCACAGACAATTAGGGCGATACCGTGCCTCGCTCTTAACGTTTCCGCAGTGGCCAAGACCGCGTGGCCAGTGCCCAACTGCTCACGCTGCCGGACAAATTCCACTTGGTAGGACGCCAGAACCTCTTCCACCCGCTCAGCCTGATGACCGGTCACCACCACGGTTTGTTCAGGGGCCAAAAGTCTAACGCTATCCAGGACATGACAGACCATCGGCGCAAAAAAGACCGGGTGCAGGACCTTGGCCAAGTCAGACTTCATCCGCGTACCTTTGCCTGCGGCCAGCACTATGACATAAATCGAGTCAGCCACAAACGCCTGGCTTACTGATGGGCCGAGATCATGTTAAGGGCCGCGCCCGCCTTAAACCATCCAATCTGCTGGGCCGACATGGAGTGCCTAACCGGGAAGGTCTCGAGCGAGCCATCCTTATGGGTCAAGGTCACAGTCAAAGTACTGGCCGGCGCCAAATCGACAATGCCGCTGATCGCCACCCGGTCCTCACCGCTGATCCGGTCGTAATCAGCCGGATCAGCAAAGGTCATGGGCAAAATGCCCTGCTTCTTCAGATTCGTCTCATGGATGCGGGCATAACTGCGGGCAATGACCGCCTTCATCCCAAGATAGCGCGGCTCCATGGCGGCATGCTCGCGACTGGAGCCCTCGCCATAATTTTCATCACCAACTGCCAGCCACGATCTACCCTTGGCCTTATAATCCCGAGCGATTTCGGACAATCCGACTTCCTGGTCCCCGGTCAGGACATTAACACCCTTGCCCACTCCCTTGGCAAAGGCATTGCTGGCGCCGATAAACATATTGTCCGAGATATTGTCCAGATGACCGCGAAATTTCAGCCAGGGCCCGGCCGGGGAGATATGGTCGGTGGTGCATTTGCCAACCGCCTTCAGGAGGACCAGCATCTCGCTAAAATCCTTACCGTCCCAGGCCGGAAATGGGCTCAAGAGCTGAAGCCGCTGACTGGCCGGATCGACCTGGACTTGAAGGGCGCTACCATCTTCGGCAGGCTCCTCATAATTGGGGACACCAGGATCGAATCCATTTGCCGGCAGGGCGTCGGCGCTGGGCGGCAGGAGGCTAACCCCGTCAATGGTGTCGCGGCTGGGATCAAAGGTTAGCCGACCGGCGATGACCATGGCGGTCACCGTCTCAGGGCTGCCGATAAAGGCCATGGTCTCGGGGTTGCCATCGGCCCGACCCTTGAAATTGCGGTTGAACGAGGTAATGATCGAATTTTTCTGTGGGAGCGTAAAATCCTGTCGTTGCCATTGGCCGATACAGGGACCGCAGGCATTGGCCAAGACTACTCCACCGATCTGCCTGAGGGGCTCAAGAAGTCCGTCACGCTCCACCGTGGCCCTGACCTGCTCGGAACCTGGACTGATGAAAAACTTGCTCTTGGCTTTCAGCCCGCGGGCCAGGGCTTGGCTCGCTATATGCGCGGCCCGGCCGATGTCTTCATAGGATGAGTTGGTGCAGCTACCAATCAAGCCGACTTTAAGTTCGGCAGGATAGCCGCACTTCTCGGCCTCGGCCTTGAGTTTAGAGAGGGGCCGGGCCAGGTCCGGCGAGAACGGACCCACCACATAAGGCCCCAAGGTGTTGAGATCAATCTCGATCACCCGGTCATAAAAAGCCGCCGGGTCCGACAGGACCTCGGGGTCAGCAGTCAGCTCCTGTTGATGACGGGCGGCCAGTTCCGCCAATTCCCCTCGTCCGGTGGCGGTCAGATAGGCAGCCATGCTTTCGTCAAAAGGAAACACCGAGTTGGTGGCGCCAAGCTCAGCCCCCATATTGGTAATCGTCGCCTTGCCGGTGCACGAAAGTGACTGGGCGCCAGGGCCAAAATATTCAATGATCTTGCCGGTGCCGCCCTTGACCGTCAAAAGCTCCAAGAGCCGCAGGATAACGTCCTTGGGCGAGGTCCAGCCGTGTAAACTGCCGGTGAGCTTAACACCGATCAGGCCCGGCCAGGACAATTCCCAATCCATGCCGGCCATGACGTCCACCGCATCAGCGCCGCCAACCCCCACCGACAACATGCCGAGGCCGCCGGCGTTAGGGGTGTGGGAATCGGTACCGATCAGCATGCCGCCTGGAAAGGCATAATTTTCAATGATGATCTGGTGGATGATGCCGCTCCCCGGTCCCCAAAAGCCAATGCCGTACTTATTGGCCACCGAGCGCAGGAAGGCATAGACCTCGCTATTTAAGTCCTCGGCCACCGCCAAATCATCATTGGCGCCAATTTTCGCGGCAATCAGATGGTCGCAATGGACCGTGGAAGGCACTGCCACCTTTTTTCGCCCTGACTGCATGAACTGCAAAAGGGCCATCTGGGCAGTGGCGTCCTGCATGGCCACCCGGTCCGGATTCAGCATGACATAGGTCTTATGGCGCTCAGGCGCTACTGTTAATCCAGACGCCAGATGAGAAGCCAGAATTTTTTCAGCCAGAGTCAACGGTCGGCCAAAGACCTTACGGGCCGCTGCTTGTTTTGCCTGCATGCCGGCATAGACCTGCTGGATCATCGAAAAATCACGAATCATTAAATTCTCCTTAAAACCCTTATCTCTATCAAAAAAAGTGCCTACTCAGGGAAGTTAGGCTTGATACTGAAGTCGACCCAACAGCCTTCAGCCTCCCTATCAGCCTTATGAAAAAATCTTGCAACAACCGACTAAATGGCCTCGTAAATTTAGCAATTATGCCGCCGAATGACAAGAGAAAACACGAGACGCAAACCGAGCTATCGTATTTTTACTTTCCAGCGGCAATGCCACCCCTCGACACGTGCTCAACGGGCGACTCACCTTTTCCCTTGCTAATCTTATTAAATCAAAGTATTTTATCTAATTTTTTTCTGCGGTTAATGCCGCCACAACTCTTAAGAAGGCACTTTCAAGGCAAATTCATGGACCAGCAAAAGATCAGAAACGTCGCCATCATCGCCCACGTCGATCATGGCAAAACCACCTTAGTCGACCAACTCTTCAAACAAAGCGGCATGTTCCGTGAGAATCAGGCCGTGACCGAACGCCTGATGGACTCCATGGACCTGGAAAAGGAACGCGGCATCACCATCTCCTCCAAGAACGGTTCGTACAACTATAAAGACTACTACATCAACATCATCGAC
>JANNQL010000145.1:0-1949 GCA_031400755.1 Pseudomonadota bacterium | reverse complement strand
CGCCGGAGCACCGCGTGCGGAATCGTCTTCAGCGTCGAAACCTGCGGTGGACGCTCCGCCGCAGCCGGTGGTCGCCCTGGTGTTCGACCGGCTGTCGCAGGAGGCCAGAGCGGTCGCGCACAAGGCGGCGCTCGGCTACGTGGCGAGTGCCGGCGAGAGCCCCGCGCTGATCGGGGTCTTCGGGATCGACCTGTCGCTCGTCACCCTTCAAAACTACACCCGCGATTCGGGGAAGCTGCGGAAGGCCATTGACGGCCTTGGAACCCGTAGCCTCGCTCAGGCCGAGTCGCAAGGCGCCGGGGCGCGTGAGGGCGGCCAACCTGCGGCTGGGGGCGGTAACCCGCTTGCCGTGCTCGAGGCCGGCGGCCAGGCGGCGGCGCAGGCCGCCCAGGGCGGCGCCGGCGCCGGGGCGGCGGACGCCATCGCCGCAGACATGCAGCGGCGGACGCGGGAAACGTTCGACGCGCTCGAACGGGAGCACCAGGGGCTTTCCTCGATCAACGCGCTGCTCGCCGTCGTCAACGGCATGCGCACGATCCCTGGACGCAAGTCGATGGTCGTCTTCTCCGAAGGGTTCGGGACGGCGGCCAACGCGCGCGAACGGTTTCTGTCGCTCATCGACACGGCGAACCGCGCCAACGTGAGCATTTACGCGATGGATGCCGCCGGCCTTCGCACCGCGAGCACGAGCAAGGAGACGGGCGAGAGCATCAATGCGGCCGCCAGCGCGATGCTGCGGCGCAATCCGACGGCGGACGTGACGGGCACGTCGATGACGGGCGCGCTCGAACGCGTCAACGAAATGGCCCGCAACGATCCGCATGTCGTCCTCGGGCAGCTGACGGACCAGACCGGCGGCATCCTGATCCGCAACACCAACGACCTCGCGGGCGGGTTCAAGCGCGTCGACCAGGACATGCGCAACTACTACATGCTGTCGTACATGCCGAAGAACGACGGCTTCGACGGCAAGTTCCGCACGATCAGCGTGAAGGTGAACCGGCCGGGCGTGGAAGTGGCGGCGCGGAAAGGCTACTACGCCGTGCGCGGCGCCAGTCCGACGCCGATCATGTCCTTCGAGGCCCCCGCGCTCGCGCTGCTCGAATCGATGCCGGTGCCGAACGCGTTTCCGGTCCGCGCGGCAGCGCTGAACTTCCCCGGGCGTGACCGGCCTGGCCTGACGGCGGTCCTCGTCTCGGTGCCAGCATCCGCGTTGACGTTCCGCACGGCGGAGGACGGCGTGTCCTATCGGGCGGAGTTCACGGTCCTGGTTCGATTCCGCGGCGCGGCCGACGACGTGCTCGCTAAAATGAGCCAGAATTACATGCTCACCGGACCGATGGAAAAGCTCGAGTCCGTCAAGCTGGGCAACGTGCTGTTCTACCGCGAGCGCGAGTTCGAGCCGGGCGTGTACATGATGGAAGCCATCGTTCACGACGCCCTCGGCGAGCGTGCGAGCGTGAGGTTCGCGACGCTCGAACGCCGCGCCACGAATGACAACGCGCTCCGCGCGAGCACGCTCGTGCTGGTCGCGAGCGGCGAGCGGGTGACGGGAGCGGATCGGCCGGCCGGAAACCCGTTCCTCGTCGGCGACATGCTGCTCTACCCGAACCTCGGCGAGCCGGTGCGCAAGAGCGCGTCGCCGGAGATTGGCTTCTTCGTGACCGTGTATCCCGCGACGGGGCCGAAGGCCGAAGCCCGGCTCGAACTGGTGCAGAACGGGCGGACGCTCGCCGCGCTGCCGTTGCCGCTGGACCAGCCGGACAGCGCCGGCCGCATCCAGCAGGTGAGCCGGCTGCCGACCGCGGCGGTGCCCGCGGGCACCTACGATCTCCGCGTCATCAACAAAGCTTCCATCGGAGCGCCTGCGCCAAGAACCGGCGTGCAGCTCATAAGCACTCACCGGCCGCTGGTCGACATCGATTTTCGCCCGCTTTTCCATCCAAGCC
>JANNQL010000144.1:0-14961 GCA_031400755.1 Pseudomonadota bacterium | reverse complement strand
TCTTTGACCTGTAAGCGTTTGGAAAGCACGTCCCCACTGGCCTCAATGCCCTCGGACTCCAAAAGTTTCCGCTCTTTGTTAAGCTTATAAAATAGTTTGCGTTGGGCCTGGGTGGTGCCGATCTTGACCAACCGACAATTATCCATAATGAATTTCAAGATATAGGCCCTGATCCAATAGGCGGCGTAGGAAGAAAATTTAACGCCCCGATTGGGATCAAATTTCAGGACCGCCCGCACCAGCCCGACATTTCCTTCCTGGATCAGGTCCAAAAAATTATTCATCCAGTACTTCTGGAAATCCATGACCACCCGCACCACCAGCCGCAGGTTGCCGGTAATCAACTGGCGGCCCGCCAAAGAGTCCTCATGGTCATGGACCATGAAGGCGAAACGCTCGGTCTCCTCGCTGGTCAGCAAACGGTAGCGGCTGATTTCACGCAAGTATTGATTAATGCCTGCATAGGTATCCTTTGAAGACGAGTGATCTTCTTTCTTGCCATGGATCTGCGAGTTCACGGACTTCATCGGTTTTACCATAAAATGCGGTCCCAAAAACGTCGAGAGTTGCCCCAAGTTTCATCACGTTAAGGGGCTTTTCTTTCATTGCCTGACGGTCACATCATTCATGAATCCGCCTGCCCATGACGAGTAAAGCATCCCCTTGATTTGATTATAGCAAAAATGTTTGCCAATTGATCGCATAAAAAAAATCGTGGCTATTAACAACTCTCAACTTACCCCCTCATCCGCAATGCCGTTGACTTATGCCACCACCAGCAATGGAAATTATGGCCGTCATTCCGGCGAAGGCCGGAATCCAGTCTTTTCAAGGTGTTCTGGACCCCGGCCTTCGCCGGGGTGACGGCGTAAGGCAACACCAAGACCTGAAGTCAACGGCATGGCATTGCCCTCTCCGCCCCGTTGGGGCGAAGGAAAAAAAGGCGCGTCGTCCCCTCGCCCCAACGGGGGAGAGGGTGGCCGAAGGCCGGGTGAGGGGGACAAGACAGGCGCTGAGCGGCCAATGTCAATTTGTGCTGAATATTGTTGATAGCCATAAAAAAATACTCGATGATTTTTTCTGACTGGAACAAAATAGGAACGCCTTACGGACTGGTCCGTAAGCGATTACTGCGGGGCTTGAACGGATACTGGCGCTGCCGAACGGCACTGCGGACGATCAAAATAGATGACGCCGTTCTCATCCAGGCAGTACGGCAGGTTGTAAGGATTTTCCGGCAAGGTGGCAAGGATGCCGCGGTTGGTGAGGTCAACAAGCTCACTCGGCTTTTGCCCGAAGGTCTTCTCATACTGCTGCAAGGCCTTTTCCAAGACCAGCACCCCCTCCAGGGCGTGCAGTCGGTCAAACATGTCGGCATAGCCCGGCTCTTCACTGTTTTTCTCGCTAAGCATGGATTTCATCACGGCGATGGCCGCCTCGGTTTGCCCGCCCTTCTGGGCCAGACGGGCGCCAATTATGGCAAGAAAGGGCGGGGCATGCGGGGTCTTGGCCGCCTCCAGATAAATTTGACCGGCCTCGCCCGGTCTGTTCAGAAAATAATAGGTATTGAAGCCTATGATATGGGTCGGCTGCCAGTCCCATGGTCGGTTTCTGGCCGCAGTCTTCAATATCTCCTGGGTCTCGGCCACCATCCCCGGCGGCTCCCAGGGCAACCACCCTTCCGCCAACATAAAAGTCTGTTGAAACGAGGGATCAAGGGCCTGACTGCTGACAAAAAGGCGGGCGATACCATCCCAGTCGAAATGTTTTGTAACAATTCGATACCCCCCCTTGGCATCACGCACAACTTCCGTTCCCAATTGTGCCCCGATGTCAAGCACCATGAGGTCAGCGGCCAGACCCTTGAATTCACCAGCCAGCGCCTTAAGGGCATTGGGGGGGAGATCCCAACCGACAGAGCGTTGGCTGGCAGTGGCCTGATCAGCCCTAAGATTCAGCAGGGTGTTGTAGCTTGCCGCATAAAACCCGAACAAAAAAATAAACAAAAGTCCTTGGCGCAATAAAACAGGCATCAGGCAAGCTCCCGCCGATTGAAGAGGAGCGTCGACAAAAAGAGGAGCAGGGCGGAATAGGAGAGACAATAGAGCCCAAGCAGCAAAAACTCCTGGCCGCTGAAGGCAAAGCCGTAGGCCGCCACCAGTTTCTTGTCGAACAACGACAGGTTGGGGAAGACCCAGGACAGGGCCATCACCATTTTTATCTGGCCGGTCAGGATGCCGGCATGGGTGTTCTCCAGCACCACCCGGCGCAGGAGTTCCATATTCTGGCCGACCAGATAGGTGGAGACGGCAAGCAGCAGGGCGACAAAGGGCTGACTGGCGAAACTGAAGCAGAGAAAGCTCACCGCCAGCATCACCAAGAGGGCCAACCACTGACAGGCCAGGGCCATGGCATAGGTTAGCCATGAAAAGTTGGGCGGCACAAAGGATGGGTATTGCCAGAGCACATATTGCATGGAGAGGACAGCGGCAAGGCCAAGGATGATGGTGGACAAGGCCAAAATAAGGGCCAGACCGAGAAACTTGCCGGTAATATAATGCCAGCCCGCCACCGGCCGCGACAGGAGGAGGTAAATGCGATTGCGTTCCAGGTCATCGGC
Organism: Pseudomonadota bacterium; assembly: GCA_031400755.1. Taxonomy (GTDB): domain Bacteria; phylum Desulfobacterota; class Desulfobulbia; order Desulfobulbales; family VMSU01; genus VMSU01. The sequence goes on along the minus strand of JANNQL010000144.1, from coordinate 12,341 downwards.
CAGGATCTTCATGCCGAGGAAGAAGACCAAGAGAAGCCCGGTTAAGGCCACTGAGGAAAGACCGAATTCCACCGAGACCTTGCCCAGGTCCCAGGTGAAAAGTTCGGCCACGAAGATGTTGGCCATGGTCAGGACAATGGCCAGGCAGACAATGGCCCACAGGGCCTTGTGGCGGATACCCTCAATGAAGGTGGACAGGGCAAGGTGCCAGAGGTTAGAGAGGGTCTGCTGCATGGTCTCGCTCCTTGATGATGCTGACAAAACGTTCTTCCAGACTGCTGCCTGCCGTCAGAAAATCCCTCAAACCGCCGGCGTAGAGGAGGCAACCTTGGTGAATAATACCGATACGGTCGCAGAGGTCCTCGATGTCGCTTAAGATATGCGAGCTGAAGAACACGGTCCGCCCCTGCTCCCGCAACTCGATGATGATATTCTTAATGAGATGCCGGCCCAAAGGGTCGAGGCCGCTCATGGGCTCGTCAAAAATCAGCACTTGCGGGTTGTGAATCAGAGCGTTGGCCATGCCCAGACGCTGCTTCATGCCCTTGGAGAAGCCGCTCACCCGCCGGTCGGTGGCCTCAGTGAGGTTCATACGCTCAAGCAGCAGGGGAATCCGTTCGCGAAGGGCCTGTTTCGTCATGCCACTCAGGCGCCCGGAAAGCAACAGGGTCTCCCTGGCGGTTAGGTGGTCGTAGAAAAAGGGGAACTCCGAAAGGTAGCCGATATGGTTGCGGAATTCCTCCTGCCCCACCGTATGTCCCATGACCCTCAGGAAACCGCTGTCTGGCCGCAAAAAATTGAGCAGCAGCTTGATGGTGGTGGACTTGCCGGCACCGTTGGGGCCAAGGAAGCCGAAGACCTCACCCTGGGCGATGCTAAGGGAAAGGTCGCAGAGTGCCTGATTTTTTTTGCGGCCGGAGCCAAAGGTCTTGTTGACGCCGCTGATTTCGATAGCTGGAATAGTCATGAATTGTCGAGCCTTTTACGCAACTGTTTAAAATATGTCCCGATCCCCTTCGACTCCTCCCCTCGACTCCCCTCGACTCCCCTCGACTCCGCTCGGGGAACCAGGGGACGGGTGCCGGCAATCGCTCCCTGAGCGGATTTCTTCCTGAGCGAAGCCGAAGGGTCGAAGGGGCTTTGCCGCTTGGGGCGAGATAATTGGGGTAATTATGATTGGCTGAAAATAGTTTAGAGCCCGTTTTATTATGCCGTCCTGACTTCGTTCAGCAGATCGGGGTGTCGGTCAAGAAGCCTGAGCAGCTTCACAAGTGCCAGAGGCGGCTTGGTCTTGCCATTCTCATAGCGCGAGAAGGCATTGATCCCGCCGCCGAAAATCTCTGCTGCTTCACGCTGGTCAAGCGCAAGCTTCTTGCGAACGTTCGCAATAAAGCCCGGCGCGACAATCGACGCGTTCACCTGCTTGTTGAATTCCATCATTGCCGCACTGGTGCGCTTCGATTCGGCCACGCCAAGGACAGCTTCACCACAGGCCGGGCAGAAATCGCCGATCACCGCCGGAATAACTGTCGATTCGTTTTTGTAGGTGTACGGCATGTCACGGGTATCCTGCACCAATTCCACCGCAGCGCAAAATGGACATTTCATATTCATAGCTCCTTGAAGGATACGATGATCACGTCAGCAAGGACCATCAGTTTCAGATAAACCTCGCCCGCTGGCGTGACGGGACGGTATACGTCCTGCCAAACCCGGTGGTCGGCGTGGGTCGTCATGCTTTTATAGAAGTCTGCTGGAGTCAACGCCATAACGACGCCGACGATTCCCTCAAAGTCGAACCCCAACGCACTACCACCTACCAGTGCCGACATAGTTGAGCGCACTTTTCCTTCCTCAATCATGGCTTTGACGACTGACAGCTTACAGTGAGGCGTACCTTTTTCCATGAATCAATATTAACCTAGTTGGTTATATCTGGCAAGTTGGTTAATTAGTTGCCAACAAAAACCAAACTCAATCAGACAATCCGGAGGCGATCTTGCTGGGTGCTGCGCCAGAAGCCGGTGGGGTCTTGTTCGAGGGTGGCGAATTCGCTCGGGGTGTAGACCAGGATGTCGAAAGGGATACCGAAGTCGCGCAGATCATCAAAAATCCGTGGTCGTTCGACAAAGGGCATAGCGGTTTCATGCACGATAAGCAAATCGACATCACTCCAAGGCGCTGCCTCCTGCCTGGCGTAGGAGCCTACGACATAGGCGCTTTGAACATTTTTTGCTTTAAGCAGGTCGCTAAGCTTAGCGATAAAGGCGTCACGGTCCAGATCAAGGACAGAGAGACGCGGACGGCTCTTTTCGAGGACAGACGGCATAAAGGCAGGAGTTACGGGCTGAGACGTTGCTTGATGATCTGATGAATCTCCCGGGCCGAGGCCAAGGCGCGCTTCGCCTGCTCCTTGGTCAGGATCTCGCACGGCGCCCCGGCCGGGAAGGCATCGGGATAGCGGGCCGAGATGTAATAGAGATCAAGCTCGCGGGCGTTTTGCTCCAGTACCCCATTCTCCTGTAGCTCTTTAATGATCTGAAAGAGCGAATGGGTCCTGATCGTATCAAAACCCTTAAAAAAACAGTAGGCCTTGAGGGCCTTCTCGCCTGCCTGCTGGGCAATAAAACAGGTCTGGGCAAAAAAACCGCCGGCCAGCGAATGCTCGGCCCATTGCAGGTCATTTTCCGCCTGATGGAGCCAGTCGAGGTATCTATTCATGGAAGAATCCGGAAAGCTTGCGGTGTAAAGGGTTAGAACAGACAATATATGATTATCCATGAGCGACCTACCGTCAAGTGATATTGTGCAACGACTCCTTATCTCTTGGCGTTGATATAAAAAGACTGGGTCAATCGTACAAAGACGCTGGAGCGTCTGGCCGGCATGTCGTTCCCACGCTGTAGCGTGTGAACAGCACCGTTTGCGATACTTGATTCGTGCGGTTCAGTTTGCCCGCATCAATCGGGCTAAGCCATTGTCAATAAATTACTGTAACACGCCATGCTTGGCAACGGCATAAGGGGCCGTACATGCAATGTCAAATCTGTAATGGTTTTTTTGTAACGGCCCCTAATTGGCGTGCACAACCGTGTAAAGGGTGTCGGCTACCCACTTGTTGATGCTTTTACCGGCACTGACAGCGGCGGCGGCAATTTCTCCGTGCAGCGAGGACTCCACCCGGACAACAAATTTTCCAGAAAAGGGCTTGTCGGGAACACGACCGGATTTCTCGCAGCTTTCAAGATAAAAATCAACCGCCTCGCGAAAGGCATCTTTCAGCTCGGGCACCGTCTCGCCATGGAACCCAACTGTGTCACGGATGCCGATAATGTTGCCAAACAGAATGTTGTCGTCGGGGTCAAATTCAATTTTGGCGGTGTAGCCCTTGTAGCTGAGGGTGTTCATGGCGTTACTCCTGCTCTGGTTAAAAAATCCCTGGCGTTTCGCACTTGGTATCGCTTGGCTTCCTTTCCCGGATGGGGCCGGTGGAAGTCGCCTTTTTCGTTGTTGATAATAAAAGAAACTCGCGAGCCATCGCCCTTGAAGACCGTAGCGCCTAAATCAAGCCACCAAAAATGACTCTATCTTCCGCCATTCAATCGTGCCGGGGGCGGGGTGGGAAAAGATAGCAATCAGGGCCTTTCGGTGTGTGCTGTTCATCGATAATAATTGATATTTACTTGTAGTATCATTGTCAAGATGAAAAACAGCCACTGTAGGAAGCAAAAAAACTGTCCGGACTTGTAGCACATGATCAAGGAAGAGACGGTATAAATAAAACAAGCCCCGTTCGGGCGGAGGCCTGAACGGGGCCTGTTTGGATAAACTGAAATTCTGGAAAAACGGCGACTAGAACTTCAGGTCAAGCCAGGCTGGTTAACAAATGTCCAAAAGTCATGCCTAACCCCATATAGACCTTCCCCGGGCTACTTGATCAACTTCATCAGCAGAGCTGCGATTAGGATTGTCTGCAGAAATCCGGCACCCACTACCCAGCGGATCAAATCGGCTTTGACTTCTGCAATTTCTTTACGAACGGTCTCTATGTCAAGCTTTGTAGCCATTTCTCTTAAATGACGTGTTTCAAGTTCAGCAATAACAACTTCAATGGTTTCCTTTTGTGTCTCGGCTGCCACCTCTGCTTGTTGTTCTGTAAAACCGGCTGAGCGTAGTTTTTTTGAATAAGCTAGCGTGTCAAATGTTATAGCGGCCACCCCTCGCCTCCTATTGGAAAGTTATGTTTGTCATAAATAAATCATAGCCCCGACAAGGAGAAGATCCAACGTAATTATTACCATATTCTAATAACATACCAGAGGGTTCCCATGTGGTCAAGGAGATTGCCAACAGGAGATTGATCAGCCGCAAAAACCGGAACGTCAGAACGACAACGAAAAACCCCATCCCGGCATAAACCAGGATGGGGCCAGAAAACATCGGAGTGAATCGGCAGATAATTGGTGGAGCTTCGCGAATCCACCTTACAATTCACCCACCTTGTACGGGTTCGTAGTTCGTAGGGTTTGCAAACAGCTTTATAGTTTGCGAACCGGAGGGTCGTACCGCGTGGGCAAACGAAACAGCCGATTGCCCACCAGGCTTTCCGTGGGGATAAATTGGATTTGGTGTGTAAACCAGGACATCAAGGACAATGCCGATGTAAAAAATTTCATTAAAGGATCGCAGACGCTCAATAAAAAAACACGGCGACGTAATTGACCAAAAAACAACCGCCCCTTTCAGCATGACCTTGAAAGAGGCGGTTGTTCCGAAAAAATCAAACTATGAGGTTTGGCTAGGCACACTTAAAGTATTTACTGCACCATCTGCCAGGTGTCTGTCGGTGCACCGCCGCCGGTAGTTCCGGCATTGCTTGGGTTGTTGTCGGTATCAAAGTCGTTGGTACCGGCCGTAGAGGCAACTGGCGTTGCCAACATGCTGGTGGCAGTAGTATTGCCGGCCCATAAAGGATTACTGACGCTGTAGACGGTGTTTGGGGAGTCATTGTCAACCCCGTACACGGTGTCCCCGCCACGATGTTTGGCCATGGCGACAAAGGTGGTGGAGGAATTGACGGCGCCGCCAGCGGCTGTTGGGGTATTGGCCAAAACCAGCATATTGGCGCCAATGCCAAACGGCACGGCGAAGCCCTTGGTCGTTGCCGCATTATTGCCTGACAGACGTCCACCAGCAGCAGCGGCAGTAGCGGCAATGGCCAGGTTAACGACCGTTGTTGAATCCATGACTGCACCCTGACTAGGTGCCCCTGGCAACTCAGCTAGAGTGTTAGCAGTACTTAAAGTTATACCATAACAACCCAACTCGGCATTCAGGTCAGACTGCGAACTAGTCGCCATCTTGACCATGGCCTTGCTGTTGGCGTTCATGGAACGGGTCCGGTAGGCGGCAAACTGCGGGATGGCAATGGCCGCCAAAATACCAATGATCGCTACCACGATCATCAATTCGACCAAGGTAAAACCTTTCTCGTTTCTGGTTGGTGTCAACATACTCTCCTCCTTGTTTTAAGTTAAATGATTTAACGAGTTACTCACTGAGTACCTCAATTATAGAAAACAGTCTATCTGTAAAGCAACAAGAATACCACACAAACAAAAAAATGTTGATTAATGAATTTGTATCATAGTTACAGCATATTAACTTGCCTTGTAACTACTGATCCAGCCTTGCCGCTACATTACTCACTACTTTCTTCTTTTGCCCGCCTGACAAAATATGCAGCAGCCCTGACAAATTTTGTCAGTCAGGGCGGGGTTGGCCGCATCAAGGTCGGCCGCCCGCTATAGATATTGTCGAGCATGGCCTGCGCATTGTCGCGATAGAATTGCGTCTGCAAAGTACTTGGGGCGCGATCTAAAAATTGCCTAAGCTGATATTTCCAGAGCTCTGGGTCAATCATCTCGGTCGACTCCTGGTCGCCGGCTGAAGGAGAATTGCCCGATGATGCCTTTTGCCAATCAAACCAATTCATGGCACCGGCGTTATAAATGTTCATGTAATAGCCGGGGTACAGGGGCCAGGCCTGCTTATTCAACTTTCTGGCCAGTGTGCCGTCACCTTCCTCCCAGGCCTTTGCCGACTGATGAATCAGGCTGTAGGCGTAAGTGATCTTGCTGACAATGACATCCGGATAAATTGTGTCAAACAACTCGACGGTCTTTGCGTAATCATGCTGGTGATAGGCGCGAATCCCCTGGGCAAAGACTGCGGCCTTTCGCACCAGTTCCTTCTGAGAGAACAAGGTGAATTCTTGCCGCATTCGGGCCAGAATCTGCTCGGCAGCCTGCCAATCCTGAATGTTCAAGGCAAAGGTCAGGGCAGTGACGGCGCTAGTCGGACTCTTTTGAGTTGACAGGCCCGGACTGGCTATCGGCATGTCCGAGGGCAGTGGGGTGTCCTTGCGGACAAAGATAGCGGCACTCTTGCCGAAATACGCCAGTTTCCAGTCCGGCGAAGAAAGAAACCAGATATATGTATCAGTCTGTTCAAGGCTCACACACCATAAGTCACAGGGATTTTTTTCTACAAATTTTCCAACCTGGGCACCTCTGGTAAAAGCAAAAAACTCGTCACTCCATTGCCGATAGGGAAAGTGGCGTGAGTCAAAAAAGACCTTATTCTCCGGCCATAACTCCCACAAGAGATAGGCGCCCTGGTCATAGGTATTGCCAATCCTGCTCTTGGGGAAGTACTTTTTGATGTATTGGGCCTCATCAACAGGATTTGATTCACTAATGCCAAAACCCATCCACAGAAATTTCTCCGGCACGACGGCGAGCGTGTACAGACTATCTCCGGCCAACCAAAGGCTTGCGGCCATAATGACAACAGGGAGCAATCGATTGGCCATCCCCCCGTACTTACGGCCAGAGGACAGAAGCGGCGTGATGGCCAGTAGTTGCATACTGGAAAAAAGAAGAACAGGTACCCAATAAAAGGTTGTACGCAGAAAGCGGGTGTAGAGGAAAGCAAAAAATAGATTGGCTATAAGAGAAGACCACTCAGCCTTCCGAAGATTGCGGCAATATAGGACAACCAGCAGGATAATAGCCAGGTCGGCGCTGATGCTGAGGGAAAAGACATCCCCAAAGAAAAAAGGAGAAGTATAGGCGGCAATCTTACTATTGTAACTCACATTTGCAGGTGTCGGCAGCAGATCGAAAAATATCTGAAGCGGGTACTTGTAGCCATAGGGGGTCAGCAGGGGCGTTGTCGCGGCAAGCAACAAGGCAATGGTCAAATGTTTCCGTAACCGGGGAGCCAGGATGTTCTGCGGACTGAGCCAAGTGTTCAACAACTCGCCAAGGCCGATCAACACGAGAAATACTGCCCCAAACACGAACCCGCCATGGCTGTTGACCCAGACCAGCATGATTACAGGAAAGAGATAGCAGTTCTTCCAGGCGGCCTCGCCACTGCTGCGGATATGCCACCAATTCCAGGCCAAAAGCGTCATAAAAACGAAAGACAAGATCTCCGGCTTCTCGTAAATGGCTGTGTAGGACATGATCACGGCCAACAGCGCCATAAACCACACCAGGGGGTGAGTGGCGATCTTCAGTTTGCGGGCATAAAAAAAGCAAGCCAGCACCAGCACCAATATGCAGAGATAGCGAAAGGCGAAGATGCCCGGCAGCCCTGCCGTCTTATGAAGCAGATACAAAAAAATGTCCGGCAGCCAGGTGCAGTAGATGGTGTCGTTGGTGGTGGGCGTCCAGGAAAAGATGGTGTGGTCGGCAATCAGGGTCTTGTTGTCCAAGAAATACTTGCCGTACAGCATATGAAACCAGAGGTCCCCGTCGCGGATGGGCAGGGCGTAACGGAAGGCGAGGGTGAGCAGGGTGATTGCGGCCAGCACGGCGGACCAGCCCCAGTGCCAGGGGACAAGAGTAGAGGAAGGGGGATTACTATTGATCGAATTGGACAAGAAAGGCTCCGCCTTCATCACGCAGGAGGCTTAAATGAGTATCCAGGGTCAACACCACGCCATTGGCCAAAGCCAAAAGGTGGGTATGGTGGGTATAAGATCATCATGCCCACGCGGTTTTGCTCAAGCAGCATAGCGCAATACTTCCAACGTGACGCCTTTATTAACTTCCCTCCCTGCAACAGACAACAGGGTCGCATTGATCGCGGAAGAAATGTATTCCTCCCCACAGTTAATGCAAATTTCAGCGGGCACCTGCTTAAACACCAGCGTTGTGTCATCCTTCTCAAGAACAACGGTCGTAAACCCTGTTGCCGTTGTACCGTGCTTGCAGATTGCGCATTTCATAACATTCTCCTCGTAAAATCGTTTGTCCATAGAGTCGGGTCTGGAACATAGGCCGTGATAATGATCAGCAATTTTTCTGTAACGTTGACCCCAACCACTACATGCAATGGGCGTCTTGCACCGGTCTGCCCTTTCAGCAAATAGCTGGGCAGGGGATAGTCGTCATCATAGAATTCAACGATTTCACCATCCTTCAAAACGCCCTCAACATCTTCGCCAGTGATACCACGTTGAAACATCCTGCGGGTGGCATGGGTCCGATATTCGATTCGAAAAGATGGGGAATCTATAATGATGGCCGAAAGCGTCTTCATATCTCCGTTCTATTCTGTCCAATGCTCATACTGCAAACTATAGTTTCAATTAACAAAGATGGAAAGAAATAATGGCCCAGTCGGCAATCAGGGATCTTCTTGTCCAAGAAGTACTTATCGGAGGCGGTGGCAGTCATGGCGCACATCCTCCGCTGACATCGTAAATTGCATTGTTCCGGCCAACTCCTTAATACGGTCAAGAAAAATTTTCTGATCAGGACCTTGTTGCATCGGCTTATGAAATACACCCATCACCATCTCCAGGCCATTGACAGCATAGGTGAACCGGCTGATTGACCATCGTCCTCGGTCAGGGAGGAGTCCCTCAAAGGCCAGCTGACTGCGCATGAACGTCCCCCGATCCAACCGGCGCACCAGGTAGGCCTGGGGACGCCGCCAGGGCGAGACCGGCATGGCCGCATCGAGCACGGCAACGTACCCGCCTGGTCGGCAGGCCCGCATCATTTCCTGCACCGCCAGACGGGCGGCGTTCTCCGACAGGTGATGCAGGACGCCAATGCTCCAGACGCCATCAAAGGAATTGTCGCTCAAGGGCAGGGCCAGGGCCGAGCCGGTCATGGCGGGCTCCCCTGTTTTGTGGTAGGCGACCGAGTACTGAGGGCAGATGTCAAGACCAACCGGCTTGGCGCCCAGCTTCCACAACCAGCTCGACGGGCCGCAGCCGATATCGAGAATACGCCCGGACAGGGGCAAGACCTGCGTGGCCTGCCGTAATCGTTGTCCCAGAAGGTATTCGGCGCCAGGCGCGAAGATGACCTGGGAGAGCCGGTAGCACCAGGGCCGTTCGAGTATGCCGTAGAGCAAGGCCTTCAGCATTGCTCCGCCTTCGTCACACCCTGCTCCTTTGCTTCCTGCTTGGCAGCCTCCGGCGCAATCGAACCGAAATCCAGGCATCGGCGGCCGAGCGAGGGATTGCCGCCATCAAGACCACCATTGTCCTTTTCAACAAAATAGGTCGGTCGATTGCGCGACTCATCCAGGGTGCGCCACAGGTACTCGCCGATAATGCCGAGCATCATGATCTGGCCGCCACCCAGTAGAAGAATGGCGGTGATGACGGAGGGCCAGCCCATCAGGGGACTGCCAAACATGATGTTACGCACGGCGACAAAGGCGGCGTACAGAAAGCCAAGGCCGGCAATGCAGAAGCCTAAGGCTGTCATCAACTTCAAGGGCAGGCCGGAAAAGGCGATGATCCAATCCTTGGCCAAGTTCAGGCGGCTCTTGAAGTTCCACTTGGAGCCGCCGAAGCGCCGCGGACGCCTTTCGTACTCGACATAACCCTGCTTAAAGCCCAGCCAGACAAGGAGGCCAAACAACGAAGTGTTGCGTTCCCGGCAGGCCTTGACCGCGTTAATCACCTTGCGGTCAAGGAGATAAAAATCGGCCCGGGAAAGATCAATCTCAGTACCCCCGCCACCGAACCAACCGAGCAAACGATAAAAGGCCTGGGCGAAAAGCTTTTGGGCAAAGGGTTCATGCTCCCTAGTCTTACGCAGGGCCCAGACAATATCCTTGCCCTTGCGCCACTCACTGATCATGGCGGCCAGGGTGTGCGGGTCATCCTGGCCGTCGGCAGACAGACAGATCGCCGCGTCACCCATTGCCACATCGAGACCAACGCGCAAGGCGATATGGCTGCCGCTTCTGCGACTCAAACGGATGGCGCGCACCCCGTGATTGGCGAGATTCTCGGCACAGAGCAAGGTGTCGTCGGTGGAGTTGTCGTCAATAATAATGATTTCATACTGCAGGACTTCCCCAGGTAAGGCCGCCAGACTGCGCCCGACCTCATGAACAGTTGCTTCAATATTGTCCGCCTCGTTGTAGGCCGGAATGATAATGCTGAGCTTCATGGGGCCGCCTTGATTCGTCTAGCCGGGTTGCCGGCAAAGACGGCCTTCGGGGGCAGGTTGTTCACGACTACCGAACCAAGGCCAACCAGGGTCTGTTCGCCGATCCTGATTTCTTGAATCAGTTTGCTGCCGGAACCGATATAGCAATTCTCAGCCACCGTTACCCCCCCGGAGATGGAGACGTTTGATCCAACCAAGCTGTAATCACCGAGGCATGAATCGTGGGCGACAACGGTATTGGGCAGGATGACGACATGGTTGCCGACTGTGACATTGGCGGTTAGGACGCAGTTATTCATAATCAAGGTATTGTAACCAACGGTGGTCTCGATACCGATGGCGACCGAAGGATGGATGACCGTCGCGAAACGTGCCGGCGGAATCTGCAAAGACTGGATCAAGGCTGCCCGGGCACAAAAATTTTCAGGTCGCCCGGGCACGGCAAGAATATAGGCCTCAGCGTAGTGCCGCAGTTTTTCTCGCCCACCCAAGACCGGATAGCCGCCGAATTTCTTACCGACATGCTCGGGTGCATCGTCAATAAAGCCGAGCAGCTCCCATTCATCACCGAAAGCGTTACTCTCTTCAATGATGGAGGCCGCCTCTCTGGCATTACCGTTGAATGGAAAAAGCAGGAGTTGTTTCATTACGGACAATTTCCTATTAACCGATCAAGATCAGGTAGCATCAACCAAGAGGGGCTTCATGGAGCAAGCCCCTCTTGAAGCTTCCGCACAATGAATATCTGTTTTTCCTCATCAAGACCACCGTAGAGAGGAAGGAGGAGGCACTGGTCCCGCGCCGCCTCGCTCTCTGGCAACCGCCAAAGGCTATCGGCATACGGGGTCTCCTGATGGGCATTCATGATCCCGCGCCGCACGGCAATGCCATTGTCCTGCAGAAACTGCATGACCGCCTTTTGCCTTGTGTCGGTATGGCCCCGCAGTCGGACCGGATAGCTCTGCCAGTTTGTCCTCGCGTACCGCGGCTCGTCCGGCGGGATCAGCCCAGGAATCGTGCTGAGCAGTTGATGATAGCTTGCGGCAAGGGTTCGGCGCTCGGCAATAATTTTTTCAAGTTTTTTCAACTGCTCGATACCGATGGCAGCCTGGATATCGGTCAGCCGATAATTATAGCCGGTGGTCAGATACTCCTCGAAGATCACCTGGCCTGATGCATGGCGCGCCGCATCGGAGACACTCATGCCGTGCTGCCGCCACAAACGAAACTTGGCGTCCAAAGCTGAATCATTGGTGGTCAACATCCCGCCATCGCCGGTGGTGATTATTTTCCTGGGGTGAAAACTGAAACAGGCCGCCAGGCCATGCGGTCTGCCGATCTTTTGCCACGTCCCTCCGTCATCAAAGGAGATTTCACTGCCAATGGCGCAGGCAGCGTCTTCAATCACCGGGACATGGTGCGCCGAGGCAATGGCAAGAATCTCTCGCAGATCGCAGGGCATACCCATCTGATGCACGGCAAGAATGGCTGCAACCCGGCCACTGGGCTTATTGCAAGTGCAGAGGGGAGATTCGCCCTTCATGAGCTGGGCAAGACCGGTGTAGTACATGGAACCGTCACGTTCTCGGCAATCTGCGACCAGGAAATTCGCCAAAGCCGCCGGGGCCATGTTGTAAGTGATGGGGTCGATATCAACAAAAACCGGTTCGGCGCCGCAACTGCGGATGGAGTTGGCAGTGGCGATGAAGCTGTGGCTGACGGTGATAACCACCTCGCCAGGCCTGACGCCGACGCCAAGCAGGGCAAGATGCAAGGCCGTGGTGCAGCTTGACACGGCACAGGCATGACGCGCACCAACAAAGGCTGCGAAGTCGTTCTCAAACTCTTTCA
>JANNQL010000143.1:0-34656 GCA_031400755.1 Pseudomonadota bacterium | reverse complement strand
GTTGGTCGCCCAGGCTGCAACGACCAAGTGGTCAGCCACCGACGCCCTGACCATCACCGGGATTGCCGATGGCGCTGAGACGAATGCAGCGGCGGCCTTCACCATCGTGAACTATGGCGGATCAGGCATCACCCTGACCGGCGACAACACCGTCACCATGACCGACAACCTGTTGGTCGCCCAGGCTGCAACGACCAAGTGGTCAGCCACCGACGCCCTGACCATCACCGGCATCACCGATGGCGCAGAGACAAATGCAGCGGCGGCCTTCACCATTGGGACCTACGGCGGAACGGACATCACCCTTACCGGTGATGGCACAGTAGCTCTCACATCTGCACTGTTTATCGCACAAAATGCTAATACTAATTGGGCCGGTACAGATGCAATCACAATTACCAGCGGTGTCGGTGCTGATGCGTTTGACTTTGACGCAAATGGTGGTGGTGCAATCAGCATTAATTTCGCCAATGTAGCGGCAGGTGGAGACACAATCAGTAATTTTGCCCATGCCAGCGATCTTATCGCTCTGGCGGATGCAGGTTTTGCGGTGGCTAACTCTGGAGGGGGCACGGTCACTATCGCAACAGCCGGGGGTGCTGGGACTGTTATTGCTGGCGCAAAACTGCTTGCCTACACTGCCGATAACGGTATAACTACTACTGGTGGCGTAGAGACCATGCTGGCTGCGCAACTTGGGACCTTCGGTGGTGGCGTTTTCATTGTTACCGACAACGGAACTGACTCCATCGTCTGGTTCGATGCTGATGCGGATACCGATAATACTGGCACTGACATAACCTTGATTGGCACTTTTAATAACGTAGTGGATTGCGCGACACTGACTGACGGCACGATCACCTTTGTTTAATTAATCCGAAAGGTGAGTGGATTGCTGATAAAGCAAAGGCGTTGGGGTTTAGTGGTCCAGTTCGCTTTGAGGCCGTCAAAGGTATTTGAATTTCGGGGACAAGCAATAGGGGCGGAGCTATTTCATAAATTTTTCGCGCAGCCGTTCACAGACATGGTCGGGGACCAGGCCGCCGACATCGCCGCCGTGGCGTGCCACGTCTTTGATGATGCTGGAGCTGATATAGATCCAGCGGAAGGCGGTCATCAGGAATACCGTTTCAACTTCACGCTCCAGGCGGCGGTTCATCAGGGCCAGCTGGAATTCAAACTCAAAATCCGAGACGGCCCGCATGCCGCGGACAAGGGCCTTCGCCCCGCGCCGGTAAGCAAAATCGACCAGCAGGCCATCGACCGAGGCCACTTCGATGCGTGGATTATCGACTGGAAAACAATCACGAATCATCTGCAGGCGTTCGTCAATGGAAAAAGTCGGGATTTTGGAGGGGTTCTTGGCAACCGCCACAATGACTCGGTCAAAAAGGTTCAGCGCCCTTTGGATGATGTCCAGATGGCCCATGGTGATCGGGTCAAAGGTGCCGGGGTAGACCGCCACCCGGTCCGGGGTGTTCTCGGCCAGGAATGGCTCATAGGTTGTCATAAGGTGTTTCCTCTCAGCTGTGAATGACGGTTCAAAGTGTCCAGGCCGCCTTCAGTCTAACCGGCCCGGCTCCTTTGTTTCATATAACCAGAAACCTGTGTCTCCGTATGCGCGTTGATCGTAAAGTTGCAGGATGCCGACTGAGTCAGGCAGGGTCTGGCTACGGTCATCTTCAAAGACGACGAGGGCCTCATCGTTGATCATTCCTTGCTCCTGCAAGGCGGTCAGCAAGCCTTGGCAAAGCCCTTGCCGATAAGGCGGGTCGAGAAATATGAGATCAAAGACAGGCGCTTGCGGGCCGTCTTTGCCCAGCTCCCGGCTCGCGGCCTTGCGCCAAAAAAAAAGGCCTTTCAGCAGGTCATGGCGGAGGACATGAGCCTTTTCCGAAAAGCCACAGGCAGAGATATTTTTTTGGATCAGGTCAAGGGCCAAGGGGCTGTTATCGACAAAGACCGCAGCCTTGGCCCCACGGCTCAAGGCCTCAAGTCCCAAGGCGCCGGTGCCGGCAAAGAGATCAAGGACATGGGCGCCGCTAATGAAATCCCAGCCCAGGATATTGAACAGGGCCTCCCTGGCCCGATCAGCGGTGGGCCGGATGGACTGACCACCGCCCCTGCCGCCCGGTGCAAACAGCCGACGCCCCCTGGCCGTACCGGCGATGATCCGCAACCTACAAGTAATCCTTAATCAGGACTTCGGCGATCTGCACGGCGTTTAATGCAGCCCCTTTCAGGATATTGTCCGCCACCACCCACAGATTGATGCCGTTGGCGATGGTGTTGTCCTCGCGGATGCGGCCGACCATGGTCTCAAATTGACCGGCGCAATCAATGGCCAGCGGATAGACCGAGTTGGCCGGGTCATCCACCAGCTTGACGCCCGGGGCCTTGGCCAACAGGGCCTTGACCTCGGCAGCAGTGATCTTTTTTCTGGTCTCGATATTGACTGCCTCGGAATGGCCGTAGAATACCGGCACTCGCACCGTGGTGGCGGTGACCGCGACCTCCTGGTCATCAAAGATCTTGATGGTCTCGTTGACCATCTTCATCTCTTCCTTGGTGTAGCCATTGTCCAAGAAACTATCGATCTGCGGCAGGCAGTTGAAGGCGATCTGATGGGGATAGACCTTGTGGGTGATAGGGGTGCCGGCCACCCAGGCCCGGACCTGCTGCTCTAACTCTTCAATGGCCTTGGCCCCGGTGCCGGAGACCGCCTGGTAGGTGGAGACGACGATGCGCTTGATGCCGACCGCGTCGTAAATCGGCTTTAGGGCCACCAGCATCTGGATGGTGGAGCAGTTGGGGTTGGCGATGATGCCGCGCTTGGTGTATTGGGCGATGGCGTGGGGATTGACCTCAGGCACCACCAGCGGAATCTCTGGGTCCATGCGGAAGGCGCTGGAGTTGTCCACCACTACTGCGCCGGCTGCTGCTGCGGCCGGTGCGAAGGTCAGCGACCTGTCGCCGCCTGCCGAGAACAGGGCGATATCAATGCCGGCGAAGGAGTCCTTGGTCATCTCCTGGACCGCGATCTCTTTGCCTTGAAAGGGAAGCTTTTTGCCCACCGACCGCGAGGAGGCCAGCAGGCGCAACTCATTGATCGGGAATTGCCGCCGGGCCAAGGTCTCCAGCATTGCCCCGCCCACCGCACCGGTGGCGCCAGCCACCGCGATATTATAGTGTGTCTTCTTTGCTGCCATTGTAATGTACTCCAGAAAAAGTTTACAGATCTTGTAGGGTGGGTATGGTCTTTTCATGCCCACGCGGATTTATTAACAGATCGTGATGAAATAAATTATTTGCCGATCTGCCTGTAAATCCGCGTGGGCAAACGAAACGGCCGTTTGCCCACCCTACGTCTTCAGCCTTTATTTTTCAAATATTCCAGCCGATTCAAGCCATTGAGATAGGCCTTGGCCGCTGCGGTGACGATGTCCGGGTCAGCGCCCTGGCCGAGGACTACCTTGCCGTTGTCTTCGATCCTGACCATCACCTCACCCTGGGCATCGGTGCCGCCGGTAATCGAACTCACCGCGAAATAGAGCAGCCGGCTCTCGGTGCCGGTCAGGTCGGCGATGGCCCGGAAGGTCGCGTCAATGGGGCCAACGCCTAAGGCTGCCCCTCTTACCTCCTCGCCATGGACTTTCATCAGCACGGCCGAGGTCGGCAGGGTCTTGCTGCCGCTCATCGCCCCCAGCGACAAGAGTTCATAGGACTCCGGCACCCGGAAGACCTCATCCATCATGATGGCCTCCAGGTCCTCGTCAAACATGTCCTTCTTGACATCGGCCACTTCCTTGAAACGCTTGAAGACCCGGTCCAGTTCATCATCCTTTAAGGTATAACCCAGGGTGGCGATGCGATCCTTCAAGGCGTGGCGGCCGGAGTGCTTGCCCAGCACCAGGGTGCCCTTGGTCAGGCCGACATCGCAAGGGTTCATGATCTCGTAGGTAGTGCGATTCTTGAGCATGCCGTCCTGATGGATACCCGACTCGTGGGCAAAGGCGTTGGCCCCGACAATGGCCTTGTTGGGCTGCACCATGATGCCGGTGATGGTGCTGACCATGCGGCTGGTGGGGTGGATATGCTCGGTGACGATATCGGTGCGGATGTCCATCTGGTCGGCCCGGGTGCGGATGGCCATGACCACCTCTTCCATGGCAGTGTTGCCGGCCCGTTCGCCGATGCCGTTCATGGTGCACTCGATCTGGCGGGCCCCGGCCTTGACCGCAGCCAGGGAGTTGGCCACGGCCAGGCCTAAGTCATTATGGCAGTGGACACTTATGATCGCCTGATCAATGCTCGGGATGTTTTTTATCAGATAGGCGATCTTGGCCCCGAACTCGTCGGGGATGGCGTAGCCGGTGGTGTCCGGGAAGTTCAAGATCCGGGCCCCGGCCTTGATCACGGCCTCGAAGACTTGGCAGACGAAATCGAGGTCGCTGCGCGAGGCGTCTTCGGCTGAAAATTCGACATTCCCGGTGTACTTGGCCGCGTGTTTCACCGAGGCCACCGCCAGCTCCAGGACCTGCTCCCGGCTCATCTTGAGCTTATGCTCCAGATGGATGTCGGAGGTCGCCAGAAAGGTGTGGATTCTGGGGTCCTCGCCGCCCTTCAAGGCCTCCCAGGCCGTATCGATGTCCTTTTGATTGCAGCGGGCGAGTCCTGCCACCTGAATGCCGCGCACATGGTCGGCGATATTCTTGACGCAACTGAAATCACCCTTGGAGGCGATCGGAAAGCCGGCCTCAATGATATCGACATTTAGTTTGACAAATTGCTGCGCCAGCCGGAATTTTTCCTGCATATTCATGCTGGCGCCTGGTGACTGCTCGCCGTCACGCAGGGTCGTGTCAAAAATAAAGACCTTGTCACGGCCTTCTGGGGCTTGTTCAAACGTGCTCATTGTTCATCCTCCCCCAGTTGGTGGCCTGGGACCATTAACCTGCATGTGAACCCTTACGAAAATCGTCCGATAATAGTCTCGCCGGCCTTTACCCGCTCTCCCTTCTTGACTTCAAGCCGCAACTCCAGTGGCAGGTAGAGATCCACCCTGGAACCAAAACGGATCAGGCCAAAGCGTGAGCCCTTGGTCAGCGAATCACCTCTTTCGGCCCAGCAAATAATCCGGCGGGCGATGAGGCCTGCCATCTGCACAAAGGCCAGGCGGCGGCCTTGTCCGGCGTCAAGGAGCACGGCGCAGGTCTCGTTTTCCAAGGCCGCCCGTTTGGAATCAGCCGAATAAAACCGGCCAGGTTCATAGACAATTTTTTCCACCGTGCCCGTATAAGGGACCCGGTTGACATGGACATCAAAGATGTTCATGAAGATGCTGATTTTCTGGACGCTGGCCTGCAGGTAGCGATCATCAAAGACTTGCTCGACCAAGATGATCCGGCCATCGGCCGGCGAGACCAGGGCGGCTTCGTCGTCAGGCACCAGGCGGGAGGGGTCTCTAAAGAAGTAGAGGACAAAGGCGGTGCCGCCTAAGCCGATCAAGGCCGCTGCCTCTTTATTAAGCAGGGCTGCGATCAGGGTCGCAAAGGCGGCGAAGAGGATAAAAGGGGTGCCCTCAAGGGCTACCGGGATACGCGCTATTTTCATAGAGTAGGGGGTGTTGGCAGAAAATGACAAAGCACTACCTAATAAAACAGGTAGTGCTTTGAGAAATCAGCAATTATTGGCCGCGGAGGGCGAGGCCCTGGGCCGAAGCTTATTTTGCCGCCCTGGTCATGGCGACTGCCCCGGTGCGGACGATCTCCTGGATGCCGATGGGGCGCAAAATATCAATGATCGCCTTGATCTTGGTCGGGCTGCCGGTAACTTCCACGGCATAACTCTTCTGACTGACATCAACCACCTTGCCCCGGAAGATATCGATTACCCGTAGGACTTCCGCCCGGCTGGCGGCCTCGGCCTTGACCCGAATCAGGGCCATCTCCCGCTCCACATACTCGTGCTCGCTCATGTCGGTGACCTTGATCACGTCAATGAGCTTGTGTAGTTGCTTGGTGATCTGCTCAATGATGGCCTCGTCGCCATTGGTCACCAGGGTCAGGCAGGAGACCTCCTTCTCCAAGGTGGGGGCCACCGAAAGGCTTTCAATGTTGAAGCCGCGGCCGCTGAACAGTCCCGTCACCCGGGAGAGGACCCCAGGCTTATTTAGCAATAATACCGATAATGTATGTCTCATGTCGTTATCCTTATAGGTTGGTTAGGCTGTAGGCTGAAGGCTGTTAGGTGAGGTGATGGTGTCTTGGTCGGCAGACGCCCCTGCCTCTGTTGCTAACAGCCTAAACACTTTCAGCCTAATAGACTTACACCAGAAGCATCTCCGTGGTGGCCTTGCCGGCTGGCACCATGGGATAAACGCCTTCTTCCCTGCTGATCACAAAATCCATGATCACTGTATTCTTGGTAGCTAGGGCCTCCTTGATGACCGGCTCGACCTCGCTGGGCTTGGTGGCCCGCAGGCCAACGGCGCCATAGGCCTGGGCCAGTAAAACGAAATCGGGGGCGACATCGAGCGTCGTGGCTGAATACTGTTTGTTATAGAACAGCTCCTGCCACTGGCGGACCATGCCGAGATAATTGTTGTTGAGGATGGCGATCTTTACCGGGCAATGATATTGCCGGGCAGTGGCCAACTCCTGGATATTCATCTGGATACTGCCGTCGCCGGCGATATCGATGACGACCTTGTCCGGGGCTGCCATCTGGGCGCCGATCGAGGCCGGGAAGCCGTAGCCCATGACCCCGAGTCCGCCGGAGGTCATAAAGTGATTGGGCTTGTTGAACTGATAGAACTGGGCGGCCCACATCTGATTCTGGCCGACCTCAGTACAGATGATGGCGTCGCCGCCGGTCAGTTCGTGCAGCTTCTGCACCACAAACTGGGGCTTGATGACGTCTGTCTCTTCAACATAGCCCAATGGATGGGCGGTCTTCCATTCTTTGATCTGTGAGAGCCATGGTTCGTGCTTGGCGGAGATTGCCTTCAGGTCAACATCGGTAGACAAGTCGAACCATCGGTTCATGTCGCTTAGTGCCTTTTTGCAATCAGCTACAATCGGTATGCCAACCTTGACATTCTTGCTGATCGACGAAGGGTCGATATCGATATGAATGATCTTGGCGTGGGGCGCAAAAGCGGCAATCTTGCCGGTGACCCGGTCGTCAAACCTGGCGCCGACGGCGATCAGCATGTCGCAATTGGCTACTGCCATGTTGGCGTAATAGGTGCCGTGCATGCCGAGCATGCCCATGGACAGGTGGTCGGTGCCGGGGAAGCCGCCAAGTCCCATCAGGGTCATGGTCACCGGTATATTTAATTTCTTGGCTAGTTCCGTCACTTCGGCACTGGCCTTGGAGGCGATAATGCCGCCGCCGATATAGAGCACCGGTTTATTGGCCTTCAAAATTTCCCGGCAGGCCTTCTCGATCTGGCCTGGATGGGGTTCGTAGGTCGGACGGTAGGTCCGCATCTGGACTGGCTCTGGGTCAGGAAAGGTCAATTTGCTGGCCATGATGTCCTTGGGCAGATCGATCAACACCGGTCCTGGTCTGCCGGTCCTGGCGATATGGAAGGCCTCGCGGATGGTCGGCACCAGGTCCTTGACATCCTTGACCAAGTAATTGTGCTTGGTGCAGGGCCGGGTGATGCCAACGATATCAACCTCCTGAAAGGCATCATTGCCGATCAGACTGGTCGGTACCTGGCCGGTAAAGACGACAATCGGGATCGAATCCAGATAGGCCGAGGCAATGCCGGTAACCGTGTTGGTAGCACCTGGTCCTGAGGTGACCAGGGCCACCCCGACATCACCCTTGACCCTGGCATAGGCGTCAGCGGCATGCACTGCCGCCTGCTCATGCCGCACCAGGACATGGGTGATTTCCGGAGTCCTCAGTAACTCGTCATAAATATCAATGACCGCCCCGCCGGGGAAGCCAAAGATACAGTCCACATTTTGTTCCTTCAGGCATTTCATTAATGCCTGTGAGCCTGTAATTTGCATAAATCCTGTCCCAGTTACAAACTTTTTAACGGTTTACAGGGGTCGTTGCTGTCGGCAATGGCCACTGTCTATTGTCAATACGGTAAAGAGTTTGATAAATATAGCCGCAATCCATAAGATGTCAACTATGTTGTTGTACGAAAGTAATTTCATTTACAGCTTGTGGGGGATATGGCCGGTTTTTACTTTTGGCTGGAAAGTTACTTTTTAAATGAAACAGGCATCAAGATGGGAAACGGCATTCGCTATTGGCTATGCCCTTGGAACAGATAGCAGATAAGTGCGACGCCTAGGGCGGCGACGGCCAAATTGACAAAGACGCAAGAGCGTACGCCGTAGCCCTCGGGGATCTCAATGGGCTTCAGCGTCTGTAATATTTTGCGGTACTGGAGGCTGGCGGTGACCGAAGAGACAGATCCCAAGAGGATAAAGGCCAAGCCAATCCAAAAGGCCTGTTCCCCATGCAGCATTTCACTGTCATGCCGGGGGAAGAGCATCTGGACAAAGAGTCCGAAGCGCTCGATCACGAAGCCGAAGGCCATCAAGGCCAGGCTGGTGCGGTTCCAGGCCAGGACCGTGCGCTCGGCCGCGAAAAAGACCCTGGGGTCGTTTAAGTCAGACATCGGTGGTGCCCTCGCTAACAAAATGGTTTTGTGAAAAAATTGAAGCATGGCGGGCGTTGTCACCCGGAAAAAGCCCTGCCGCCTGGCCTCTGCGCAGAAATTCACGGACCGCGGCCCTGCCGTCCGCTCTCAAGTCGAGTGAGTAGTCATTCACATAGAGGCCGATATGGTCGGCGATTACCTGGTCGTCAATCTCTTGGGCATGGGCCTTGATATAGATCCTGGAACGCTCTGGGTGCCGGAAGGCCGACTGCAGACTGGCGCGAATGGCTGTTTCGAGTGCGGCAATAATCTCTTGGCCCAGAGACCGGCGGGCCACGATCCCGCCGAGCGGGATGGGGTGTCCGGTGGTCTCTTCCCACCAGGCGCCGAGATCGGTAACCAAGCGCAAGCCGTGGCGCTGGTAGGTGAAGCGGCCTTCATGGATAATGACCCCGGCCCCAACCGTGCCTGCGACGAGTGCCGGCATGATTTGATCAAAGGGCATGACCGTAATTGTTTGGCACTCAGGATAGCACATCTTGAGGAGCATGGCGGCGGTGGTGTAGTGGCCGGGTATGGCGATGGTCTGATCGGCCAGGGACTCAGGCGTAAGTGATCCCGAGCGGCTCACCAGCAGCGGGCCACAGCCCCGCCCCAGGGCGGCGCCGGTCGCCAGCAGCACATACTCGTCCAGCACATGACCAAGGGCGTGAAAGGAGAGTTTGGTCACGTCAAGGCGGCCGGCCAAGGCCCATTGATTCAAGGTCTCGACATCGGCCAGCGTCTCAGGCAACAGGCGAAAATCTTTAGTCGGAATTGCGCCGGAGACCAAGGCATGGAAGATAAAGGTATCGTTAGGGCACGGCGAAAAGCCGATGGACAGGGCGGGTAGGGTCATGGTCTAGTCCGCCAGTCCGGGCAGCAGGATGGCCATTGTCTCGGCGCAGCGTTGGATGGCCCCGGCCAATTGCCATTTATGCAGGTCGCGGTCTTCCACCATATTGCTGATGGCGCGGACCTCCAGGCACGGCAGATGGAAGGCCTGGGCCACCCGGGCCACGGCCGCGCCCTCCATGTTCTCGCAGATGGCCTGAAACCTTACGCGGAGGGATTCCCCACGCGCCAGGGTGCCGCTTACCGCCAACACCGTAACAAAGGGACCGGTCCAGCTCTGCATCCCATGCCTTGATAAAATCTGCCGGGCCCGGTTGAGCAGCGGGCCAGCCAGGGAAAAGCTGACTGGCAGCTCAATGGTCGCAAAGTCGATAATGCCGTCCGCCAGCCAGACGCCGACATCGGCCAGGGTCTCGTGGTCAGCCAGGCAGACGTCGAGCAGGCCCGGCCCGGCCCCGACAAAGGCCCCGGCCACCCCGCAGTTGATGATTCCTTTTATCCGTTCATGGCTGCCGGCCAGGAAGCGGCTGAGATTGACTGCTGTCTCCAGGCAGCCAATCCCGGCCACCAAAGGCGTCCAGCCTGGCACCGCGGCCAGTCGTTCGGCAATCGGACTCATCTCCTGTTCTGTGGCGGTGACGATCAGGAACATAGAAAAAGGCGCCTCTCGCTAAAGGGAAAAGGGCAGGGGGATGCGCATAGGGAGCGGTAGGGCCTAACAGGCGCAGATGGCCTTGATGGAGTTGTCCGGATTTAAGCTGACGATCTTGGGATGAAAACCGGTCAACTCCTCTTCGGCATAGAGGGCGTAACTGACAATGATAATCAGGTCGCCGATCAAACCCTTGCGGGCAGCGGCGCCATTTAAGCAGATGTCCCCGGAACCGGCGCGGCCTTCGATTACATAGGTGTCGAAGCGCTCGCCGTTATTGATGTTGTAGATATTAACCCTTTCAAAGGGGATAAGGCCAACCGCATCCATCAGGGTGCGGTCAATGGTCATACTGCCCTCGTAGTTCAGATTGGCATCGGTGATGGTGGCCCGATGAAGCTTCGACTTCAACATGTAACGCTGCATTTATGATGACTCCTCTGGGATCAGATAGCCATTGTCAATCAGCCTGGTCGCGCCAACCATGACCGCCATGGCCAGGATCGAATGGCGGTCAATTACCGCTTGCGGGCTGAGAGTGCTATCGTCAACGATTGTAAAGTAATCAGTCTCGATCTGTGGATCAAGTGAGACCTGGGCTCGCAAGTGGGCGAGCATTGCCTGGCAATCCCTCTCTCCCTGACTGACTAAGCTGCGGGCGCTGGTCAAGGCCTGGGCTAGGCAGAGGGCTGATTGCCGTTCGGAGGCGGACAGATAGCGATTCCGTGAACTTAAGGCCAGGCCGTCTGTCTCGCGGACTATTGGGTGGCCAATAATTTCGATGTCCCAATTCAGGTCGCGGACCATGGCCTTGATCACGGCGAGTTGCTGGAGGTCCTTTTGGCCGAAGACCGCGACCTGGGGCTTGACGATGTTGAAAAGTTTCGCCACTACCGTGGTCACCCCATCGAAATGGCCCGGCCTGGAGACGCCGCAGAGGCCAGCGGTCAGACCCTTAACAGCGACCATGGTCTGGAAGCCTGCCGGGTAGAAAGAGGCGGCCTCCGGGGCAAAAATGACGTCGCCCTGGTTGGCGGAGACGGCCTGGCAGTCTGCCTCAAAGGTGCGCGGGTAACGGGAGAAATCTTCCTGGGGGCCAAACTGCAGGGGGTTGACGAAGAGCGACACCACCACGACATCGGCCAGTTGGCGCGCGGTCTGCAAGAGACTGATATGGCCGGCGTGCAGGCAGCCCATGGTCGGCACCAGGGCAATGGTTTCGCCCGCTCTGGTCCGCTGGTTCGACCAAGCGGTCATCGCGGCAACAGAGTTGATGACTTCCATGGGGACTGCCCGGACTTGAATTACTCGCCTTTTTTTTGGGTCAGACCCTGGATCTTGTCCTTGGCCCACGCTTTGGTGGGACCGTCTTTGGTCTCAGGCAGATCGACATAGGCCTGAAACTTGGTCCGGGCCTCGTCGTTTTTGCCTTCAAGCTCGGCGATTCGGGCCAGACCAAGATTGCCTTCACCGGCAAAGCCTGGAGTCTCGGCCAGGGCCTGATAAACGGCCTTGGCCTTGGCCTGGTCAGGCAAGTTCTCATAGGCCTGGGCCAGATTAAAGCGGACGAGCGGGAGGAGCGGGCTACCGGCGGGGACTGTGCCGATAACTGATTCATATAAGGTCGCAGCATCCTGAAACTTGCCGTCTTTGAAGGCCAGATGGCCCTGCTCAATGACCCCCCAGAGACCGCTGCCGCTTTTGCCGTATTTGGCGGACAAAGCCTTGAGTTGGTCGGCACGCTGGTCAGGGGCCTCTGTCTTCATGGCTTGATAGAGCATGTCGGCGGAGCGGTCCCTCTGGACAGTATTATATTTGCCGTAGCCTTCCCAGCCAAGGATGGCGACAATGCCTATCGCGATAGCGATCTGGATGTTCTTGGAATTGGCGCGGAGAAAGTCGATGAGTGCCGGCGGCAGATTCATTTCTTCAAGAATTGCTCGTTTGTCCTGGGCCATGACTTCGGTATGTTTTTTGGAGAATACATTATGCTCTGTCATTCTCGTGCACCTTTTTTTATGAGATTTATTAATTAGTTGGCTGCTTTTTTGTGCCGTATCTTCCTGGATGGAAGATACTCAATGGGGCAGAATAAAGATGGCAAGATACCCTCTCAATGGCCATCACCACAACAAAAAAATGGTAGGAACTGCGTAAAATAGCTGGCCATGGCACTGGCAGGTGCAGGTTGCACGGGACCCCTTCATGGGGTGGTGGGGAAAATTTCGGCCTGAACGAATTTTCATTTGGCTTGCCAAATGAAGGGAGATGGGACACTATGGCAGGAGTAGGCTGATAGGCTGTAGCTTTTTAGGCTGTAGGACTGGAGGGAGGCTGTTTGAAAACGTCCGTTCTGCCAGCCCTACAGCCTATTAGCCTATAGCCCTTTAGGCTGTAGGGCTGGCGGTAAGAACTATTTGAAAACGTCCAGTCCGCCTGCCCTACAGTCTACAGTCTACAGCCTAACAGCCTATCCCCCTATATCCTATGGCCATACCTATTACTTCAAGAATCCAGACCGTCACCGAAATCACCCGTTCCATCAAGGTCCTTCTGGAAAATGGCTTTGCCTTTGTGGCGGTCTGCGGCGAGGTCTCGAATCTGAAGAGACCCTACTCCGGCCACCTCTATTTTACCCTCAAGGACCAAGAGGCCCAGATCAAGGCGGTGCTGTTCAAGACCCAGCGCCGCTATCTGCCGGAGGATATTGCCGATGGCGCTCAGCTCATCTGTCGGGGGCGGGTTTCGGTCTATGAGCCCAGGGGGGATTATCAGCTGGTCGTTGATTCGGTTGAATTCGCCGGGGCAGGCGGCAGGCAGGCCGCCTTCGAACAGCTTAAGGATAAATTATACAACGAAGGACTTTTCTCCGAAGCCCAAAAGAAAAAGCTGCCGCTACTGCCCAAGGGGATCGCCCTGATTACCTCGCCACGGGGGGCGGCGATCCATGATTTTCTGACCGTGGCCGCCAGGCGATTCCCGTCGATCCCCATTGAAATTCACCCGGTTGCGGTGCAGGGCGATAACGCGGCCAGCGAGATTGTCGCGGCGATTCATACGGCCTGCCACCGTGGATTTGCTGATGTCATCGTGATTTGCCGGGGTGGCGGCTCGGTTGAGGACCTGTGGCCTTTCAACAACGAGGCGCTGGCCCGGACCGTTTATCAGGCAAGCATCCCCATCGTCTCGGCCATTGGTCATGAGATCGATTTCACCATCCTTGACTTCGTGGCAGATCATCGGTCCCCAACCCCGACTGCCGCCGCCGAGTTCGTCCTGCCTGAACAAAGCCAGCTGCAACTTGTGGTCAGGCAGCACATTTTTCGACAGCGCGCCATCTTGACCCCAAAAGTTGCCCACTACCAGCACCGTCTATCTCTGCAAAGCCGTCTGCTCAACAATCCCACCAGCGCCATTAATACCTTCAGGATGCGGATCGACTACCTGCTGTCACGACTGCGGCGCGGCATCGACACAGCGCTGCTAGCCAAGCAACAGCGGGTAAATGGCCAACGCTCCATTATCGACCAGCATAACCCTAAGCAGATTTTGACTCGGCACCGAGAGAGGCTCGCGACTCTGCGTCAGAGGCTCATTGATCTGAACCAGCGTCAATTGGAGCGAAAGATTGCCGCCCTGCAAAGATGCGCGGCCCTTGTCAAATCCATCAGCCCTCTTGCCGTGCTGGAACGGGGCTACGCCATTGTCCAAAAAATGCCTGGCAAAAAAGTTGTCAGATCAAACAGCGAGGTCTGCGAAGGAGAACGGTTGGAAGTCAGATTGCATGATGGGCGTTTGGAATGCGAAGTGGCAAAGATATTGCCGCAGTAGCGGCAAAAATGGAACGGTGCGCGAGGTGTCGCCTCGGCAAAAGGGCCATTCTGGGTGGGGCAGGTCACCAAAGATTTAAGCCACGCCCAAGGCATGATTTTTGATGAAGAGGTCTATCCTGTCCTGTTGGTCTGGGACCAAGGCGGCAAAGTAAACGCCGACTTCCCGGAGGGTAATAGTGCTGAAGGAGGTACGTTCAGAGCGTTCCTGCCAGGCCATGGCAATGGGGATTTGCTCCATGTAAAAGTCATGATCGCTCATCAGGATATCCATGGAGCTTTGCGGGGACAGCTTGCCGCTGTTGTCAATATATCGGAGTTTGCACCCAGTAGTGCTGATGTCGACGATCTGGCCGATAAAGTCCGGGGTAATAGCCAAAGTCTTTTCCGGGGCCTTGAAACGTTGGTTGTGCCGCCGTTCGTCAGGGGATTGTTTGTGATTGGCGGTCGGTCCGGTTTTTGATGTCATGGCTTGGATCCTCACTGAAGTAGGTGCGAGTCACGGCAACCTGTTTATTTAAATCATAAGTAGGCGCCCTTTTAAAAGCAAGTTTGTCTCAACTTTATTTTGGCGCATTTGTGAAGGTATAATTGGTATTAAATTGACAGGATGAATGTAGCTATCCAGCAGCACCACATCTGCTTTGTCATAGGCCAGCTCGCATAGCGCTGCTATAGCTCGCAGGCCTATTTCGCGCATCTGAGGCGCTGCTGAATAGCTACAATTCCGGGTAGCTGCTCGTTTTGTGGCTTGAGCTGGATAGTTACGGATGAATTTCAAGGAGAGGCGTGGAAAACTTGCCGAGACCACCCAAAAGAGATTCTTTTTCGTCGATCATCACCAGTCGGGCCATCCTGCATCTGGTGCTGATCATTGCCATTTTCCTGCCCGGCCCAGGAATAGCGGCAGCGCCACCCCCGCTGTCTGGACCCAGCGCCGGGATCGACCAGGGCGGCTATCTGGTGCGCAAGGGGGACCGGGTAGTGCTGGCCCACAACGAGAAAAAGCTGCTGGTGCCGGCCAGCACCTGGAAGGTCGCCACCGCCCTGATGGCCTTTGCCCGGCTCGGCGAAGGCCACCGTTTTGAGACCCACCTCTTCCTGATTGACAACGACCTGTATATCAAGGGCTTTGGCGATCCCTTACTTGTCTCGGAAGAGGTGGAGAAAATTGTGGTGGCGCTGGCAGGCCAAGGGGTTGTTAGACTCCGCGATATTGTGGTCGATGACTCCTTTTTTCAACTCAGCCGGGCTGCCGCCCCCGGGGCCGTAAATTCGCTCGAACCTTATGATGCCGCGAACAGCGGGCTGGCGGTCAATTTCAACACCATCAACGTCGAGGTGGCCTCGGACGGCGCGGTGCGCTCGGCAGAAGCGCAGACCCCCTTGCTGCCGGTCATGCAGGCCATGACCGCCAAACTGCCGCCGGGGGTCCATCGCGTCAATCTCTCTCAGGACAGCGCCCGCAGCCGCCGCTATGTGGGCGAACTGTTTGACGCCTTTCTGCGCAAGCAGGGTGTGGCAATCACCGGGGCGATCAGGTCTGGCCCGGTCCCGGACGGGGCACAAGCAGTCTATCGCCACACCTCGCCAACCGCTCTTACCGAGATAGTCAGAGACATGCTGCGCTACTCGAACAACTTCATCGCCAACCAGCTCTTCCTGGCTTGCGGCGCTAAAGCATACGGCGCCCCGGCCACTTGGGAAAAGGGCGAGAAGGCCCTCTCTGCTTTCCTGCTGGACAGCGGCCTCGCCAAGGGAGACTTCCAGGTCAGGGAAGGCTCCGGCCTCTCACGTGAAAATTTGATCACCCCGACGGCCATGCTCCACCTGCTCGATGCATTTTCGCCATACGCCCATCTCCTGCCCAGTGCACGCGGACGCTTGCTCAAATCCGGAACCCTGGCCGGGGTGTACGCCTATGCCGGGTATTTTGAGAACGGCCCCACCCTCGACCCCTTTGTCCTCATCCTCAACCAGCCAAAGAACAACCGCGATCAGGTGCTCGACCGCCTGGAGCAACAATATATCGCTCTTTCAATTGTCTGGCTGCCGTGATAAATCGGATCAAGCGGGGCCTCGGCATCAAGGTAGGAGCGGGCCATGCCCGCTTTAACTGTGGTTTCGAATAGCAATGATCGCGGGCCTGGCCCGCTCCTACAGCGAGATAAACCTGGGCAGCGAGCGTTACGCTGCGGGCGGGTGTCGCTCGCCCATCATGCCTATTTGCTGACGAGCGTTACGATTGGGCGGCAATGTTTTTTTGCTGATTTTCATGCGGCTTGCGCGGCTGCACGTTGCTTTGAGGATGGCGCTATTCTGGGCGATGCCCGCATGCTGGCCTGGGTGCTGATGCCGGATCACGCCCATTGGCTTCTGCAATTGGGCGAACAAGATGCTCTGGGTACGGTGGTGAATCGCATTAAGTCCGCCAGCGTGCGTTTAGCCAATCGAGTGTTGGCGAGAAGGGGTGCGCTGTGGGAGTCGGCGTACCATGATCATGCGCTTCGGTCGGATGAGGAGCTGCGGGACGTGGCCCGCTATGTGATAGCCAATCCGGTACGGGCGGGCTTGGTGCAGCGCATCGGTGATTATTCTTTTTGGAACGCGGGTTGGGTTTGAATGGTCACTGGCGGGGCACGCTCCAACAGGAAAAATCAAGCTAATTGGGAACGCCCTTCCGATTATATGAATTATTGCATGGTATGTTGTTGGGCAACAAATGAATTGGGTTTGAGCCAGGCATGGTTGGCCAGGAAGTAGCAGAACAGAATCTTTGGATTGATACGTTGAAACTTATCGTGTAAAAAGCGTCCCCAATCAAGAGCTGTAGTAAATCGTCTAATTGGTCGATTTATGACCCGGCGTTTTGATCGTCTTGCCGAGACCGCAAAAAAAACAGAGACCTATCACCTTACCCTATTTTAAAAAACAGGAACCAAATGACCGTAAAGGAAAACCGGCGCTATCTAGTCGCCGCGCCGATGTATAACGAAGAGAATGTGGCAAGGCTGGTGGTGGATGACCACCTCCAGGAGCTGCCGTTGCTCGGCATCGACTATGAGCTCCTCATCATCGATGACGGCTCCACCGACCGCACGGGCGAAATCCTTGCCTCCTTCGGCGACCGGATCACCGTCATCCAGAACAAAAAGAACCAGGGGGTGGGCGCGGCCTTCGCCGCCATGCTCGAATACTGCCGGCAGCACGGCAAGACCCACTTCGTCTTTCAGGAAGGAAGCTACAAGGTGCGGGCGCGGGAGATCGTGAAGATCATCCAGCTGGCGGAGGAAGGGGACTACGACTATATCATGGGCAGCCGGTTTCTCAGGCAGGAGGACGCCACCCAGACCCCCTGGCAGCGGCGGGCGCTCATCCGCCCGTTTTCGACGCTCTTTAGGCTGATTACCGGTTTTGATGTCACCGACATCACCTGCGGGCCGCGGATGGTGAAGATGGCGGCCTGGAACAACCGCTTAAACACCATGAGCCGGCACTTCGGCTACCAGTTCGAGCACATCATCACCATCTGGCTCCTGCATAACGGCGCCAGCTACCGGCCGATAGCCGTTGAGATCCAGTATCCGGAGTTGCGCAACTACTCCTACATCAATCTCGGCAATATCTGGCAGATCATCGAACCATGGGTGCACTACTGCGCCTGGCGGCTCACCCGGCTGCCGGGGCTGAAACCAGGCTGGCTCCTACCGCGAGACGACAAACAGGAACTGTGAGGTGAAGAGACGCGGCAGGGGTTTCAGCCAGCGGTGATCGGCATACTTGATGGCGTGCCGATGCACCTTGTAGCCCGCCTCCCGGAAGGCGCCTTCGATCTTGCCCGACCAGGCGAGCCCCATGGTAATGGGGTTGCTGCCCACCGTGTAGGTGAACTGGCTCTCGCCACCCTTGACCAGCAGGTTGCAGCAGCGCTCGAATGCGGTAGGCAGCGACTGGCGTAGGCGGTCATAGGTGAGGCAGAGGGGGTTTAAAATATCGAAGACGATGCAGCCCTGGTCACCGACCAGGCGGCGCAGGTGGGCGATGCTTTCGGCCAGGCCGTTCTGGACGATGAGGTAGCCGAAGACGTTGAATTCGAGAAAGACCACATCGAAGGGCTTGGGGGGCTCGAAGGCGAAAAAATCTGCCTGGGCCACGTCCAGGCCCTTGGCGTGGCAGGCTTCCACCATCTGCGGGGAGATATCAATACCGAACCCGCGACTTGCTGGCCAGGCATGCTGGATCTTGGTGAGCAGGCGGCCAGTGCCGCAGCCTACATCCAGATAGGAACAGGGGCTGCGGCGGCCGATCTGTTTGAGGATGATGCGGTCCACGGCGCTCAGGTAGTCCTGCCGTTTCAGGGCATAATGGTCGTACTGGGCGGAGAGTTCGTCGAAATGACAGATGGTGGCATGGAGGTGTTCATCCCGCTGGACTTTGTGGTGGCTGCCGGAGACTTTCGGCTTCGGAGAGCCGGGGCGGAAAGCGGAGTCTGCGCCTTTTATGCCGGCCATGGGTGCGGTCAGGGGGCAGGTTAAAACGCTGGCAGAAGTTTCGATGACGGGATGGTGCTGTTTTCTCATGGTGTTCTTCATTCGACAGGGGATACGCTTTTAGGTTATGTGGTTAATAAAATACATGCAACGAAACGCTGGGCCAATTGTCCGGTGGGGTCAGGACCCGGCAAATCTGTTGCTGCTCCTGGGCCTCGTCTCGGGCCTCGTGCTGGTCTTCCTGTTGCCGCCCTATCAGGTCGCGGATGAGTGGGGCCATTTCTTCCGGGCCTGGCAGCTCGCCGAGGGTAAGCTCTTGGGCAGCGGTCTGGGCGACTACTTGCCTGCGAATCTACAACGCTTCAACTGGGAGATCGAGTCCTTCTTCGGTATCCCCACCCGGCAACCCGTGCCCTGGCAGGAGACGGTGGAGTTTCTCCGCGGCCTGGCCGCCCTGCGCATTGATGTGCCGGATGTGAGTTATGTAATCTTTCCCACCGTGCTTTATGCGCCCGTACCCTACCTGGGCATGACCACGGCCATCGCCCTGGGTCGTCTGGTCACGGATTCGCCGCTGCTGCTCATGTACCTGGGAAGGCTGGGGGGCCTGTGCCTGGCGCTCACCCTCACCTGGTACGCCATCCGGCGGGCGCCCTTCGGCAAATGGGCCTTGTTCCTCATGGCCATGACCCCGGTCATCGCCTTCCAGCGGGCCGGCATGTCGGCGGACGGTTTCATCAACGCACTCGCCATGCTGCATGTGGCGCTAGTGATGGAGCTGGCCTGCGAACCGGGGAGGAAGGTGCGGGCTGTTGACCTTTTTCGGCTGGGCATTGTAACCGTTGTTCTCTGTCTCTGCAAGCAGGCATATTTGATTCTGCCATTATTACACATTGTGATACCCAGGGACCGTTTTTCCCGGCCTGGTGACGCCCGCCTGGCGCGCTACTGGCTGCCGGTCCTCGGCTGGGTCACGGCCGTATGGTGGGCCGCTACCGTCATGCGCGAAAATTACGAACCCATGAAGGACGGTTGCGACGCCATTGGGCAGCTGCGCTGGATACTGGTCCACCCCCTGCAGTACCTGTTAGTGCTAGGCCGTGATCTTGCCGAATACGGCTACCGGTACCTCCATGAAATGATCGGCACTCTCGGCTGGCTCGATATCCCCGCCGCGAACTGGCTGGTCCTGACCCATGCCTTGGTGCTCGCCATCGTGGTCCTGACCGCTGACGACTGCCGGGAGCGGCTTACCCCATTTATCAGGGGCTGGTCTGTCTTTATTCTCATCACCTCGCTGGGCTTTGTCCTGACGCTCATGTATCTGTGGTGGGCCCCGGTGGGCGACTCAAATCTGCCTGGTATGCAGGGGCGCTATTTTGCCCCCTTTCTGCCGCTGCTTTTACTGATCTTCGCCGGTCTCTGGCCGCGGCGGGCAATGCTGCCGGCAGCGGCGCCACGCGTCGCGCCGCACCCCGCCGGACCTTGGCCCTGGTTGCTGGGCGGCTACGGGCTCTTCCTGACCTTGGAAACATTGTATCGGGTGTTGGTCCACCACTACCGCTGAACAGTTTTCGGGTAAGCGATCACAGGATACCGCATCTGCTTTGTCATCGTCTACCAAGCCTTTTCGCACCGCCAGTCTCTGACATTCTAATTGGTTGACATACCATGAATAGTGAGTACGGTATGCCTTGCCCTTCCCATCGTACTTATCCCCAACTAGAGAACACAATGCCGAACAAGATAACCGAACTTACCCGCTTTCGGGCCGACCTTACCCGCGCCCTGGCCCGTCGGGGCGCAAGACTCCTTGAAGCCGTGGATCAGGCCGCCGCAGTCGCCGCCCTCGAACCGTTGGAGGCCTACTTTATAGCACGGGAGTTGGGGCTCGATCAGGCCCGCCCCCTCCTCCTGCACTTGACAAAGGAACAGATGCAGGCCTGCATCGATCTCACCTGCTGGCATCGCAACGATTTTCAAACGACCGCCTTGGCTGAATGGCTGGCGACCTTTGCCGATGAGGGCGCCACCGCCTTGGCCCGGACCTTTTTTGCCTTGGACAGCGAGGTACAGATCCTCTTCCTGGCCCAGACGCTCGTGGTCTACTCCTTTGAAGACGACCAAATCCCCGACCCCGAGGATGATCTTGAGGAAAAAATCCGGGCCAAGACCCCGGACTCCCGCTATCTCCTGGAGATCAAGGACGAAGAGTCAATGCCGGTCAACCCGTTGGGCCTGGTGGGGGCGCTCTACCAGCACGATGCCGATGAGGCAGAGCATCTCATCTCCGCCGTGCGCTGGGAGATGCCGAGCCAGATAGAGGAAGAGGCCCTGCGGGTCAGGAGCGGCCGCATGCACGAGTTGGGCTTTGTGGCGCCGGACGAGGCCACCGTCCTCTTCACCAGCCCCCGTAAGCAGCCGCCCCATCGTCCACTTACGCCGGAGGAGTGTGCGGTGACGCGCTTGCCGGCCCTCTACGCCCAACTGCTGGGCGAGTCCAACCTGCTGGTGCAGGCCCTGGCCCTGATCACCGACAAGTCATATCTGGGCCGGCTGGAGCAGGAACTCATCTGGACCATTAACACGGCCGTCATCGCTTACGGCGAGACGCCGAGAGACATCGAGTACGTGGCAGACATTGCCATGCGGGTGCGGGATACGATATCGCTAGGCCTGGAGACCCTGCTCGCCAAAGTCGATGCCCCAGATGGCCAGCCGGCAGACCATACCTTTGACGCCAGCCTGGCGGTCGGCCTCATGAAGGAGTGGAGCATCCGCGATCTCTTCCGGCACGGCTATGCCGCGACCGTGAAACTCCAGGCCGAGGTCAAAGAGGCCCTGCGTCTGCCCCAGGTCCGGGCTTGGTACGAGCTGCCGGAGATGGAACGCTCCGACGAACCGGACGACCGCCTGGACCGGACCTTTATCCGCGCCCAACTGGGCCGCCATCCGCTGGTCGGCGGTTTTGATCCGGCCGATGCCGACCGGGTGCGGGCCTTTGCCAGTCTGGCCGACATCAGAGCCGCCGAGTCGCGGCTGCAACGGCTTGTCATGCGGCTGAATCCCGAGGGATGAAAGTACGGCCCAACCATTCCGGCAGGCCATTCTGTCCATCCCTCTAATTCCAATATGCAACCGAGACGTCATTCCGGGCAAGCGAAGCGCGACCCGGAATCCATGTATTTTCTGGAAGACTTGATTAGCGCCATCGTGATTGCAAAGTTGAACAAACATAAGAAGACTTAAGGCCATGACGATTGCCAGCTCTGCCTCCACCGTCACCATGCCGGAGGCCGAGAAACCCTACCCCTCCATCCTCGCCTTTTTGATGGCCCGATTCCCACAGGTATCGGGCGCGACCTGGCAGCAGCGCCTTGATCAAGGGAAGGTCTTAAACGACGATGGCGTGCTGATCGGCGCCCAGACGGCCTATGCCCCACGCCAGCGGCTTCATTATTTCAGAGAAATAGAGCAGGAACCGCTTATTCCCTTTACGGAGACCATCCCCTTTCAAAACGATGAGATCCTGGTGGCCTGCAAGCCGCATTTTCTGCCGGTAATCCCCGGCGGTCCCTATATCAACGAATGTCTGCTGAACCGCCTGCAACAGAAAACCGGCAACCCGGAGCTGGTGCCGATCAACCGGATCGACCGCGAGACCGCGGGCCTGGTCTTGTTCTCAGTCAAGAAGGAAAACCGGGGCCTCTACCACGACCTTTTCATGCATGGCAGAGTAGAGAAGACCTACCAGGCCATTGGCCAATACCGACAAGCCCAGCCGCAGAGACAATGGCTGGTGGAAAACAGGATCGAACGAGGTACTCCCTGGTTCAGGATGAAGACCGTTGCCGGGGCCAGCAACGCCCGCACCGAAATTAAGCTCCTGGAAGTCAGAGGGGCCAGCGCTCGTTTCCAATTGACCCCGGTCACCGGCAAAAAGCATCAACTGCGGCTCCACCTGAGCGGCCTGGGTTTTGGGATTGTGAACGACCGTTATTACCCTGACCTGCTGCCCGAAGGTGATGACGATTTCGGCAAGCCGCTGCAGCTGGTCGCCCAGGCCCTTAGGTTTCATGACCCGATCACGGGCCGGAAGATGGAGTTCCGCTCGGAACGAAGGCTTTTGTGGTGAAATTCAATAAGACGGACCTTGCCAGAATTGCCATGGATGCCCCGATATGTGCCATAATCTAGTATTGAGCCTGGATAGCAGTAAATTTTTCCTTGGCGGTTTATTTTTTTAAAGCACGGTTTTGTGCTATGATTTAAACATCATTGCAAGTTGCGTCTGGCGGTTGAAAAAGTTGGTTATGGATGGACCTGGAGAGAATCAGCCCTATTTTTCACCTTCGGGCTTCCCTGTCGTGGCAGACCGGCAAAGTTAGAATAAGGAGGATGAGGTGCCCTCATAATCGGCATAACGCAGTCAATCGGCGTTGCCTATCGCGCATGACCTTAAATTCGCCTCGGACCAGGAAGTTTTCCCACTGGAGCATCTGATCGAGAAAGGCGGCTTGTCATAAAGATTCACAACCAAACGATTTCCTGGTACGCTTTACACCGGTCCGGTTGTCTGCTATCATATCACTATGAAGCCAACCGGAACATCACGGAAGATTATATCGGTGGGTGGCGGCAAGGGAGGGGTCGGCAAGAGCGTCCTCTCCTGTGTCCTCGGCACTGTCCTGGTGCGCGCCGGACACCGCGTGGTACTCGTTGACCTGGATCTCGGCGCGGCGAACCTGCAAACCTACCTCGGCATCCGGGGCACAACAAAGACGATTGCCGACTTCATCCTGAACAAGGTCTCTTCCCTCGACCAGCTTATCGTTGAAACCTCTGTAAAAAACCTGGGCCTTATCTGCGGGACCGGCTTCGCTCCCGGGGCCACCAGCCCGCCCCATTGGATGAAGCTCAAGCTCATGCGCCATTTGAAGGCGCTAGCGGCGGACTATGTCATCATCGACCTCGGGGCGGGCGTGCAGTTCAACACGCTTGATTTTTTCGGCATCTCCGACTGGGGTGTGGTGATCACCGCGCCTGAGCCGGGCGCCGTCATGAACGCCTACAGTTTCATCAAGGGGGCGCTGTTTAGGAAGATGCAGAATATCTTCCGTAGTAATCCCGCTGTGGCGGCAATGATCAATGCCGGGATGAAACAGGATGACAGCGAAGGCAATTTTTCCGTTGACTGGTTCAGGAAAACGCTCGAGGCCTCAGCGCCTGAATTGCTGCCGCTGATCAACGAGATCGAACAGTCCTTCCGCCCCGCACTTGTCATCAACCGGGCACCGGCGGGCCGCACCCATACGCTGGTCAATAACCTCCTGTCCATCTGCCACGAAAAACTTGGCGTCAGCCTCAATCACCTAGGCGACCTACCCGAGGCCCGGGAGTTGTCGAACCACCTGTTGAATGTCCCGCGTTTTTTTACCCTGCCGGTCGGCAAGGCGTACTATAAGGCCGCAGAAAGAATCGTCTCCCGGTTGACAGACGCAAGCGGCGGAGACGTCCAGAACGCAGCCCCCATCCTCGATTTTTCCGAAGAAGAGCTGGATGAACTTTTGCAGTTCATGGATACGCTCGACGACCGGGTGTTCAATGCCGAAAACCGCAATCCATGGAAGGTCAGGATGTTCTACGATTCCGCCAAAGTCGTGAATTTTCTGATCAGCCAGGGCGTGACCCACCCCCTGTTCTCAAAGTCCGCTTAAAAAGTCTTAAAATAACGTGGCACCTTTAAGGATTGTCAGCCAATTGTTGACGGGGCCTCCAAAGAGTCTATTCGGCACTGTTCCCTTCGACTCCGCTCAGGGAACGATGAACGTCCGACCGTTCCCTGAGCGGAGTCGAAGGGAACTTTTGTTGAGGAAAAGAGTGCTGGTAGGAGAGGATTAACGCCCCAGCAGTGCAGGCAGGGCGGCGGCAATTTCCTGGGCTAGACGCGAGAGGCCCTGGCTTAAGGCGACAACCATAGCTTCCTGGTCCGGGGCAGGTGCGGTCAGGGTGAAGCTACTTCGTCTCTCCGGCAGGAGAATCTGGCCATCTTTGCCGATGACAGCCCAGCGGGCGATCAGACTCACCGTGCCGCCTTCGCCGCCTTCGAATTGCAGCACCTCAACGGTGATCTGGCAGTCGACTATGCGGTCGCGGCCCCAGGGGTGAAGCAGGATGCGATCCGTGCCGAGCAGCAGAGAGAGGTCTTCAGCGAGGACCCGTGGCAGGTTTTCGGTCAATGGTTCGGCCCACCGGTCTCTGTCCGACAGGCTCAATCGGTTGGCTGAACCCCTGCTGACGATCTGCGGCCGGTCCAGGTATTCCGGCAGCCGCACTGGGCCAAGACCGATGGTTGCCTCACTCGGCACGGCAAATTCGGCGCGGGTTCGATCTTCGCCCAGTGCTGCAAGCTGATAGTATTGGGCCGGCATTGACCTGGCGCAGCCCGTCAGCAGGACGGCCCCGGTCAAGACCAGGAAAAGGCGGACGACTATTTGGCGGCAATGGTTATGGTTCATTGTTCTGCCTCGCTACGTTTGCCCCTGAGGATTGCTTCCGGTTGCTGCTCAAGGGTCTCTGACAGCAGGCGCAAGGCCCGGGCGGCCCTGGAAACCTCCTGCAACGCTGTATTAAGATGTTGAGTGGTGGGAGATTCTTCTGCAGTCAAGTCGTGGATGGCCTGGGCGGCAGAGGCCAGTTCCCGACTTGCCTGGCTCACATTCCTGAACATTTCCGAGTCCGCATTCGCCAGTACCCCGACATTGGCGGCAGCGGTCTTCACTTCTGCCGCCGCCCCTTCAATTTGGCGCGCTGCGGTCTGCACGGTGGTCAAGGTCTTGTGTAATGTGACGAGGTCAGTTTGCACCTCGTCGAGGATGGGGGTGCCTGACGCATCAATCTTGGCGGTCAGCGATTGCAGGTTTTGCAGGGTCGTTTCAAGCAGTATGGGCAGCCCTTTTGTCGATTCCGAGGCGAGGAGCTGGTTGACTGACTCGCCGATGGCCGCCAGGTCGTTCAAGAATTTTTCCATGGGGAACCCTTCCAGTTTCGAGGAGATTTCTTCGGTGGTGGTCGGGATGGTCGGTATCTCGCTCAGCTCCGCATCTGTCGCAAAAAACTTGGCGGATTTGCCGGGGTAAAAATTAAGATCGACGTAGAGCTGGCCGGTCAGGAGACTCTGCATGCGAAGCCTGGCCCGCAGGCCGCGCTCCACCAGTTGTTTGATGGTCTGGCGATCCTGCAAGTCGATCTGCTCACCACTGTGCGACTGGACGGCAGAGGACTCGACCTCGATGGTGACCGGCACCAGAAAACGCTTGGTCTCTTTGTCGAGCCCAAGCTGGATACGCTTGACAGTGCCCACCGTCACCCCTAACAAGACCACCGGCGCCCCGACTTGCAGGCCCTGCGCCGCCCCTTCGAAATACATGATGTGCTGACGGTGCTGGCGAAACCAGCGGCCGCCGCCCAGGAGCAGGACAGTAACGATCCCTAGGGTGACTGCGCCAAGGACAAAGATGCCGATGAAGGTTGGATTGGCGCGTTTGCTCATGCTTCCCCCCTGGTCAAAAAGTGACGCACCTTGGCATCGCCGGACTTGAGCGCTTCTCTCGGATTGCCGGTAGCGATCATGGTGCGGGTCTCAGTATCGAGATAGACTGAGTTGCTGCCGATATTTAATATGCTGGCCAGCTCGTGGGTGACGACGACTATTGTTGTGCCTAAGCTGTCGCGCAGTTCGAGGATCAAATCGTCCAAGCGGCGGGCGGTCAGGGGATCGAGCCCGGAGGAGGGTTCGTCGATAATCAGAAACTCCGGGTCGAGGGCCATGGCCCGGGCCAGGCCGGCCCTTTTCTTCATGCCGCCACTGAGTTCCACCGGGTAGAACTCCTCAAACCCGGCCAGACCGACGAGGGCCAGTTTAAAGGAGACGAGCTCGTCTATCCGGTGTGGCGGCAGGTCGGTGTATTCGTGCAAGGGCAAGGCCACGTTTTCGGCGAGCGTCATCGAACTCCACAGGGCGCCGCCCTGGAACATGATGCCCAGGCGGCGCTTCAAGCGTTCCTGGTCCTCCTGGGGCACGTTCCAGAAGTCTTCGCCGCTGTAGAAGACCGTGCCCGCCGCCGGTCGTTGCAGGCCGACCAGGGCCCGCATCAAGGTGGTCTTGCCGCAACCGTTGCCCCCCATGATAACGAAGATGTCCCCCTTGTTGATGACGCAATTCAAATCGTGTTGCACCACGAAATCGCCATAGCCCATGGTCAGATTGTGAATTTTGATGTGGGGCTCGTCGGCCATGCTTAAATCCCCAACTGATAGTAGATAATGGTCAAGAGCGAGGCGGTGATGGTGATGAGCAGGATGCCGGTCACCACCGCCGAGGTCGCCGCCTCGCCCACCGCCTCGGCGCTACGGCCGCACTGCATGCCGCGCAGACAGCCGGAATAAGCGACCATGGCGCCATAGACGCTGCCCTTGGAAAGCCCTACCAGGAAATGCTTCAGTTCAAGCGCCCGCAAGGTCTCGGTGTAATACTCAAAGACACCGATATCGAAAATGGTGATCGAGACCAAAAGCCCGGCCAGCATGCCGATGAAGCCGGCGTAGAGGGTCAGGAGCGGCACCATCAGCATGAGGGCGAGGATGCGCGGCAAGACCAGAAAATCAATCGGCGAGATGCCCAAGGTCCTGAAGGCGTCAATCTCTTCGTTGACCTGCATGGTGCCGAGTTGGGCGGCAAAGGCGGCGCCGGTGCGGCCGGCGATGATAATGCCGGTCATCAGCGCTCCCATCTCGCGCACCATGCCGATGGCCACCAGATCGGCAATAAAGAGCTGCGCCCCGACCATGCGCAACTGATCGGCCCCCAGATAGGCGAGGATAAGCCCGACCAGAAAGCAGATCACCGAGACGATGGCCAGTGCCCTGGGGCCGACCTCCTCCACCTCCAGCCACAAATCACTCATGCGGAACTGGGCGCGGCCGGTCAGCAGCCGGCCAAAAGACAAGGTGACCTCGCCCAGGAAATTGAGCATCTCGGGCAGCCCATGGAAAAATTCGATGGTCTCCGTGCCCACCTGAAAGAACAGGGACTGCCTGCCGCCCCGGCGCCCGCTCACCTTTTGCTCGGGCACGGCAAACGACATGGTCAAGAGGTGTCGAACCCCTGCCGGCAGGCCGCTTTGATCAACCACGATGCCGCGACCATTGCAAAACTTTTGCAGGGCGGCCAGAAAGGCCAAGAAACCGGAATCCCAAGCCTTGAGGTCAGCCGCGCGGTACGAGAGACGGCGCAGGTCGGCGCTCAATTCGGGGTGCAGGACTTCAGAAGAGGGCAGGTCCTGGTCAGTGCACCAACGCCCGCTGAAGACGACTTGCACTTCATCTGGGGAGAAGTGGCGCGTTTCAAGGTCCCAGGCCGCCTCAATGTTTGCGGATATCGTGGGCGCCATTTTCATCTGTTGTCGATGCCTTTTTTGTCGCGTGGCTTTAACCTATTAGCCAATCATCTCGCCCCAAGCGGCAACGGCCCTTCGACTTCGCTTAAGGGACCGCCTTCCTGCTCAGGGTACACCTTCCCGCTCAGGGACCGACGCCGGTACGCCCCCTGAGCGGAGTCGAAGGGTCTAGTCAGCCCCGCTCGTTTCCAGCCCGAGCTGGCTTGCACCATCAACATTTATCGTATAATCGTGCCCGGCCTCAAGTCAAGAGGGATAATAAATAAGTGTTAAATGGCGGCTTGGGAAGATACGAGACACCTGGCGTGAAAGGTCTCGGCTACCGGCCAAAGCCGTCTGCCCCGGCAGTCTCTTCCTGCCAGAAATTGTCAAGCTGCCGTTTCATCTGGGCGTGTGCACCTTCCAGCCAATAGCACAGGAAAGAGATTGATTTTTATGAGGGGCTCGGCTATTGATTTACAATCATTGGAACCTGCACCGTATGTTTTTATTTGAAGGTCGAGTATGGATGAGTCATGGGAAAATCGGCCCCCTTACCCATTATATGAGCGAAGAGTCACATACTCCGGATATGTAAAAGTCGTGTGAGTTCTCCCCCCGGCAGTGCAGAAACTTTTAAGGAGGCTCGTGAGGCACGGCACGGGGCACCCCGGCTGACCCTCTAATTTGGTGAGGTGGTGGATTTGCCGGTCTGTTTCAAAAATTAATGAGGAATCACGTGACAGATAAGCAGCGAAACCATGCAGAATCATCTCTAGGCCCCGTGATGGCCCGCTTTTTTTCTTCCGGTGTCCTGCGGGAACTGGCGCATACCGGGCATTCCGCCACCGCTGGCCGTCTGTGGAAGCATCATCTTATTGAACAATATGGCGCAACTACGCCGCTGGGAGAATTCTACGATGCCATTTTCCAGCGCCTGATCCGTGAATACCGGCACGAATACATCTACAAGAACGCCATCGCGGAAAAGATTCTGTTGGGGAAACATAATCTCAACACAGCCTTCATGCTCACCGAATTTTGCGCCGACGACTGCAAAGCCGACGCGGTCGTGTTAAACGGCACCTCCCATGTCTATGAAATCAAGTCCGAGATGGACAGTTTCGAGCGGTTGGACCGGCAGCTTGCCGCCTACCGCAAGATGTTCGATTTCATTACGGTCATCACCACCGAACGGCTTTTTACGGCGGTTGAGGCGCGAATTCCACCGGAAGTGGGAATCAGGGTTTTAGCCGAGGGCAAGTATCAATTCAAAATGCACGGGTGTCGACGCGAGGCGATTAGCAACAAGACCCACGTCGATCCGATCGTTATTTTTAATTCGTTGCAACGTCAGGAGTATCTGGGAATTATCAAGAAGGAGTTTGGCGTTTCGTTAAGCCACTTGCCAAACACACAGATTTATGGAGAGGCAAAGAAATTGTTTGGCCGTTTGTCACCGGAGACGGCACATGACAGCATGGTAGAAATGCTGAAAAAACGCAAGCAGACGCGACGTCTGGTCGACTTCATTATGGAAGTGCCGGCGAGTCTCAAAGCAGCATCTCTGTCCATCCGCTTGACTAACGAAGACCGCAACCGTTTTCTCGGGCTATTGCATCAAGGGATTGGCTCAACATTCATGTGATTTTTATTCCACAGGAGGAAGGAATGTATTACCCGTTTATTCGTGGTAAACAGTTTGAGTTGGTCATGCTACGCGAGATGGCGCCGCGGATTGCAACTTGGGGATTTGTGCCGATTATCGAGCCGGTCAAGGGAAATTTTCCTGCGTTGAAGCGCGCTTTGGACGAGTTGACAAAAAACGACTGCCGCTTCATCCTGGTTGCGAACCCCAGTGTAGGAGAGTTGAAAACGGACAGTTCTGCCCTGTGGCAGGAAGTCTTTGATGGTCCGCTGCTGGGATACAGGAACTGTTCTGCCGGGCTCTGCCTAACGGCAAATGATTCGCTAAGTACAGCAGAAACCTTCTTCGGTCAACATCATGTTCCGATTGCGGTTATCCATTGGGGTTTTTCCGAGGGTAAAGGGCTCGCTGCCATTATTGCTGGGACAACGCCAAATATTACCGAACATATTTTTGTTGGCCAGCACAGTTCAACCCTTTATCGTAAGCATTTTAGAGGGGTGCCGCGTGTTCTTATCGAAGATGGATTCACTAGTCGTATCAATCGGGAGTATCCGCCTACAGAACCGTTTTCCGAGTTGTATCTGACTTACAATGAAGAGATGGGGTTCAATGGGTTTGGTGATTTTTTGATGGTCGGCGGTGAATTCAGGGAAGGGGGAGGACCTGCCTATGCGATTGCGATTCATCTGACCTATGCAGACCCTGACGCAGACAATGCTATAGCAATCAAGCATTATGTGTCCATTCAGGTTGACACAACCAAAGACCCGGCTGGCAAGTTTTTGGAAGCACTAAAAAAACTGGCTAGAGATGTAGAGAAAGGGGGCTCCCCGATACTACAAACTACCGCCGTAACGGAGTACTTGCAGCTTTACCGAGATCAGCACTTTCCAGGATTGGGTTATGTGAAGAAACTCTCCATGCAGCACCACTTGGAATTGATGGCGCACCTCCTGCACAAGGAGGCTTGAATGGATTGTTGCGCCAATTGCTTTGGAGACTCCTTCCTCGACCACCATATCCCAAAAATCTCTCGGCAGACCGGGGCATGCAGTTTCTGTACATCCGACCACACCGCACTGGTGTCCCCCACAGAGCTTCAGGATTATTTTCAATCGGTCATTTCCATTTATGCTGAAGATGCCGGAGCAGGGGCAAAGCTATTGGTGGCATGGTTACAAGAGGATTGGCAGATTTTCTCAACGCTTGATTCTGTCCGGGCGCAAACTCTACTGGGAGAGATTTTAAATGACGGCGAGATTGTTCGAAAGAGGCACCTGCCAAGAAATATCCCGGAGTTAGACGCTGTAGAAAAATGGGCGACATTTCGTGACGAAATTATGTGGAAGAATAGGTTTTTCTTCCACCACGAATTGGACCTGGATAGATTGAAAGAACTTTTCGACAATTATCTGTCTATGAGTGCAGAGGAATTTGACAACCGACTATACCGAGCCAGAATTCAATCGGACGATACTGCCATTTCCGTAGCGGAAATGGGGCGACCACCAGCACCGCAAGCAAAAAACGGCAGGGCAAATCCGGTGGGCATTCCCTATTTGTATGTGGCGTCTACTCCCGAGACTGCGATCGCGGAAACCCGCCCTCACCCTGGAGATCGGCTTTCCGTTGCTCAGTTACGTGTGGCGGGACCGTTACGATTGTTGAATTTGATGCATCCGCGTCAGACTATTTCCCCGTTTAGAGTCTATGATGAAAGTGATTTGCCTGCATTGAGAAACGATCTTCCCTTTCTGTGTCATCTTGAAAGCGAACTTGCAAAACCGATTCTGCCCCGAGTTGCCGACCTGGAATACCTTCCGACACAATATCTTTGCGAATTCATAAAGAATTGCGGATATGACGGGGTTGTCTTCAAGAGTTCCATCAGTAACGGTGCCAATGTAGCGCTTTTTGACGACGCGAAAGTTCAGGCTGATGCCTTGTTGCAGTATGAGGTAACAAAACTCCATTACGAACAAGAGCAGAAGTTTTTTGTATGAGTACACAACCCGATGCCGTAGAAGAGCTCATAGGCTTGGAGTAGACACGACGGAAAAGACAACCGCAAAGGAGCATCTTCGAAGAGTATGCAGCTTTCACTACGTCGCAAAAACAGCTCTCTCACCGCCAAACTGGTAATCACGATCAGCATTTTCGTGTTGCTTGGCAGCGGACTGATCTGGCTGAAGGCCATCTTCGACCAGCGTCGGGCGCTGATGGAAGACGCGCTCTTGAGAGTTATCACCTTCTCTGATTTGACCAGAAAAAGTCTGCACCATGACATGCTTGAGGGTGATCGGGATGAGATTCAGGAAGTGGTCGCGGCCCTTGGTACCTCGAAAGTAGTAGACTCAGTCCGTATACTCAATGCCAACGGCGTCATAATCCAATCGTCCCATCCCCAAGAGATCAATCGCCAAACTGACATGGGCCGGATGATCTGTGTCAACAGCAGCTGTCATCAAAAAATCAGCTATACCCCTGAGACTACCGTGCATGCTCGCAAATGGACTATCCGGTCGGGCGCCGACGATCAGAAACTGCTCAGCCTGGTAGATACCATCGCCAACGAACCGAGCTGCTCCACTGCCGCCTGTCACGCCCATTCGTCAAAGGACGCGGTGCTTGGCTTCCTGGTCAGCGACCTTTCCTTGATGCCCATCGAACAGTGCATCAACCAGCAGATCTTGAGTACCTCCGGTTATATCCTGCTGATTGTGGCAATCATCGCCACGGCGCTTAGTTTTATTCTCTGGCGTTTGGTCATCCGACCCATTCACACCCTTGCCGATGGCATGAAAAGGGTCTCAGCCGGAGACCTGTCCGGCCGGATCAATTCAATCTCAATGGACGAAATCGGCCAGCTTGGCCGCACCTTTAACGAGATGAGCGGTGAGTTGGGCGTCGCCCGTCATCGGATGGAAGAGTGGACCCAGA
The DNA here is from genome assembly GCA_031400755.1 of Pseudomonadota bacterium. Classification (GTDB taxonomy): domain Bacteria; phylum Desulfobacterota; class Desulfobulbia; order Desulfobulbales; family VMSU01; genus VMSU01. The sequence goes on along the minus strand of JANNQL010000143.1, from coordinate 2,130 downwards.
GTCTCGAAGAGGAAGTTGACAAGAAGGCCAAAGAGATCAGGGAGACGCAGGACAAACTCATCCAGTCCGAGAAAATGGCGGCCCTCGGCCGGATGACCGCTGATATCGCCCATGAAATACGCAACCCGCTTACCGCCCTAGGCGGTTTTGGCAGGCGTCTACAGAAGGAGTCCACCACCGCCAAGCAGCGGCAGTATGCCTCGATTATCGTTGATGAGGCCGACCGCTTGGAGCATATCTTAAAAGACGTCCTCATCTTTTCCTGGGAGCCCCGTCTCCATTTTGAGAAGGCCCCCCTGACCGAGACGGTCTCAGCCGCAGTCAGGATATTTTCCGAAATGTACGCCGAAAACCGGATTACCGTGGAAGAGCGATACAACACGGAGCTGCCGGTTATGCAGGAAAAAGACCATGTCAAACAGGCGATCTTCAATCTGCTGGCTAACAGCTTAGACGCCATGGAAAAGGAAGGACGGCTCACCGTAACTACTGAAGAGGCAGAGGAAAACGACACCTGTTATGTCGCGGTCCATATCAGCGACAGCGGTCCCGGCATTGACGACGACAAGCTGGAAAAGATCTTCGAACCGTTTTACACCACCAAGAAAATAGGCAAGGGCACTGGCCTTGGCCTGGCTATCTGCCGCAAGATCATCACCGAACACGGCGGCTTTATCCGCCTGAAAAATATTGCCGGCGGCGGTCTCTCGGCCAGCCTCTTTTTCCCCTGTCAGCCAGATGAAGAACTTGGGTCAGTGCCTTGCTGGGAATACATGCAGTGCGGCCGCGACAAGGACAGTTCGGTCAAATGTCCTGCCTATCCCCATTTCGGCAAGGCTTGCTGGGCGGTGGCCGGCACGCTGTGCACCGGCAAAGTCCAGGGCACCTTTGCCCAGAAAATCGAGGACTGTAGAAAATGCGGCTTTTTTCTTTCCCGCCAGGAGCAGAAACAAAAAAGGAGCGAGGTCACTTAACCATGGTCAGAAAGATATCCATCCTCTCTCGCCTGATCGGCGGGTTCTCGTTGATGTTGCTTATCACCCTGGGGGTGGGTGGTTGGGGAATTTTCGAGATCAGCTACCTCTCCGACATCGCCCGCCAAGTCTACGAGCACCCCTTTACGGTTTCCAATACGGTGCGGGACATTGATAACGATTTTAAGGCCATGCGGGTCGATTATCTCATGATGCTGCTCGCAGGCGATGCCCAGGCCATCGACAAGGCGACGGAACAAATCTCAGCCCTAGATTCGGACATTCAGAAGAAGTTGAGGCTGGCCGGCGAACGGTACCTTGGTCCTAAGGAGGACTTTCAGCACCTGCAGATGGACTATGAGACCTGGAAGGGCAGCGTTCGGCAGATGATGTCCCTCCTCCGTCAGGGCAAACAGGAGGAGGCCAGGCAGTTTCGACTGGCGACGGTGATCCCTGAGGCTGAGGCGGCCTCCCTGGCCGCCGAGACCATGATCACCTTTGCCACCGACCGGGCCACCCGCTTCATGGAGGAGGCACAGATGAAGCATGCCCGGGCCATTCGGGTCATGGGCCTGATGGCGGGGCTTGCCTTCCTCCTTTCCATTGCCGTCGCCCTGCTGCTCATCCGCAGTATCACCGTGCCGGTGGAGCGCCTGATCGGCCTCGCCCACGACCTGGCCCTGGGCCGCGACCTACAGGAGCAGCCGGTGCTCTACGCCGACGAGATCGGCCAGCTGGAGGGCTCCTTCAACGCCCTTCTTGCCTCCAGCAACCAGGTGGTGGGGCAGGCCCGCACCATTGCCGGTGGTGACTATACGGAAGAGGTCCGCCTCCGTTCCGCAGACGACACCCTGGGACTCTCCCTGCGCAGCATGACCCGGGCCCTGGCCGTCCGGGAGCAGGAGAACGAGGCCGAGAACTGGCTCAAGTCCGGGCAGAACCAACTGGGCGAGTGCATGCGCGGCAACCTGGAGTTACAGGCCCTGGCCACGACGGTGGTAGGCTTCCTGGCCGAGCGGTTGCACAGCCAGGCGGGGTGTCTCTACCTGATGGACGATAAGGCTGGCTGCTTGAGCCTGCATGGGTGCTACGCCCTGCCGGGGGGAGAGGCGCCTGATCACTTGGCACTCGGCGAAGGGCTGGTGGGGCAGGCGGC
>JANNQL010000142.1:0-22485 GCA_031400755.1 Pseudomonadota bacterium | reverse complement strand
TATAGCGTTGATCACCGCCTGGGTCGTGCTGGAGTGGCAGCTAGTGCAGGTCTTGTGCAGGGAGAGGCGCTGCTCTGCCGAGCCGTTGGGGTGGCAGGTGGAGCAGGTGGTGGTGCCACCGAACATGTCGTGGGCCGCCGCCACTGTGGCCGGAGTCATGCCGTGGCCAGGGGCGCCGCTGCCGCTGCCGTCGTGGCAGTTTTCGCAGGAGATCGTGGTGCCGGCCCGCCCGGCCTCGATGGCGCTGATCACCGAGGACTTGGTGCTGGCATGGCAGGTGGTGCAGGGCTGATGCACGGTAAGCCTCTTTTCGGCGGTGTTGATATCGTGGCAGCTTGAGCAACTGGCTGCGGCGATGAGCATATTGTGGGAAGCGGCAGCCGTGGCAATCGTCGTGCCGTGGATGCTGGCGCCGCCGGTTGCGGTGGTGTGGCAAGTCTCGCAGGAGACGGCAGTGCCGGCCTGGCCGCTGACGATGGTGGCAATCACTACGGACTTCGAGGAGTTGTGGCAGGTGGAGCAGGCCGCATGCAGAGCGATACGCTCTTCGGCGGCGCCAATGACATGGCAGCTTGCGCAGTTGGTCGAGGTGGAGAACTGGTCGTGAGCAGCGGCCGCCGAAGCGGGGGTGGATCCGTGGCCGGGCGCGCCGTCCACGCTACCGTCGTGGCAGTTATCACAGGTGATGGTGGCGCCGGCCCGGCCGCTGGTAATGGCACTGATCACCGATGGTTTGGTGCTGGTATGGCAGGTCAGGCAGTCCGCATGCAGGTCCAGACGCTGCGCGGCGATAGCGGCGATATGGCAGCTAGCGCAGTTGGCCGATTCGACGAACTTGTCGTGGGACGGGGCGACCATGGCGGTAGTGTAGCCGTGGGTCAGGGCGCTGCCCGGCCCGCCGCTGTGGCAGCTCTCGCAGTTGACCGCGATGCCGGCCCGGCCGTTCACCTGGGCCGCGACCACCGCTGCCTTTGTCGAACTGTGGCAGATGGTGCAGAGTTTATGGAGGGTAAGGTTCTGTTCCGCAGTGCCAGTGACATGGCAGCTCGCGCAGGCGGCTGAGACGTTGAGCATATCGTGGGACGCGGCTGACGTGGCAATGGTCGTGCCGTGGATGATCATGCCGCCGGTGGCGTGGCAGGTCTCGCAGCCGACCGGGTTGCCGGCCTTGCCGGAGTTGATGGAGTTGATCACCATCTGGTTGGTGCTGTTATGACAGGCGGTGCAGACCGGGTGCATGGCGAGACGCTGTTCGGTGGTGCCGATGAGGTGACAGTCAGCGCAAGAGGCGGTGACGCCGAACATATTATGGACCACTGCCGCCTCGGCCGGGGTCAGACCGTGTCCGGATGGCTCGGTTTCAGCGAGGTTATGGCAGGTTTCGCAATTAACAGTAGTGCCGACTCGGCCGTTCTCGATGGCCGCTATCACCGAGCGTCTCGTCGAGCTGTGACAGGTGGTGCAGGCCGGATGCAGGGCGAGACGCTGTTCGGCGGTAGCGACGATATGATGGCAGGTCCCGCAGGCTGGGGATTCGGCAAATTTGTCGTGTGACGAGGCGGCTGTGGCGTTGGTGGTGCCGTGGAGCGGGGCGGCGCCGGCCTGGCCGTTATGGCAGTTCTGGCAGTTGGCCACGGTGCCGGGATTGGTGCGTCCGGCATCAAGGACCCCAATGACGAGGCCCAGCCCTGACAGATGACATTTTCGGCAATCGTTGAGATGGATACCCATAATGCCGTCGAAGTCCGAGCCGCTGTGGCAGCTCAAACAGGCAGCATCGGCGCCGAGGTTGTTGTGGGGTGAATAGGTCAGGTCAGGGAAATGGCAGGTACCGCACTCCACACCTCCCTGATTCTGATAGTGGAGGTTGCCGACGTTGATGCTGGCGGGATGGGGCGCCACATGGCAGGCCGTACAGTTACCGCCGTTTCGGGTGTCGATGGCGCTCCGCACCTCGGCGCGGGTACTGGTGTGGCAGCCCAGGCAGTTGCCCTTGTGGGTGGCGAAAATGAAGTCGCTGCCGGCATGACAGACCACGCACTCCGTCACCGCCAGCACCTTGCTGTGGGTGGCGCTTGGGTGGGCGTAGCTTGCGCCGTGGCAGGTTTCGCAGGTGGCCAGTGTGCCGGGATTGACCCTGCCGGCCAGGATAACATTGAGTTTGGTATTGTCGCCAGTCAGATGACAGGTGAGGCAGTTGTTCTTGTGGATGGCGACGATCTCTTCAAAACTTGAGCCGGCATGGCAGCTCTGACAAAAAGCGACGGTGCCCAGGTTGTTATGGGGTGAGTAGGTCATATTCGGATAGTGACAGACCGTGCAAACAACCCCGCTGACGTTGTGGACCAGGAGATCGTCGACAGCACTGACATGGGGGTCAGTGTGGCAGGTGACGCAGGTGCCGCCGGTCTTGCTGACGATCGCCTGGACGACGGCCGGACGGCTGCTCGTATGGCAATCGGCGCAGTTCCCGGCGTGGACGTCCGTGATCATATTGGCGCCGGCGTGACAGACAGCGCATTGTCCAACCGCAGTGACCTTGAGGTGCAGGGCGAATGGATGTGAGTAGCCCGCGCCGTGGCAGGTTTCGCAGCTGCCGCCGGCCTTGCTTACGATAGCGTCAATCACCACCTGGCGGGTGCTATCGTGGCAATTGAGGCAATTACCTTTGTGGAGGCCGTCGATGAGATTGGTGGAGCCGTGACAGGCGGCGCAGTTCGCCGTGGCGGTCACCATGGAGTGGGTGGCGGTCGGGTGAGCATAGCTTGCGCCGTGACAGGTTTCGCAGCTGCCGCCGGTCTTGCTTACGATGGCGTCAATTACCACCTGGCGGGTGCTGGTGTGGCAGGTGAGGCAGTTCCCCTTGTGGACGCCGTTGATGATACTGCTGGTGTCGTGGCAGGCGGCACAACTCGCCGAGGCGGTCACCATGGAGTGGGTGGCGGTCGGGTGGGAATAGCCCTCGCCGTGACAGGTTTCGCAGCTGCCGCCGGTCTTGTCCTTGATGGCGTTATACACTACCAGTCTGGTGCTGGTATGACAGTTGAGACAGTTCCCTTTGTGGACGCCGTTGATGAGATTGATTGAGCCGTGACAGGAGGCGCAGTTCGTTGCAGCGGTCACCTTGGAGTGAGTGGCGGTCGGGTGAGAATAGCCCACGCCGTGACAGATTTCGCAACTGCCGCCAGTCCGGTTGGCGATGGCGTCAACCACCACCTGGCTGGTGCTGGCGTGGCAGGTGAGGCAGTTGCCTTTGTGGACGCCATCAATGATACTGCTGGTGTCGTGACAAGCAGCACAACTCGTCGCAACGGTCACCTTGAAGTGGATGGCGGTCGGGTGGGAATAGCCCACGCCGTGGCAGATTTCGCAACTGCCGCCAGTCCGGTTGGCGATGACGTCAACCACCACCTGGCTGGTGCTGGCGTGGCAGCCCAGGCAGTTTCCTTTGTGGACGCCGTTGATGAGATTGGTTGTCCCGTGACAGGTGGCGCAGTCCGTTGCGGCGGTCACCGTAGAGTGAGTGGCGTTGGGATGATTAAAGCCGCTACCGTGGCAGGTGTAGCAGTCTCCCCGGCTGATGCCGATAACATTCGCGCGATCGGCTGGCTGGGCCAGGGTCGGCAAAGTGGTGTGACAATGGTCGCAAATACCCTTATGGATGTCAAGCACCAGGCCGGCGCCCGTGTGACAGGCGGTGCATTGTGCCTGACCACCGACAAAGGCGTCATGGGGCGGGAAGCCGGGCTTGAAGCCGTCCTTATGCGGGTGGCAGGTCGCGCAGTTGCCGCCTGCGTTGTGGGTGGCGTTGCCGCCATTGGTGTCCCAGTAATGGGTCTGGGTGTGACAGACCTGGCAGATGCCGGTGGTGGGAGAGTTTACGGTGTCGGTAAACCCGCCTTCTGGATCAAGAAACTTGACCAACCGGGCCCCGCTGCTCGGGGTTGTGATACTCTTCCGGATGAATTGGCCGTAGAGAAGGCCAAAGGTATTGGCATCGGTGCATTTCGGCGCCTGGGGACAGGACGTTGTGTTGATATCCCCAGTGGTGATGGTTCCCCTGATAACGATCTGGGCCGGGGTAGCGGAGATAACGGAGAAGGTGCTGAAGGCCTCGGTCTTATCATGCACCAGGATGAGGCCGCGGCCAGCGTTCCCGTAACTTTTGTCACTCCAGACCGTTTCCGGCCATGGGCTCAACTCGGGATTGTCCGTCTTGCCGGAATAGGAGATCGTGGTTTGACCGGCATCCGGGGTGTTCACCGTGACGCTGTTGATCGTACCTGTCACCAGATATGGATTGATATTGTCCTGCGACCAGGAGATCTGCTCCTGCGCATGGGGGTTGTGACAAACAGTACAACCCGCCTCCCATAGCCCACCATGATAGGTGGTTGAGCCTATGGCCGCGCCACTATGGCCCAGCACGGTGGGAGCCGGTCCGTTGCTGTCATGGCAGGCCATGCAGACCGTATTGACGATGGCGTTGTAGCCAGAATTGCCCGTCTGTGCCGCCGGCGAGTACTGCCACCACATCGAATAGGTGTGACAGGACCCACAGGAAATACCGTACGTTTCGTTGTGTGGGGCATCTAACACCGATGCCTGGGCCTCCATCCCTCCCAAAATAAATGCCAAAAGGACCACCAATGCCGCCTTTTTTTTATTCATTTTCCCCCCCCCATCCTTTCTGTGTTATCTCTGATGAAATCCGCCCCCTTGCCTGAGGTGGTTTTCCCAAATTTTAGGATTTTTGCCCACAAGCTAGTTATAATCTAGCACTAATATTGCTGTAAGGCTACCCCAAAAAGACTTGCCCTGCAAGGTAAAAAACCACATTTTTTGGTGAATTTACAAAAAAAATGGGAGTTGAACTTATTAACTAAATAGTTAATTTTATTTTATTTTAACTAAAATCACCTGGCAAAAATACTACATTGTAGGAAAGACTGGAGTGACGTTGACAGGAAGATAGTCGCGCAAAAAGTCACGGGCCGCTAAGCAAAGGGGCCGAAGACCTGCAAGCCTTCAAGCCAACCTAAACCAACTGGTGGGGTTAACAGGAGAAATGTTGTGGAACTGGGGGATAAGAAAAAAAATGTCTCAGACGGGGGATACAGGGAAGTGGAACAAGGGCAAACAGCAAAGCCCTTGCTTAAAACTCAAGCGCGGCCATTATAACCTCTCAGGCGTAAAGGCCACGACCTGATCGATACTGGTCGCCCCGGCAAAGAGCATGACCAGACGATCAATGCCCAAGGCAATACCGGCGGCGGCAGGCATACGGGGCAAATCGGCCAGGAATGTCTCCGGCATGGGGCCTGGCTGGCGTCCTGAGCTGGAAATTATCTCCTGTTCAAGCTGGAAGCGCCGCCGTTGCTCATCGGCATCGGTCAACTCCGAAAAACCGTTGGCCAGCTCGACGCCGTTGACATAGAGTTCGAAACGCTGGGCCACGGCGGGATTGTCGGGATGTAGACAGGCCAGGGAGGCTTGGCTGGCCGGGTAATCGCAGAGAAAGACCGGGGTCTCCAGGCCAAGCCGGGGCTCGATGTCGCGGACCAGGACCTCCTCAAAGCAATCTTCTGCCAAGGCCTGCTCTAGTGAGATGGGGGCATAGCGTTGAAAGGCCGCGGCCAAGGTAAGCCGCGGCCAGGGGGGAGTGAGCTTGACGGGCCGTTCATCGACCACGAGAACCTCGGTTGCAGTTAAGGCGGCAAGCAGCCCTTCGCAGTCGGTCATCAGATCACGGTAGTCGGCGCCTGTCCGATACCACTCCAGCATGGTCATCTCCGGCAGGTGGCGATGGCCTCGCTCATGGCGGCGAAAGCATTTGCAGATCTGGAATATGCGGGTGCAGCCAGCTGCCAAGAGCCTCTTCATGCAGAGTTCCGGCGAGGTATGTAGATACCAGTCCCCGGACGTTTCAGGCTCGATATGGGCCTCCGGGGCCGGGGCCGGGATGCGGATCGGGGTCTCGACCTCTAAAAATCCTTGGGCAATAAAAAAAGAGCGCGTAGCCTGGATCAGGGCAGCGCGCTCTTGCAGCATCAATAAACGGTTAATCGGTCTGGAGGGAAGAGAAGTCAAGAGGGGAAGTGGGTTGCCAGGCGATCAAGTGCCGCCGGTCGGATACAGTAATGGGGACTGGCCATGCCTCGGCATAATTTGCCAGCCGCTATTCCTTGACCCTGGTCATATACTCACCAGTCCGGGTATCGATCTGGATAAGATCGCCTTCATTGACAAAGGGTGGCACCTGCACTTCATACCCCGTCTCGACCGTGACCGGTTTGGTGTCGCTGCCTGAGGTATCGCCCTTGGCCCAAGGGTCGGCCTTGGTCACCCGCAGGGTAACCGAGGTCGGCAGGGTAACGCCAATGGAGGCGCCATGAAAGAGCAGGACCTGGACATCCATGTTATCGACCATAAAGTTGATACTCTCACCTAAGTGGTCGCGGGTGATGGTGATCTGCTCGTAGCTCTGGTTGTCCATGAAGACAAATTCGTCGCCCTGGGAGTAAAGGAACTGCATGGCGCGCTCTTCCAGGTCGGCCTTTTTGAATTTGTCGTTGGAGCGGAAGGTCCTCTCCAGCATATTGCCGTTGACCATATTGCGCATCTTGGTCCGGTAGAGGGCCTGGCCCTTGCCCGGTTTGGCGAATTGGAAGTCGGTGACTATATAGGGGTTGCCATCTATCTCAAGTTTCAGGCCTTTTCTCAGGTCAGCGGCGGTATACATTTAGGTGTTTTCTCCGTGGTCGATTTGGTTAAAAGTTGCAGGGCCCTTTTAACCCGAAACCGGGTGCTTTTCAAGATCAAATTAGGCGGACTCTGCTTCAGGAAAGGGTGCGGGACACCACCTCATAGACCCCCTTGGAAAGCCCGGCCTGGGCCATGATCCGCTGCAACTGTCCCTCAATCAACTCTCGGCGTAACGGAATATGCCGCCGCCACTGGGCGAACTTTCCGGCCAGGCGGGCAGCGATGTGGGGATTGATGGGGTCAAGGGCCAGAATCTGGTCAGCCAGAAATTCGTAGCCGGCGCCGCTTTGCTCGTGAAAGCACACCTGGTTGCTGGCGAAAGCGCCGATCAGGGCCCGGACCTTATTGGGATTCTTGATGTTGAAGGCGGCATGCCGAGTCAAGGCCTTGACCTTGTCCAGAGTACCGGGCAGGGGGATAGTGGCCTGTAGACTGAACCATTTATCCATGACCAGGGCCTCGCCCTGCCATTTTCTATAAAAAGCGGCCAGGGCCTCCTCCGTCTCAGCGCAGCCGGCGTTGACCAAGGCCCCAAGCGCCGCTATCTCATCGCTCATGTTATCGGCCTGCTGAAATTGGCGCAAAGAGAGGCGGACCAGCTCAGAAGTCGGCACGGCCAGCAAATAGTACAGGCAGAGGTTCTTCAAGCGCCGCTGGCCCGCCAAGGTCGGGTCGTAGCGGTAGGGCGGCGGGGTGCGGTTGGCCTCATAGACCGCAAGCCACCTGTCCCGCAACCGCAACCCCAGCTCCCGGCGCAGAAATTCCCGGGCCCCATGGATGGCATCGACGTCAATCTCATTCACCAATTCCGCCAGATAGTCCTCGCCCGGCAAGGTCAAGATCTGGGCGACAAAGGATTTGTCCTCATGAAAGGCAGGGTCGAGTACACCATGCACCAGCGCCTCAATCGTCGGCTCGAAAATCAATTGCCGTCCAGCCCGCAGCTCACCAACCAGGCCCAGGATGGTCTTGATAAACAGCCGCTGGCCCGCCTCCCAGCGGTTAAAGGGGTCCGGGTCGTGCAGAAGCAAGAAACGCAGTTCCTCGTCGGTGTACTCGTACTCGAGCCGCACCGGGGCCGAAAATCCGCAGAGCAACGATGGCACCGGCCGCGCCTCGATGCCGGCGAAGGTATAGGTCTGTTCGGCCTCGCGGACATGGAGCACTTTCGAAGTTGGGGCCCCGCCCCGCTCGTCCCGCAAGGGCAAGGCCTCTCCCGCCGCCCCCAAGAGCCCGACGACCACCGGGATGTGAAGCATGGCGGCCTGCTCTCCGGCCCGCAATGAGGCCTCCTGGCGGATGGTGAGCCGCAAGGTCTTGGCCACCTGGTCATAGCTTGAAGTGACAAGCAACTGCGGGGTGCCGGCCTGGCTGTACCAGCGCCTGAACTGGGCCAGATCCCGGGGAGCCCCCAGGTCGGCGCGCTCGGCCAGGGCCTCTTCCATGGCGCGGACAAAGTCATCGGTAGTGGCGGCGCTGCCGTCATGTTGGCCGAGATAGAGGGCCATGCCGCGCTGAAATCCCTCCTCACCGAGGATGGTGTGCAGCATGCGGATCAGCTCCGCCCCTTTCTCGTAGACGGTCAGGGTATAAAAATTATTGATCTCGATATACGACTCCGGCCGCACCGGATGGGCCATGGGGCCGGCATCCTCCGGGAACTGATAGTTGCGGAGCATGGTGACATCGTGGATGCGGTGCACGGCCCGCGAGTTGGTGTCGGCTGAAAATTCCTGGTCCCGGAAGACGGTGAGGCCCTCCTTGAGACTGAGCTGGAACCAGTCCCGGCAGGTCACCCGGTTGCCGGTCCAGTTGTGAAAATATTCGTGGGCCACCACCGCCTCGATACCACTATAATCCTGGTCGGTCGCCGTCTCGGGCTTGGCCAGGATAAATTTCGAGTTGAAGATATTGAGTCCCTTGTTCTCCATGGCCCCGGCGTTAAAATCATCCACCGCCACGATCATGTACTGGTCCAGATCATACTCCAGGCCAAAGCGCCTCTCGTCCCAGGCCATGGCCTTCTGCAGGGAGCGCATGGCGTGTCCGCACTTACCTCCGTTATGGTGTTCGGTGTAGATCGCCAAGGCCACCGTCCGACCACTGCGAGTGACGAACTGGTCGCGCCGGACCGCCAGATCCCCCGCCACCATGGCGAATAGATAGCACGGCTTGGGGAACGGGTCCTGCCAGGTGGCAGAGTGGCGGCCAGAGGACAAAGTGGCGCTGGCCAGCAAATTGCCGTTGGCCAACAGGACCGGGTAGGCAGCGTGATCGGCCTCAACCGTGGTGGTGAAACGGCTCAGCACGTCCGGACGATCGGGGAAAAAGGTGATCTTGCGGAAGCCCTCGGCCTCGCACTGAGTACAGAACATGCCGTTCGAGCGGTACAGGCCTTCCAGCGAGGTGTTGTCCTGGGGCCGGATGCGGGTGGTGATGCGCAGGGTGAAGAGCGAAGGCGGCGCCGGGATGACCAGGGCCTCGGCCTCCAGTTCGTAGTCGCCTGCTGTCAGGCTCCGACCATCCAGAGCGATGTCAACAAGTTCCAGGTCGCGACCATCCAAACGAAGCCCAACGGCCTTGGGCCTACTTTTCTTGACGACCAGGGTCGAGGTCACCAGGGCGTGGTCTTCGTGCAACGCACAATGCAGATCAATGGATTCAATCTGGAATGGGAAGGGCTGGTAATCCTTCAAAAAATGGGCCTTAGGCTGGGTCTCGGACATATGAGGGGACCTTTTCTACAAAAGAAAGTGTTGTGGGGAGTAGTGTGAATACGCCGGGGGACAGGTCTCTTGGTCAGTCGCCAGCTACATTCTTTTTGGCAATCCTGGCCTTCTGCTTTTTTGAACTTCGCTTGGTAGTGGCGGGCGGGACCTGCAACTTCTTTACCCGGTGCAGTTGACTGGGCTTCTGCCCGGCAGGGGGGCCTACCGGAGCAGGAGGCAAAGCAACCAAGCGTTCATCAGCCGTGACGGTCTTCGGCAGACGGAGGCTGTAGCCCTTGGGCACATGTTTTTGACCAGCCCAGACCGATTCGCGCAGTGCCGGATTTAATTCCGCCAAGGTGGCGAGATCAACCTTGAAGTGACCGGCCAAGTCTTTGATACTGGCGGAACTGTTGACGGTGAACACCCCGGACGACACCGGCTCATCCAAACGCAGGTCCTTGAAGTACTTTTGGTAATTCTTGGCGACTTCCCTGGCGGCCAGAAATTCGGAGTAAAAGTTTCTGGAGGCAAAGCCGAAACGCGGCCCGTCATAGTCACGGTAGATTTTTTCATAGGCCGCCCCGAGGCTGTTCTTGGCACGCAGCATGGAAGTCAGGCCATGGTTATAGGCGGTCAGGGACAGAGGCCAGCTCTCAAGTTTACGATAATTGCCCTGCAGGAATTTGGCGGCGGCATGCGTGGCCAGGATGGGATCGCGCCGCTCGTCAAGGACGGCGTTGATGGTCAAAAAACGGCTGCCGGTGTCGCGGATGAGCTGCCAGATGCCGACCGCCCCGGACTTGGAATAGGCCTGATAGTCAAAGGACGATTCAACGTGAGGCAGATAGGCCAGATCGCTCGGCAGGCCATATTGGCTGAAAATATCTTTGATTTGGCCAAGGTAGCGCCCGGAGCGGACGAGTCCGGCCTGGAAGCGATCACTTAAGCAACGCTGAAAGCGAATGTTTTCAGCGGCTGCCTTCAAGGTCGCGCCATTGACCGCTGGCCCGAACATCTCCAGCACCCTTTTTTCTTCAGGGGTCACTGGCGGTTGGCCCTGGGCCATGGCCGTCAGCATCTGCCGGTATTTCTCCTTGACCGCTTTGACCAAACTCTCGTTGGACTGGGCGCCCTGCCGCAAATCATCCTCAAAGCTGATCACCTCGTAGATAACGGCCAGGTTCTCGCTGTCATGGATCAGACCCTTGGCGGAAGAGTGTCCGGCGTAGACCTTTTTCCAGAAGGCCACATTGTCTTCGATGCAAGAATAAGTCGGGAAGGGATCGCCAGCCGCCATTACCGCGGTCGGCATGGTGCCAAGCAGGATGAAGAGAACAAGACAGCTGCGAAAAAAAACAGAGACAGGGTTCATTGACTAATGCCTAAAATGATTTTTTTAACTGGCCCAGGGGTTCAACAAAGCTCTACCCGCGGTGGTTGGCATGATCTGCGCAGCGCACTTGGTTGCCGCCGGCCTTCTGGGCAAGGGCGACAGCCTCTTCGGCCATGACCAGGAGATTTTGGATCGCCAGTTCACCAGAGGGAGTGACCGAGGCCACGCCTTGGCTGACGGTGACAAACCCAGGCGGATGCCTGACCTGGAGTTCGTCGATGCTTTGCCGGATATGGCCGGCAACGGTCTGTGCCCCGGCCAATGGAGTTTTCGGCAAAACGATGGCAAACTGGCTATCGCTGTAACGGGCCAGATGGTCAGTCGTCCGCCGCAACGAAATCTGCAGGACTTGGGCGATCAGCTTAAGGCACTCATCCCCTTTGCTGCGCCCCATCTGCTCCGTAAATTCCTGAAAACGATCAATAGCCACCAATATGATCGAAAGGGGGGCGAAGTCCCGAAATGACCGCCGCCATTCATTGTCCAGACAGCCGCTAAAGTACCGCCGATTACCGACCTTGGTCAGCTCGTCGGTGATGGTTAATTCGGCCAACAGGCCATTGGCTTCTGCCAGCTGTTGGGTTGAGCGAAGAAGCTCGGCCTCACGCGCCTTGCGGGCCTCGATCGCCTTTTTCAGGCTAATTGCCGACTTGAGCCGGGCCAGAAGTTCAAGCTCCTGGACTGGCTTGGTGATATAATCGTGGGCCCCCGCCATAAAGGCATCCCGCAGGGTTTCGGCCTCGTCGCGGACAGTGACCATGATCACCGGCGTGTCACAATGGGCCGGGTGGGCCTTGATCCTGCGGCAGACTTCGATGCCGTCAAGCCCAGGCATGACGATGTCGAGCAGGACGCAGTCCACCGCCGACCCAGGCGTTGCCGTCGGCTCAATACCAAGATAGCGTAAAGCAACGGCCCCGCAATCCGCGCAAAAAATATCGTCGTATCCGGCCCGCTCCAGGGTCGCCTGCAGCAACCTGATCACCGGCGGCGAATCATCTACAATCAATATACTCATCTTAAGACCTTGTCGGTGGCAATGTTGTCAGTTGAACAGTTACGACAACCGTACCAATTTCTCGGCCAGGATGCAACGGCAATGGCAAGCGGTTTTGCTGGATATTTTTGCTGATCTGTGCGATAACAGACCCGCAGAAAATCTGCCATAACCCAACAGACACCCTTCCTTAATTCGAACCATGTCCTACACGCCAATCATCGGAACCTTAGGTTTTGTCATGTCACCTGACCAGCAGCAGACCCTGCTTGTCCACCGCATCAGCCGCTCCCATGACGCCCATCTCGGCAAATATAATGGTCTGGGCGGTAAAATGCTGCCTCATGAGGATGTGGTGACCTGCATGAAGCGGGAAATTCTGGAAGAGGCGGGCCTCATCTGTCAGGAATTGCACCTGCGGGGCACGATCAACTGGACCGGCTTTGGTCCGAACGGCGAAGACTGGCTGGGCTTTATTTTCCGGATCGACCGCTTCTCTGGCGAGCCTTACTCCGAAAACGAGGAAGGCCCCTTGACCTGGCAGCCGGTCAACGGCTTGGCAAAACTCCCCATGTGGGAAGGGGACCGTCATTTCCTGCCCATGGTCTTTGATCAAGACCCCAGGGCCTTTCACGGCTGTATGCCCTATCACAATGCGCGCCCCTTGGGCTGGACCTATACGCGTATCTGATCCGCCCCTTCAGAAACAAAAAGCCCGACAGACTGTGCTGCTCGTCTGCCGGGCCGGGGAGGCTTTTTTCTCCCAACCTGGGAGAATCCATGGGCTTATCAGCCGCAATCCTGACCGCTATTCGGATCGTAGGAATCAGCTGAATTCATAAACAAAAAATCGTTGACCCGCATCAACTGCTCAGCGCTTAAAGCGGCCCAGGCCCCGTTCTTGGCGCAGGCTGGATAACGCTGTTCAAAGACCCTGTTCCAGGCCCTGGAGATCTTCGACTCAGAGTGGACAAATGGGGCGTGAGCGGCATTGTCCCTGGAATGACAACTTTTACAAACACTCTGGAAGAGTTGCCGCCCCTCCTCAATGGTGGTCGGAGTGAAGACCCGGCAGGTCTGAGTTGCCGGGTCCAAGCGCTTGGCCGGACGGGCCGAGACCACGGCGGCCACCATGACCATAAGCACTCCCCCTACCGCCACGATGATTCGTTTTCGCATCGCGAAAGCCCCCTACACAAAAGATTTGCCACCGTAATCACAATCCTGATTGCGAACTACTCAGGTTGGTTAGGCTGAAGGCTGTTAGGCAAAAGAACGGACACACATGATGGCCCGACACGACCCATATCTCGTGTTTTTTATGTTGCTTACAGTCTAAACACCTTCAGCCTATAAACCTGAGTAGTTACTCCTGACTTCAACACACAGTGGTAGTTATTTAATATAATGCTTATTTACTCGCGGCTTGTCAAGCACAGAATATTCAGCGGAAATAGAAATGGAGCGATTGGGGTCAACGGCAATCTCACGAGCCAGATAGCAGGAAATATCCGAAAGTCAAGTCTGGCCCCATTTGTTTCCCATTCTGTGGCTGGGTGGTGAGGGTTTCTGCGGGGAAGAGGGCGGCGAGGGCGGGGCGCAGGTCTGTTTGTCGACGTGCGGTGTAGCCATTAGCCTGGACGATGGCGGACGGCGAAAGCGGTTTCGGTGTGAGAGGCAGAAAACGTCATATTTTTCCACCGTCGGGCAAGTGGTGGTCATTTGGCCTTGGCGTTATCGACTTGGTGGTGGCTGGGTCGAAGCATGTCTGCGAGGTGCCGGGGAAAACGGAAATTATCTCCTTTCGAACATCCGGGTAAGTTTCAAACACCTTCATCCATATGCTGAAAAAACCGTGGCCAGCGGCGCAACGGGCGATGTTTCTGGCATGCGGAAGGGATGGCGCTGTCTGATAATCCTTCAGACTGTCCTTGGCGGTAATCCAGACTGTCAGTCGTTGTCCCCACCTCTCCAATGCGCCCTGCAATGCTGCTTCATTCCAGTTGAGATGACGATTTTTGTTGAGGGCGCACAGTGCGATGGTGTCTTCGGCGATTTTATTTTGCTTCAGATTGAGGCCGGCAGCCGGGCAAACCCTGCCATCCTCGTCGTAGGCAAACGGTACAAACGTGTTGTCCCGATCCGGCAAGAAAAATCGGCCCAAGGCCACGTCCTTGTCTTTCTTGGCGCTGTTACAGTTGGGACAACCGAGCAGAAAGTTGGTCCACTCCACGCGCAGATGTTCGTATTTACCAAGACCCTTTGGTTGGATATGCTCAACCGCTAATAGAGTGGGAATGCTGCGTTCACAATAACTGCAATAAGGCCCAATGTTTTTTACAAGATAGGGTTTGGCGTCTTCGTACCTCTTAAATTTTTTCGGTTCCTCGGCCCGCTTAATCGGTCGCATCAGTCTATCCCCGCCGCGGAACGTTTCTGTTCCAAAAAAGCAACATAGGCTGGATTGTCGGCATAGGGCGCCGTCATGGCTTCCAATTTACGTTTCAGCTCTTGTTTTTTTGCCTCGTCGATGCCTTTGCCCTGCTCAAGTAACTTAAAGTACTGACGGGCCACATCTTTCATTTCCGCGAAGCGCGGGCTAGTTTCCGGCATCTCCACACCCATAATGTAACGCACCACCTCTTCAATCCCCCTCCCGGAATAACTGGTCTCTGTTTCACCGTCGAGCATGATCAACTCACCGGGGCGCAGGGTCTGAATCAGAAAAGGTGAGTGGGTTGTGGCAATAAACTGGATTTTCGGAAACGTGCGGCGCAGATCTTCAATGACTCGACGTTGCCATTTGGGATGGAGATGCAAATCAAGCTCGTCGATAAGGACAACCCCAGGAGTTTCCTTGAGGGCATTTTCTCCAAGATGAGGATTTAACCACTCCGTTTTTTGGGCGATATCGGCAACCAGAGAGAGCATACAGCGCTGCCCGTCGCTAAGATTGGCAAAGGGTTGAAGCCCCTGACGTTCAATGTCTACTATCAACTCCCCTTGTTCGGGGTCAAAGTACAGATCATTGCAGTCTTCCATGCAACCAAGAACGGCGGCACGAACGACTTGTAGACTCCCAGTTTCCCTTCCGGACCGAAACGTTACCCATGCTTGGCGAGCAAACCAAGAAATCAAGTTTCTGGCCGAAATCCTCGGGTCGATGCTGTGGCGGTATCCCTCCAGCCTGGTTATTTTCTTCTTATCCGCCAGGGTGTCCGGACTACTGATACGACTTTTCTGCTTAAGTTTTCGTGGCTCCTGCCAAAGACGCATAGTTCCATAGTAAGCGACCAAGGGGAGTGTAGCCGCGCGCCCAGTGCGTACAATGTCATCCGCTTTTTTTGCCAACCGAATCAACTCAATGGCGTCACCATAGCGGGTCCTACCGCCCTCGCTTTCCTTTGATCGTGCCCAGTTTAGCGAGCCGCCCATCACCTCGCCCGCTGCTGAGATCACTACCGGGTACTGCTCTGCAAACCTCGGTTTTTCCTCGTCACCAACAGTCGTAACGCGGCCTTCATGCCGCTCCATTCCGTCATAACTCCCGCTTCCATCGTGACGCAAAATAGCTAGTCGCGGGTCTCCGCTTTCGATCCCTCTCTTTTCCAGCTTGCTCTTGAATCCAAGCAACCAAGTTGCCATGGAAATGGACAATGCATCGAGGATTGTTGTCTTCCCAGTACCGTTTATGCCGACAATCAGGTTGAATTCCGGATGGAAAGAAAACTCTTTTTGCTCGAAACAACGGAAATTGTTGATAATAAGCTGATCAATGCGCATGATGGATCTCCTTGCAGGAGTCTGCTTCTTCTGACTTTCGGTAATGGGTTATTAGCAATCGCTTTTGCGGTCTCGGCAAGGCCAAAAAAAACCGCCACAAACCATTTAAATAATAAACATTTTAGCGAACAGAGAAGGTCTTAAAGGGGACAACAGATCGATTCCCCCCCAGCCCATCCATGCTCAACGCTTCAAAAGCGCCTAACGTAGCTTCCAATGGAAATTAAATCAATAGCCGACCCCCTCATAGAAATCAATCTCTTTCCGATGATTTTGACTGGGACATAAACAAGCCTTGCGGAAACAAAATCCATTTATTGCCAACAGCCAAAATATACATCGGCAAGAGGTCCTGCTTGGCGGCATCCCCTTGACTTATTATTCGTATCGCAATATGTAGAGAACTTTGGCTGAAGCGCCCAAAATTCTCAAAAATCTCATTTAATTCACCCCCAATGGAGTCAACGACCATGGCCAAGAAAATGAAAGCCCCGCAACTCTCCGGCAAGGAAATCCGTCACCTGAAGGGCCTGGGTCACCATCTGGCCGACCTCGGCATGATCGGCAAGGAGGGCATCACCCCTAACCTGGTCAAGGCGGTGCTGGACAACCTTGTCGCCCATGAGCTGGTCAAGATCAGGATACAGGACACCTGTCCCCTGGAACGCAAGGAGGCGGTGGAGCAACTGGCCACCGCCGTCAGCGCCGCTGTCGTCCAGATCCTCGGCAAGACCGCCCTCATCTATCGCCCGAACCCTGACCTGGACGATGATCGAAAGATCTCGTTCTAGGCCGCGCCTGACCAACTGGCATGAAAGACACGCTGTTTACCGACCCGGCTGCGCCGCCTGAGGACTTTCAATTTTCGCCGCAGGTGGCCGAGGTCTTTGACGACATGCTGGAACGCAGCGTGCCGTTTTACAAAGAGACCATGGCCATGGTGGCCAGCCTGCTTTCGACCTTCATCCCGCCTGGCGAGGTCGTCTATGACCTGGGTTGCTCAACCGGTACCACCATGCTTGAGCTGGCACGCCGCCTGCCCGACCGGGACCTGCACTTTATCGGGATCGACAGCTCGGCGGCCATGGTGGAAAAGGCCCGACTCAAGGCGGAAATCTACTCAAAGACCGAGCAACTGCGTTTTGTCCAGGCCGACATCCTGGACTGCCCCCTGCATGACCCGGCCGCCATTATCTTACATTACACCCTGCAATTCATCCGGCCCCTGCAGCGTCCGGATTTTGTCCGACGCCTATTTACCGCCTTAAAGCCCGGCGGCCTGCTCTTGGTCTGTGAAAAAACCATCAGCCATACCCCTATTTTTAACCGCGCCTTTATCGGCTACTACCTTGATTTCAAAAGGCGGCAGGGCTATTCCGAGATCGAGATCGCCAAAAAACGCGAGGCCCTGGAGAATGTCCTGGTGCCCTTCTCCGCTGCCGAAACTGTTGAACTGTTGCAGAAGGCCGGCTTTGCCCAGGTCGAGCAGTTCTTCCAGTGGTTCAACTTTTCAGGATTCGTGGCCCGCAAAGGAGAGGACGCACAGCGGCCATCGACCATCCCGTAACCTTTTGCGAGATTATCAATCTTGGACTATCTGGCTGACTTTCACATCCACTCGCCCTACTCCCGGGCCACCAGTCCGGCGAGCACCCTGGCCGGGCTATTTGCCTGGGCCCGGGTCAAGGGCATCAACCTGATCGGCACCGGCGACTTTACCCACCCCGCCTGGTTTCGGCAGTTGAAAGAGCAATTGACCGCCGCCGAGCCCGGACTCTTCCGACTCCGTAACGAAGCAATCCCCGCCGCCCTTGCCGGCATCAGACCTGAGGCCATCAGCGTCCGTTTCATCCTGACTGCGGAAATCTCCTGCATCTACAAGCGGCACGGCCGGGTCCGCAAAGTCCACAATATCCTCTTTGTGCCAGACTTCGCTGCGGCCGAACGGGTCAACGCCAAACTCGCCAGTATCGGCAATATCGAGGCGGACGGCCGGCCCATCCTGGGTCTCGACTCCCGTGATCTTCTCGAAATCCTCCTGGAGGCTTCAGTCGATGGCTTCCTGGTCCCGGCCCATATCTGGACGCCCTGGTTTTCCCTGTTCGGCTCAAAATCGGGCTTTGACAGGATCGAGGACTGCTACGGCGACCTGACCCCTCATATCTTCGCCCTCGAGACCGGCCTCTCCTCCGACCCGGCCATGAACCGCTTGGTCTCGGCACTCGACCGCTTCACCCTTATCTCCAACTCCGATTGCCACTCGCCAGCCAAGTTGGGCCGCGAAGTCAATCTCTTCAGCACTGATCTCGATTATTTCGCCCTGCGCCGCGCCTTGCAAAGGCCTGCCGATGGCGGTTTTCAAGGCACCCTTGAATTCTTCCCGGAAGAGGGCAAATACCACTCCGACGGCCACCGTCAATGCCAGGTCTGCCTTGATCCGCTGGCCAGCCGCGCCTTGGACGACCTCTGCCCGGTCTGTCAACGGCCACTCACCATCGGCGTCAGCCACCGGGTCATGGAGCTGGCCGACCGCACGGCTCCGATTGTGCCGGCGGGGCAACCAGGTTTTTCAAGTATTGTCCCCCTGCCTGAGGTCCTGGGTGAGATCCTGGGCCAAGGCCCGGCCACCAAGCGGGTGGAGGAGCTGTATGTCACCCTGATCAACCGCTTTGGCGCAGAATTCACCTTGCTGCGGCACACCCCGGTGGAGGACTTGCATCATTTCTCCCCGATCCTCGGCGAGGCCATCAGTAGAATCCGGGCCACTCGGGTCATCCGCCAGGCTGGCTACGACGGCGAATTCGGTCGCATCCTGGTCTTTCAGGAGGGCGAGATTGCCGAGCTGGCGGGTCAGGGCAGCCTCTTTGCCAGAGCGAAGCGGCAGCAGGCCAAAGCGCCAAAGCCCGCTCCTGCTCTGCCGCTTATCAAGAGAAAACCCGCAACACTCACTCCCCCCGGCCCACCCCCGGCCCTGAACCCCGAACAGCAGGCGGCCGCCACTGCGGATGAGCGCCTGCTGCTGGTGATCGCCGGTCCCGGCACCGGCAAGACCCATACCCTGGTCGAACGGATCCGTCATCTGGTCGACGACCGCAAAGTCCCTGCCGCCGAGATCGCCGCCATCACCTTCACCAAGCGGGCCGCCGCCGAGATTGAAGAGCGCCTGAACCGCCTGGGTATCACCGACGTCTTTGTCGGCACCTTTCACCGCCTCTGTCTGGACTGGCTGCGGGAAAATCAGCCGGACCTCGTGGTGGTGGCGGACGAGGACCGGGAACTGCTGCTTAAAAGGCTGCTCCCCGCTCAATCGAAGACCGAACGGGGCCGGTTGTCAGCAGCAATCAGCCACTATTTCAACCAACAGAATACGAGCCGGGAGCAACCGGCCCCGACGCCGGAAATTACATCTTATCTAACGGCGCTGGCCAGCCAGCAGCTGGTCGATCTGGAGGGGGTAATCCCCCTGTTTGCCAAGCGCCTGACCGCCGACCAGACTTTACAGACCGCCCTCCGGCAGCGGCTCAAGTACCTGCTGGTGGATGAATTTCAAGACGTCAACCAGGCCCAGTATGATCTGGTCCGCTGGCTGGCGACTACGGCTGCGGTCTTTGCCATCGGCGACCCCAACCAGGCCATCTACGGGTTCCGGGGCAGTGACCTGGCCTTTTTCTTTCGTTTTGCCGAGAATCGCGATCTGGCGGGCCAGACCAAGGTCATCACCCTGACCAGAAATTACCGGAGCGCCGCCACCATCCTGACTGCGGCCTCGTGCCTAATCACTCATAACCGCAAGCGCCATGAGACCGAACTTGCAGCCCAAGTCAAACACCCGGGCCGCATCGAATACTATCGGGCCGGAAGCCCCAAGGCCGAGGCCGAGTTCGTGGTCCAACGCCTGGAGGAGACCCTCGGCGGGGTCTGCCATTTTTCGATCAACTCCGGCCGGGGCGGCGGCAGCCAGAATGAAGAGAGGAGCTTCGCCGACATCGCCATCCTCTACCGTTTGAACAGCCAGGCCGAGGCCCTGGCCCAGGCCCTCTCCCGCCGCAGTGTCCCCGTCCAAGTGGTTGGCGTCGTCCCCTTCTTCATGACCGGCAACCTGCTGCCCGTCTACTACTGGCTACAGGCGGCGAGCGGCAAGGCCACCATCGCCGAGTATCTCCTGCTCTGCCAAGGGGCGGGCCTTACCCAAAGCGCCCTGACCGCACTCGAACAGGTCCCGGCCTCTGCCCCTGATTTTTTCCGGGCCGCCGCCCGCTTGGGCCTTAACGCCAAGGCCAGCAGTCGTCTCAGCGAGCTGGAGCAAGGGCTGATCGCCTTTGTCCATGCCCTTGCCGACCATGAATTGCCTGCCGCCTTGCTCCCCTGTTTCACCCTGCTGGGTCTTGACCAGTCCGACGACAGCAGACGGTTTCTCGATCTGGCCGGCCTCTTTGGCTTTAATCTCACGGCCTTTGCCGACCACCTCCGGGCCAACGCCCGAGGCGCCATCTATGACGAGCGGGCCGAAGCGGTATCGCTGATGACCCTTCATAGCGCCAAGGGCCTGGAGTTTCCGGTAGTCTTTATCTGCGGGTTGGAGGACGGCACCGTGCCTTATTTGCCGCCAGGCCGGGAGGTTGATATCGAAGAAGAGCGCCGCCTGCTGTATGTGGGACTGACGAGGGCCAGGGAACAGTTGATCCTGACCTCCTCCGCCACCCGGACCAGCCACGGTAAGTCGATGGCCATGACGCCATCAAGATTTCTTCATGAAATGCCGGCCTCGGAGATCACCATTATCCCCAGCCGGAAAGGAAAGAAGCGGCACATCGACAAGCAGCTTTCGCTCTTTTAAAGCGATGTGGCATCATCATCCGCTTTGCTGAAATCGGACAGGACCTTGCGGCCGAACAGCCAGACCGCGACAATGCTGATCTCGTAGAGGATGACCAGGGGGATGGCCATCATCAGCTGATTGACCACATCCGGGGTTGGGGTGAGGATGGCGGCAATGACGAAGGCGAGGAGGAAGGCATATTTGCGGTGCTTGCTGAGAAATGCCGAATTGACCAGGCCGACCTTGGCGAGGAGCACCATGAACACCGGCAGCTCGAAGATGACCCCAAAGGCGATCAAGAGCCTAAGCGCCAAGGAAAAATACTCGTTCACCGCAGGCATTACCGTCAGGTGCTCGGTGCTGTAGCTGGTCAAAAATTTGAAGGCCGGCGGGAAGACCACCAGATAGCCGAAGACAGCGCCTCCCAAGAAGCAGAGGCTGGATAAGATGGTAAAGGGGATGATGACTTTCTTTTCATGCTGATACAGGCCAGGCGCTACAAAACGCCAGATCTGCAGAAAGATGACCGGGGAGGCCACTAAGATACCGCTGGTGAGGGCCAATTTTAAATAAAAAAAAAGCCCTCCTGATACGATGTGAACACCAGGGTCGTACCTTTCGGCAAGACGTCAAACAGGGGCTTAAGAAACCAAGTGCCGATCTCCTTGCTGAAATTATAACTCACCGCAAAGCCGACCAGGACCGCGACCAGGGAGACAATCAGACATTGCCGCAATTCGGCCAGGTGCTCGGTCAAGGCCTGTTGTTTTAGATCATTCATGGCACAAAAAATATTTTAGTTTAGTGTGATTAATGTTTTGGGAAGCCCCCCCGTCAACCTTATCGTCTCACATCACTACCATGGATACTAGCCAATTTCAAGCAGGTCTTGACCGTCTGGCCCAACCGATTCTACCCTTGGTCCGGCTGGTGCAGCTCCTCTTTCTGACCGGACCCTTTGCTACGGTCGGCGAAGTCGTAGCCGAACTGAACGAGCCCATCGAAACCGTGGTCCGTTATGAAGAACCCGCCCAGGCGTTGGCCCCTTATCTGGACCTGATGGCCGAATTCCACCGCCTGAAAGATCCCACGCCAGCCAGCTACACCATCCTTGATGAAGGCCTGGGCCCTCTGTCACCGCTGGAGGCCATTGATCTCTGGGTGGCCCAGCAGGTCGTCAGCCGGGAACTGGAGACGATCAACAGCCTGCTCTGCGGCCCCTGCGGCTGCGCCCTCTGCTGCACCGGGCCCAGCGCCGAACTGCGGCAGATCTTTTTTGAGATTCCGCTGACGGCAGCCGAAACCAGCCTCTTTCCCCTGCCGAAGACCGACAGCCCGGAGAGCCGGGCGCTGACGGCGGACAGCGAACCGCCGCTAATGGTCGATGGCCGCGCCTTCCACGATCAGGGCCTGGCCCTCTACCATTGGCGATCAGGCTGGAGCATGATCCTGCCCCGCAGCACGGCCTGCCCCCATTTGCAGACCAGCCAGACCTGCGCCATCTATCCACAGCGACCAGAGGTCTGCCGAAGGCCGCAGGTCTTTGCCTACATCATTGAACGCGCCACAGAGCATGATGAAATAAGCGTCAACGGCGCCATCCTCGCCTTCCGCCAACAAGGGAAAATTCTGGCCATCTGGGACTGCCCCTATGTCAAGCGCTTTCAAAAAGAGATTGCCGCCTACGCCGAGATCTGCGAACTCGAACCGATCTTCAAAGAGAACAAGGCGTAAGGGCCGCGGGCACAGCCATTCATGTTTCCATCCTGATTCAGCGTTGTCCGGTTAAAAATTTGCAGCCTCCTTCCCCCCCAATGCCGTTGACTTAAGCGCGCAACTCAACAAAATTGCGCATAGTCGTCATTCCGGCATGCAGTAAGCCGGAATCCAGTTCGCCTCGCCGCAGCACTGGACCCCGGCTAAAACCACCCCCGTCAAGCGGGGACTGAACAGAGTGCCGGGGTGACGGAAAGAAGGTGCTGTTTTGGTTGATAGCTGCTCTGTCAGCAGACCTTAA
>JANNQL010000141.1:0-4549 GCA_031400755.1 Pseudomonadota bacterium | reverse complement strand
GCCGGTGGCGCGAGGGTTGTGGCATATCAAGTCAGGCGGCGGGGGCCACTCCAACCATACGTGCGAGAGCGGTGAGCAATGGGCCAACGTCAATCAGAGGAGGAGCAGATGCAAGCGCAGATGAGCGAACGCAACGGTGCGCAAACCAAGCCGACCGGCCAGGTACCCTTGACTGCCGGTACACGCTTTCGCCTGGTGCGCTACTTCCTCTTTGCGGCGTCGGGCATGTTCGTCCTGGTTGCAGCAGCCCTGATCTACTTCGAGTCGAGCCAGGGCACCTTCTTCAAGCAGGCGCAGACGCAGCAGAGCCAGTACTTCGAGCAGGTGCAGACCGAGTTTGCGCGCCAGCAGGACGAATCGGCGCGGCGCGACCTGCTCGCGATCCACGAGGCCGGCAACGTCAACCTCACGCGCCTGTTTGCCAACGCCCTGTGGGAGCGGGATTTCGCCCCCTTCGTCGCCCGCGCGATGGACATTCCGGTCGAGCACTGCCGCGCGATCGCCGATGCCCGGGACCCGGCCGACGGCAAGCTCAAGTCGCCGCCCGAGAAGAAGGCCTGTTTCGCCGAGGTCGGCCGGCAAATCACGGCAGCCAAGGAATTCGCCGCCCTGAACGCCAAGGTCTATGACTCGATGAAGAAGAGCACCGTGTTCAAGATCAAGGTCTTCGATCTGCGCGGCATCACCGTCTATTCGTCCGAGCAGGCGCAGATCGGTGAGGACAAGAGCAGCAACGCGGGCTGGCGCGCGGCAGCCGTCGACGGCACGGCCAAGAGCGAGCTGACCTTTCGCGACCGCTTCAGTGCCTTCGAAGGCGTGGTCGAGCAACGCGACCTGATCTCGAGCTATATGCCCGTGCTGGCGCCGGGCGGCAACCGCATCGTCGGCGTCTTCGAGGTCTATTCCGACGTGACGCCGTTTCTCAACCAGATCAAGCAGACTTCGGCCCAGATCAAGCAGGCCGCCTCGGCGAACCTGATCCGGGTGCGGGCGGTCGCGGCCGACAACGAAGCCAGCGTGGACCGCTCGGCGCGCATCACGCTGTCGATCGTTCTCGGCCTGTTGGCGGCGCTGTTCGGGGCGCTGTACATGATCGTGCGGCGCGCCGACGGCATCATCGCCCAGCAGGCCAAGGACCGCGAGCGCGGGCAACAGCAACTCGCCCAGGCCGAGAAGATGGCCTCCCTCGGTCAGATGGTGGCCGGGGTGGCGCATCAGCTCAATACACCACTGGCGTTCTCACACAGCAACGTCAGCATGGCCGTCGAGGCGCTCAAGCGCTACGCACTGCCGCTGCGGCTCGCCGGCCGCTTTTCGACCATGGTCCGCAGCGCCAACGGAGACCGCGTGACGGTGGACGTGAGCAAGGCGCGGCCGCAGATGGCCGGCATCGACGAAGACGCTCTCGATGTCGCGATGCCGATCGAGATGCTCGGCGACACCCTGCAGGGCATTGCGCAGATGCGCGAACTGGTCGAGAACCTGCGCGACTTCACGCGCCTGGATCGCAGCAAGACCGCGCTGTACGACGTCAACAAGGGCCTGCGCAACGTGATCTATATGGCCAAGAGCGTGATGCCCGCGGGCGTGCGCGTGGTCGAGGAATACGGCGCAGTGCCGCCGTTCGAGTGCAATGCGTCGCAGCTCAACCAGGTCTTCCTCAACCTGATCAACAACGCCGCGCAATCGATCGCCGACGAAGGCCAGGTGACCGTGCGCAGCAGCGTGGAGCGGGAGCACATCCGCATCGACGTGATCGATACCGGCGCCGGGATCGCCGCGCCGGTGCTGCCGCACATCTTCGACGACTACTTCACCACCAAGCCGGCCGGCGAAGGCACCGGGATCGGCCTGTCGATCGCCCGCACCATCGTGCGTGAGCACGGTGGCGACATCCGGGTCTCGACGCGCGAAGGAGCCGGCTCGACTTTCAGCATCTGGCTGCCACTGGCCGCGGCGCTGCGCAAAGCGGCCTGACCGAGGATCCACTCATGAGCGAAAAACTGGGCCGCATCCTGTGCGTTGACGACGAGCCGAACATCCTGCGTTCCTTGCAGTGGCTGCTGCAGAAGGATTTCGAGGTCACCACCGCCAGCAGCGGCCAGGATGCGCTGCCGATCGTCAAGTGCAACGACTTCGACGTGATCATCAGCGACCAGCGCATGCCCGGCATGATGGGCTCGGAATTCCTGCGCGAAGTGCGCAGCCTGTCGCCACGTTCGATGCGCATCCTGCTCACCGGCTACTCGGACATGCAGGCGATCCTGCGCTCGGTCAACGAGAGCGAAGTCTTTCGCTTCATCCACAAGCCCTGGGACGTCAACGAATTGCCCAAGGTGGTGGCGCAGGCGGCCGAGATCGCGCGCCGCCACGCCGTGGAACCGGCGCCGTCCGAGGCACAGGCCGACGCGGCACCGACGCCGTCCAGCGAGTCCGTGCTGGTCATCGACGACGACCCCGCAGTCGCCCAACTGCTCGCGCAGGCGCTCGGCGCCGCACGGCCGATCGTGCATGCCCACAACCTGGCCGAGGCGCTGCAAGCGATCCGCGATGACCGCGTCGGCATCATCCTCGCCGACACGCATGTCGGCGGCATGGACACGACAGCCCTGCTCAAGGTGTTGAAGCACGAGCATCCGGAAATCGTCAGCGTGGTCTACACCGCAGCCGCCGATGCCGTAGATGTCGTGACCCTGATCAACTGCGGCCAGATCTTTCGTTTCCTGCCCAAACCGGTCAAGCCGATCACCCTTCGACTGGCGATGACCGCAGCGACCTTGAAGCGCCAGCGCATGATGGCCAACCCGGATCTCGCGGCGCGGCACCTCGTCGAGAGCGACCCCGCGGCGCTGCGCAAACTCCAGTTGGCGGGAGCAGAACGTCCGTCGCCGCCGGGCCCGGCCGCGACCGGCGCGCCGATGCCTGGTTCCTTGCTGCACCGCCTCGGCGATTCGTTCCGGCGCCTGGTCGGCGCCGGCTGACCCCGGCGTCGCCCGCGCACCCGTCGCGCATCCCGCCGACCACCGCACCACCCGGAGAACTGCCATGGACAACGCCTTGCCCGTTTTCACGACCCTGCCACTGTCGATGCTCGGGCCGGGCAGCGCCTGCGTACGGCCCTACCATTTCGCACCCAACCTCGTCGGTCCCGGCGCCTCGGCGCTCGAAGTCATGACCGATCTGCGCTTCGTCGCGGTGGCGACGATCGGCGGCGAAGTGGACCTCGAAGCGGCGACACAGAAGATGATCGCTCGCGGCGTGCGCAGCCTGCTGGTGCTCGACGAACCTGGCGACGTGGTCGGCATCCTGACTTCACGCGATCTGATCGGCGACCGGCCCGCCGAGGTCACGACTGGCCGCAACCTGGCCTACGAGGAGATCCGCGTGCGCGACGTAATGACGCCACGCGAGGCGATCGAAGTCATTCCGCTCGACCGCGTGCTGCACGCCCGCGTCGGCGATGTCGTGCAGACGCTCAAGCACTCAGGCCGGCAGCACGCGTTGGTCGTCGAAGAGAGTCCATTGGGGGCCAAGCCGATGATCCGCGGCATCTTCTCTGCCACCCAGATCGCGCGCCAACTCGGCATCGCGTTGCCGGGGCCCGCACTCGCGCACACCTTTGCAGAGATCGATCGCGGCATGTCCGTGCGCCGGCACGATCGCGGCGACCCGGATCACTCGCGCCATTCGATCGCGGTGGCAGCACCCGGCCCCTGACGCGCAAGAACGCAGTCCGCGCGCCTGACGCGCCGGCTCGGATCCTGCACTACGATCGGCCGGTGAACGACGCCCCCGGCTCGGCCGCGCTGGCCCTCGCCCTGCCCAAAGTGCTGCTGCACGAGCACCTCGACGGCGGCCTGCGTGTGGCCACGCTGTTCGAGTTGCTGCAAGCCCGCGGCATCGATGCGCCGGCCGGCGACGTCGCCGGGCTGGCGCGTTGGTTCGACGCCCGCGCCCACGCCGGCAGCCTGACCGAGTACCTGCGCGGCTTTGCCTTCACGGTCGAGGTGATGGCCACACCGGCGGCCATGGAGCGCGTCGCCTTCGAGGCGGCCGAGGATGCGCGCGCCGAGGGCTGCGTGCTGGCCGAATTCCGCATCGCGCCGCTCCTGTTCGAGGCCCACGGCGTGGCCGGCGAGGCCGCCGTCGAAGCCTTGCTGGCCGGCTTGGCGCGCAGTGCCCTGCCCTGCGGGCTCATCGTTTGCGCCATGCGCCACCTGCCGCCCTCCGAAACTGAACGCGCCGCACGGCTGGCGCTGCGCTATCAAGGCCGCGGCGTGGTCGGCTTCGATCTGGCCGGCGCCGAAGCCGGCCACCCGCCCAGCGAGCACGCCCGCGCCCTGGCCCGGTGCCGCGACGCCGGCCTGCCCTTGACCTTGCACGCCGGCGAGGCCGATGTGGCCGAGCGCGTGGTCGAGGCCGTGCGCCTGGGGGCCCGGCGATTCGGCCACGGCGTGCACCTGGTCGACGCCATCGGCGACCCGCGGCGCCAGGCCTTGATCGACGAAGTGCGCAGCGCCGATGTGCACCTCGAGGTCTGCCCCACCAG
>JANNQL010000140.1:0-3331 GCA_031400755.1 Pseudomonadota bacterium | reverse complement strand
CTGGCCGCCTGCTCGGTCGCGCCCTGCGACATCTGCTGGGCCGTGGCCGATAGTTCCTGCCCGCCGCCGGCGACATTTTCGGCAGCACTTTGCACCTCAGAGACAATCTCCTTAAATTTCTGCACCATGCTGGCCATGGCCAGCATGAGCATACCGGTCTCGTCCTTGCTCTTCGACTCCGCCTTGACGGTCAGGTCGCCATCGGCCAGCCGGTTGGCAACGACCACTGCCTCATCCAGAGGTTTGGTTATGCTGCTGGTCAGCATCCGGGTGAACACTATAGCCAACAGGACCGCCAGAATAGACAAGATGATTGAGATCATCATGGCGCGCTTCCTGACATTATCAAACTCGACATCTGCCGCCTTTGTTTCACTCATCAATGAATCAACAATCTTTTCGAGCGTCACCATGGTCTCATCGGCCTTCTTGTCAATTTCATCGTTGGCCTTTAGGATCTCAGCCCGATCTTCAGTTTTAAGGACGGCATGGACATCCTTATCAATAAAGGTAATAAGCTCATAGTACTCCGACTTGAATAGTTCGGCCTGCTTCTTCTCCTCAGGCGTGTCGACCAGAGTCAAAATCGTCTCCGTGTCCTTGGCCATGATTTCCTTGAACTTTGGCAGCTTTTGCTCGAAATCGGCCAAATTACGACTGATGATCGTATCGGCCACAAACATGGCGAGTTCATCGATCCTCATGTCGACTTGCATGGTACTGATGGCATCATCAGTGCGTTTAGCCCCATCGTCCTGCATAGCGCCAAGGACATTCATCTCGACAATCTCGTAGGTGATCACGCAACATAAAATCACGATGATTACAGACACCACTGACACCAGTCGCTTACCAATCTTCATGTCGCTAAAATTCATCATTCTCCTCCCCTTAGGATTGATCTTTGCATCCTGCAATAACTATTGGATGAAACATTATTTTCAATTATCACTGTCAGAAACTTGCCTTAGAGTTGCCCCTGTTCCACCTTCTCAGCAGCCTGGGACAGGACTGCCGGATCAAGGATCAGGGCGACGGAGCCATCACCCAAGATGGTAGCGCCGGAAATCCCTTTGATGTCCTGATAAAAACGGCCGAGCGGCTTGATCACCGTCTGGTGCTCGCCGACCACGAAGTCCACCACAAAACCAATCCGCACCCCATGCACCGAGACAATGACGATTTGCTCGATATCCGGCCGCTGACCATTGATTAAAAATTGTTCCCGCAAGGGGATATACGGGGTCAGATTGCCCCTAACTCTAGCCAGATTGCGGCCATGGCCGGCCTCGACATCGTCTCTGGACAGTTCCACGCACTCCTCGACCGTCGCCAGCGGCAGGACAAAATGGCTGTCGCCGATCTTGACCAGGAGACTCTCGATGATGGCCAAAGTCAGCGGGATCTTCAGGGTGATGGTGGTGCCGACGCCCTGCTTACTGTCGATGCCGATCGATCCCCGTAAGTTCTCGATGCCGCGCTTGACCACATCCATGCCGACCCCGCGGCCTGAGACATTGGTCACCTTGGCGGCGGTGGAAAAACCAGGGGCGAAGATCTGGGCATAGATCTCCTGGTCGCTCAGTTCGGCACCTGCCGCAATCAAGCCCTGGTCCACCGCCTTGGCGTGAATGACATCGCGGTCAAGACCGGCGCCATCATCACGGATGGTGATCAACACCGAATCACCGGAGTGCTCGGCCCCCAACATCACCGTGCCAGCCGCCGGTTTACCGGCCTCGCGGCGAACCTCCGGCATCTCGATACCGTGATCTATACTGTTCCTGATGATATGCACCAAGGGGTCGTTTAGTTTCTCAATGACCGTCTTGTCCAGTTCGGTGTCGGCGCCAAAGGTCTCCATTTCGATCTCTTTGCCCAGTTCCTGGGAGAGATCGCGCACCAAGCGCTTGAACTTGCTGAAGGTGCTGCCGATGGGCAGCATGCGGATATTTAAGGCCGTATCACGCAGTTCGTTGGTCAAGCGCTCAACCTCTTCGGCAATGGCAATAAAGGTGGGATCGTGCAGGATATTTGAAACCTGCGTGAGATGGGCCTGGACCGTGACCATCTCGCCGACCAGGTTCACCAGTTGGTCCAGTCTTTCAGCCGGCACCCGGATACTGGCCGCGGCATCCGGGGCTGGGGCGCTGCGTTCCTGGCGGGCGGTCTTGACCTGCTGCTGCTCGATCAAGGCGGACTGCACCTTCTCGGACGAAACAACGCCTTGGTCCACCAACAATTCGCCAATGCGCTTCTGCGATGACAAGGCTTTTTGCATGTCAGCCGAGGTCAGATCGCCACGCTCAATCAATATCTCGCCTAATTTTTTATAACTCTGGTCTTCATCAAGCAGATCGCTGCGATCGACGAGTTTGATTGAGATCTCGCAGTCGTCTTCGACAAAGATGAAGACATCTTTAATGGCCTCCTCGCCACGGTTGGTAGTCAGCACAATGTCCCAATAGATGTAGCAGTGTTCGCTGATCAGGTCGTCAAGGCTGGGTACGTCTTCAAAATTGGCCACGACCTGGCAGTCCCCCAAGGCCCGCAGCTCATTAATCAGCGCTATCGGTTTGGTGCCGCACAAGAGCATTTCCCGGTTGGGATGAAAGCGGATGCGCCAGGTCTTCTGCTCTGCCCCGGCCTCAGTTGTAACAGGCGTTTTTTTGGAAACGTCCGAAACCGGCGGCGCTGACTGGTCAGACTGAGGCACGAGCTGACGGAGGCTGGCGATAATTGCCTCACCTGCACTTTTGTCAGCTTCACCCTGACCAGTCGAGGCCGCAAGGAGTGCCGAAATATGATCGCGGGACTTTAAGGTCAGGTCGAGCAATGTTTTAGTCACTACCATCTTGCCATTACGGACGAGGTCAAATACTGTTTCGACCTCGTGGGTGAAGGCGGCTATTTCATCAAACCCGAACATGGAGCCAGACCCCTTAATCGTGTGCATGGCCCGAAATACCCGGTTAATCAGGTCATTATCGTCTGGCGTCTCCTCGAGTTCAAGCAACGAGGTTTCCAGCTCACTCAGCAGTTCGCTGGCTTCTTCCCGATAGGCGGCAATATGTTCTTCAATCATGGAGGCAGTCCTTATGTTTTTGGTTACCCTAAGACCTTCTTGATCACTGCGATCAACTGTTCCGGCTTGAACGGCTAGACGATCCAGCCGGTAGCGCCGGCAGCCTTGCCTTCCGCCTTTTTAGAATCCTGGGACTCGGTCGTCAGCATGACGATTGGGATAAATTTGTTAGGGGTGGCGGTACGCACCCCTTTAATCAGCCCAATGCCATCCATGTTGGGCATATTGAGGTCGGTCAGCAGCATG
>JANNQL010000139.1:0-25637 GCA_031400755.1 Pseudomonadota bacterium | reverse complement strand
GTACTGGCAGTGTTTCATTCTGACTGCTCAGCGGAGACCACCCTTTTTCAGGATGATTTCAGCAGCGGTATCCCCTCCCTCTGGCAGTTGGATGAAGGGTGGGAGACCACAAGCGATGGCGACAATTTAGTGCTGAGTGGCTCGACCGCCTCCTGGGCCAGGTCCAGGAGCAGTTCCTGGGGGAACTATAGTTTCAAGACCAGGGTCAAGTTGCTGGCGACCGACTCAGCGGTCCATATCAACTATCACCTTAGCGGTTGCAGCCGCTATTTTGTCGGCTTCAATACCGCCCGGTTATATCTGCACAAATCGTATCCTTGCGACACTGATACGGAATTAGCGACTGTTGCTGGGCCCTATAACAGCAACCAGTGGTACACGGTGGAAATAGTCGGGCATGATGGAAATATTAAAGTGTATGTCGATGACGTCCTGAAGATAGACCAAACCGACACCGATCCTTTGGCCACCGGTTCAATCGCCTTTGAAGTCCTTAACGATTCGACGGTCTATTTCGATGACGTCCTGGTGACCTCCGACGAACCCCTTTCAGAGACTCAATGGGTGAGTACCGGCGGCCCGCTCGGCGGTCTGGGCTATGATGTCAGGATACATCCGGCGGACAAAAGCGTCATGTATGTCACCGACAATTGGTCAGGGGTCTTAAAGAGCACAAACACCGGACAGAAATGGAACCAGACCAACTCCGGCATTACCGTTAAAGGAGGTACTTCCGGGGACGCCACCAATATTTTCAGCCTGACCATTGATCCTAATGATAATGACATCATCTGGGCCGGGACATATGGTACGGGGGCGGCCTTCGGGGTGTTCAAGAGTACGGACGGCAGTTCTTCCTGGGTCAAGAAGACCACCGGCATTAGCCTCGGCAGCGATATTGCGCTCGTTTTTCGTGGCTTCACTGTCCAGCCGGGCAACTCCAATATTGTCTACGCCCAGGCGGAAGTGCCCACCGCAGTCCAAGGCAGGGAGTTCAATCGGGTCAAAGGCCGGGTCTACAAGACAACCGATGGCGGCGAGAACTGGCAGCTTATCTGGCAAGGGAACAATCTGGCCAGATATCTCATTATTGACCCTGCCGATGCCAACCTCCTCTATCTGTCTACCGGCATCTTTGATCGAGAGGCCGACAACTCTGACTGTGGTGCTGAGCCAATAATCACTGGCGGCGAGGGTGTGTTAAAGAGCGTTGATGGCGGCCAGACGTGGAACCCTATCAACACCGGACTCGCCGACCTCAATGTCGGCAGCCTCAGGATGCATCCAACCAATCCTTTAGTCATGTTTGCCGCTACCGGCAATATCTCCTGCTCCGGCAACGACGGCAACATTGTCAGCGGTCTCTTTAAAACAAGCGATGGCGGCGCCTCTTGGTCAAAGGTAATTGCCGATGAAATTATGACTACGGTCAATTTTAGCCCGTCGGACCCGGACACCATCTATGCGGGGAGTTCTGCCGCCTTCTATAGGAGCCAGGATGGGGGGGAGACCTGGTCCAAATTTCAAAAGGCAGACGGCAACGGCTATGGGCCGTCTGGAGTCTTTGCTGGATTTCCGATCGATGTCACGGTCGACCCTGACAATCCCTCTCTCATATACGCCAACAATTATGGCGGCGGGGTCTTTCGTTCGGTCGATGGGGCGGCAACCTGGGAGATTTGGAGCAAGGGGTATTCCGGGGCCGACATCCACGCCGTCCATATCCCGGCCAGCACCCCCTCGACTGTTTATACCATCGGCCGCAGCGGGCCTTATAAAAGCTCCAATTATGGGGAAGACTGGACCGGTATCGCCAATGGCGACGCCTCTGTCTGTTCCGAATGGAACTCTATCGCCACCAGTCCAACCGACTCGGGCCTCGTTATAATTGTTGATGAGCACCAGGGGGCGGTCTTTAGAAGTGTTGACAGCGGCGTAAATTTTAGTGAGGTGTTGCGGCATCCGGATGCCGATGCCAGTGATCCAATTACCCGGCAGGGTTTTCGGGGCTTGGCCTTTGCCCCTTCCAATCCAGCCATCGTTTATGCCGGCCTGTCGTTGGCTAGAGGGACCTTTTTGACTGCTTCGCCGGTTGGCACGGTAATCTATAAGTCAGTCGATAGCGGCAGGACGTTTTCAGCTATGCCTTCAATTGTTGACGGTTGCAACGTCAGGAGACTGGTTGTCGATGCTAATGATCCCAACACTGTCTATGCCGCCACCACCAGTGGGGTATTTAAAAGTACAGATGGCGCGGCAAGCTGGACCAACTTCAGCAGTTTGGGCAACAAACAGATTGAGGCCCTGGTCGTCAACCCTGAACAGCCGGGGTATCTTGTCGCCGGCGAAATATTTGGTGGCATCTGGATAAGCGAAGATGATGGCGTGTCATGGACAGGTCCTAACAATAGCGGGCTCAGTTCCTCAAATCCCTATATCTCTTCAATTGTTATGGACCCTGAAAATTCCGACATCCTTTATGCCGGCGACCTCTACTCCGGCATTTATAAATCAACGGACAAGGGCGTCACTTGGGCCTCATTTCCGGATTATGCCATGTCTGGCTTGACCATCCGGGCGGTGAAAGACCTGACCATGAACAACCGGGCGCTCTATGCGGCGACCCAGGGTGGAGGCGTTTACCGATATGCCTTAGAAAGCATGTGCGAGGCGACATTGACGCCTGATTTCAAGTTGCATATCCCCGTCCTGACCTATGGCAGCCAATTTTACTCTGCTGACTTCCAATATTTTCACGACGTTTTTACCTTAACGGGGGCGCCGCTTCTCACTGATACGACCGCCTTCAGTGGCTGCACGGCCTCGAGCGTGGCGTCTGATTTAGGGGTTCACATCCCAGCAGTTATTTTTGGAGGGGTCTCGTATTGGGCTGATCTTGAGAACGCGCAGGGGATGGATTTTAGATTGAGTGGAGTAGGGCAAAACTAGGTTGATGCCGCGCACATTGCGAAGTCGGCTGCGCTGCACGCCCGGGCTCTCGGTTTGACGTATTCAATGGCTACTCCAGCACATCGACCCTGCCGTCGTATCTGACCACCACCGTACACATATTCCCGTCCGCCTTCTTGACCAGAAAACGGTCCGTACAGTTGTTGCATCCAGGGTTTGTCTGGTTGAGGATCGTGCCATAGGATGAAGCCTTCATTCGTCGATCAAAGGAGGTCGTGGGCTGAAGAATCATGGAGCAGGAGCACAACAGGACAAAGGACCCAATAAGGCCCGCTGAAATTTTTCTCATTTGATTCGTCTGCTCCTTCTGGTTTAATAGGGTGAAGTGTTTGAGAGATAAGTCTTTGCGTCATCAGCAGGATGTCGCCACTAACTATATTTTATCGCCAACGTGCCATGCAACCAAGCATCACCGACGTCCTCGCCTATGAAATCAAGCAGGAGATCGCCAACCGCTATTTCGGGTTCCGTAAACTGATCGAAGAGGACAAACTCGCCCTGTCCGGAAAAATCCGCCAGTACAGTTTTATCCTTGAAAAAAGGATCAGTTTCGACCTGATCCGCATCTATATTCTGCTCCGCGACGAAGAGTTGATCCAGGAGTTCATGGCTCTCGCTAATCTTCCTGAAGATATATTCTATGACCCTTACCTTGCCCAATCAGAGACAATCAGGGCAAGGGTGTTCGAGGGGGTGCGCTTTCGGGGCCTCACCAAGAAGGCCTGCTTCAGCAACGCAGTGATCGACTGTTATGAACGTCTGGTCGATCATACCGGCCAGTACCGGGAGCAATTCGCCGAACTGGTGGCGACTCAGGAGATGATCAGCGCCGAGATTGACCTGTTTTATAAAAAAAACGATCTGGGCTCTATACTAGGCTTCTTACGGAGCCTTGACGGTTCAACTAACAGCAGCAGCACGATGCAGGGCGGCATGGAGCCTAATCTCGCCATGGATCTCGACAAGAAAATGCGGATCACGCCGCCTGAGCCTATTCATCAATTGCTGCCGGTCATCCCGCCACTAACGCCCTTCGGTGCTATTCGCCGGCAATTCAAGGCAATCATTGTCCAGGCCTTCAATCAGCAGGGTAAGGACATCCACGACTACCTGTCTACCAAGACCTTTTTTGCGAGGCACAACCGACCTGACAGGCAAGGTGGATGAGCCCCAGCCGCATCAAGGACTAAGCACCTTGGTCGTTGCCGTCATCGCCCCGACAATGGCAACCATGTTGGACACCTCGCCAACCGTAAGTGTCTCTGTCAGCCCAAGATGCCGCAAGCAAGTTCCGCAGGCCAAAATTTTGATGCCCATGCCGGCCAGGCCCGTCAAGGATTCCAGCACCGGAGAACCCTGGCAGGCCAAGGTCACAGCCGAATTGACCAGCAGTATGTGGGTCATCTCTTTGGCTAACAGCCTTTAGCCTAAACAACCTGTGCAGTTCAAAAATAGTATAGCGATGCCCAGTTCAATGTTCAATGGCTAAAGAGCGGAGCCTGAATTCATCTGTCGCTAATCACCAAAAATATTCCTTGACATAGTGCGTTGGGGAGGTGGGGGAGAGATACGATTTTTTTTGACCAGTGCCATGTTTTTTTTGTTTACATTTACTCTATATTGTGCGAATTTGGCAAACAACATACAATATAGCGTATAGCCCCATCATTTTGCGTCATGAATGAATTGCGCCATTTCAGCGGATTTGACCACTACGCTGTGGTGGCCGGCCAGCAAAACCGTCATCACCTCACCAGGCAACTGCTCTCTGTCTTACAAAATTTATAAAGAAACTAATCCGGCAGCAATTGACTAACAATAACCATGCTCAAGGGAAAATCCATGACCAAACGAATCAACACCAACGACATCACCTTGCCCCCTGACGCCATAAAGCCCAATTTCAAGGAAAACGCCCTCACCGTCCTCAAAAAACGCTATCTGATCAAAGATCAACAGGGCAATGTCATGGAAACACCACAGGACATGCTGTGGCGGGTGGCAAAGACGGTCGCTGCCGGTGAACTGGTGTTTAATACCAATGCCCCCATCGCCCAATTGGCGGTTGATTTCTATGAGATGATGGCCTCCTTCGACTTCCTGCCCAACTCCCCGACCCTGATGAACGCCGGTCGCGAACTGGGCCAGCTCTCCGCCTGCTTCGTGTTGCCGGTGGAAGACTCCATGGAGAGCATTTTCGAGGCCGTCAAGCAGACCGCCTTGATCCACAAGAGCGGCGGCGGCACCGGTTTTTCATTCTCCAGGATCAGGCCCCATAATGATGTCGTCCATTCCACCAAGGGGGTATCCAGCGGTCCCTTGTCCTTTATGTCGGTCTTTGATTGCGCCACCGAGACCATCAAGCAGGGCGGCACCAGACGTGGCGCCAACATGGCGATCCTGCGGGTTGACCACCCCGATATCATGGATTTCATCAAGGCCAAGGCCGATCTGACCAAACTCAATAATTTCAACCTGTCGGTCGCCATCACCGATGAATTCATGGAGGCGGTCAAGGTAGATGGCGAGTACTCCCTGATCAATCCCCGCGATGGCGAAATCGTCAAAAAGCAGAACGCCAACAAGATCTTCCGGCAAATCGTCAAACAGGCCTGGCTGACCGGTGAGCCAGGCATCGTCTTCATCGACCGCATCAACGCCAAAAACCCCACGCCCCAGGCCGGCATGATCGAAAGCACTAATCCCTGCGGCGAGCAACCGCTCCTGCCCTACGAGTCCTGCAACCTGGGCTCCATCAACTTGGCCAACATGGTGACGGCTGACAAGGTTGATTTCCAAAAACTTGGTCGGACGGTGGAAAAGGCGGTCCATTTCCTCGATAATGTCATCGATATCAATCGCTATCCCCTGCCGGAGATCGATCGGGTCACCAAGCGCAACCGCAAGATCGGCTTAGGCGTTATGGGTTTTGCCGACATGCTGGCGACCTTGGACATCCCCTACTCATCGGCCAAGGCCACTGAACTTGCCGAAGAGGTCATGCACTTCATCGACAAAAAGGCCCTTGATTTTTCGATTGCCTTGGGTGAACAGCGCGGCGCCTTCCCCAATTTCCCGGAGAGCATCTATGGCCGCCAGAACCCGGCCGCACCTGTACGCAATGCCACCCGGACCACCATCGCCCCCACCGGCACCCTCAGTATCCTGGCCGGCTGTTCCAGCGGCGTCGAGCCCATGTTCGCCATCTCCTATGTTAGGCGCGTTATGGACAATACCGAGATGATTGAGGTCAACCCGGTCTTTGAACAGATCGCCCAGGCCAACGGCTTCTACTCCGATGAACTCATGCTCACCATTGCCAAGGCCGGCACCATTCAAGGTCTGGAAGAGATCCCGCTCAAATTCCGGCAGGTCTTTGAGACCGCCCATGACATCACCCCGCAAAACCACATCGACATCCAGGCCGCCTTCCAGAAGTACACCAACAACGCGGTCAGCAAGACCATCAACTTTGGTCACGACGCCACGGTGGACGATGTCAAGAATGCCTACCTTATGTCCTATGAACGCGGTTGCAAAGGGATCACCATCTACCGGGACGGCTGCCGCGCCAACCAGGTCTTGAGCACGGCCAAGACCGATAAAAAGCAGGAGGCCGAGCCAGCGCCGCCGATTAAACGGGACCGGCCCCGAAGTCTGTTGGGCAAGACCTATCAGATGGCCACCGGTTGCGGCCAGATGTATGTGACGATCAACGAGGACGACAACCAGCGTCAGTTCGAGTTGTTCAATTTCGTCGGTAAGGCCGGCGGTTGCGCGGCCAGTCAGTGTGAGGCCATTGGCCGGCTGGTCTCTCTTGCTTGGCGCAGCGGCATGGCCCCTGAACCGATCATCAAGCAGTTGATCGGCATCAGTTGCCACAAACCAGTGGGCTTCGGGGCACAGAAGGTCATGTCCTGCGCCGATGCCATTGCCCAGGCCATCCGCCAGCACATGGAGGCCATCAACGGTAAAATCGACAAGAACATGAGCGATGACACCATGGGCTTCGGCGCCTGTCCGGAGTGCGGCGGCTCCATCGAACACGAAAGCGGTTGCTGCGTCTGTCATTCCTGCGGCTACTCGGAGTGCGCCTGATGCTCATTTTTGGTTTGATTAAAGTCGAGACTGTCGGCTGAAGGTGAGGCTACCGCTGTAAAGCAGGGGGCAGGGGAGAAACTGCCTACAAACAAAGACACAAAAAAATAAGGACTTAACTCTTGGATGGAAGGGGGTTAAGTCCTTTTTTTATGTCGAGCCGTCAGTGGGGGAGGGGGCGTTCCTGCTCCTCTGGCCTTTATCGGGAGGCCCGCAGGATGGTGTTGTAAAGGGGTGGGGGATTTCGGTGCTGAGTATAAATGATTTGTATTTTAGCGATTGCCAGACCAAGCTCAGTATTGCCAAAGGGTTGCAGGTGCCCTTGGGAGCGAAGATCTTTAACGATCAATTGGCCCACAGTCTGGAGCGGCTTGACAGCCTGGCCCTTGAGCTTTCAAACCAGATGATGGCCATGAATTTTGGACTTATCTGCTCGGCATGTGCCGCAAAACCTGGAGGTGGCTGCTGTAGCCTGGCTATTGCCGACGAAAATGATGCCCTGCAACTGCTCATGAATCTGCTGGCCGGAGTCGCCGTTGATATCTGCCGGGACAATGGCCAGGAGTGCTATTTTTTGGGAAGCGGCGGCTGCACCCTCACTTTCAAGCCAATATTTTGCTTAAACTATGACTGCTCCGCCATAAAGACCTGCTCCGACCATGAGAGCTTTTTCCAATATGGCCAACTCCGTGGGCGCTTGTTGCAGGAGCAATGGCATCTTGAGAAACTGCTCATCGAGCGTCTGGAGCAGCTTGGTGAATTAAAATGACCATTGACAGCTGTTATCCGATAGCGTCGGAATCTCCCCCCCCCCATGGTGTAGATACCGCGTAGGGCGTAATAGCGAAGCGTATTACGCCAGATGACAGGTCATACACGGCACAGCATTTCATTGGATAGCCAATTTGCCAACCGGTGATGCGTGGCAATCAAAAAAAGGGTGAAAAGTAATGTGTTTTTGGGCCCGACGCATCCTGCTCGTCCGTCCCAAAGCATTCGGCGCAATACGCTATGCTATTGCGTCCTACGGACTGGTTTTCGGCTTCGTTCATGGCGCCCTTTGTATTGCGTTATAGCACTCTCAGGCCCCGAACAGCAGGTAATATAACGGGTCGAGGTTATTTCCGTGTTTTGTATGCTTGAAAGCCAACCACACTATCGAAAAATTTCGCCAGAGCGTTTGATGAAATCGAGAAAATTGATGCAAGGCACGGTAATTTCTTTCATGGAACAGACAGCGAGGGTTTCTGTAGAAAGAGATTCGATGTTTTCAACGATTTTAACCTGTACATCGGAAGTCTTTGAAAACGGAATTAAGTTC
Source organism: Pseudomonadota bacterium (assembly GCA_031400755.1). GTDB lineage: Bacteria > Desulfobacterota > Desulfobulbia > Desulfobulbales > VMSU01 > VMSU01. The sequence goes on along the minus strand of JANNQL010000139.1, from coordinate 17,248 downwards.
AGCATTTTCTGATTCAGCTTCGGCTGGGCGGTACCTGTAATGTATTCGTCCAGCTTTATACTTTCCAAGTAGAACTCGACAAATCACTACGTGTCCAGATATTTCAGAAACAGCAGCCAGGAGGTCTGCTCGGCGTAATCCAACTCACTGGCGCAACCGGCTTCTTTCCTGAGAGCATCGTCGATGTTCTTAAATGCTTGTTCAAACATGGGTTCCTTGTATCTCTGTCGTCATCGTAGTCACTTCACTTGCAGGGCAGCGTGCTTTGGTCGCCTTGTCCACGCAGCGAATAGGCCTGCCGCGGTCAAGCGACAACAGCATAGTTAACCGACTTAAACTCAAAAACAAGGGAATTGTTGCCAAGGCCTGTTTTTACGGGTCAAGATTTCAATGGCAAACTAGATTCATTGTTGCTTAGGCAAGGTATAAACAACCCTTCACAGACGCCGGAAACAAAAAAACCCGCCAACCATTGCTGGCTGCGGGCTTTATGAACTACTATTGATAACTAAATGGTGCCGAAGGCGAGACTCGAACTCGCACGACCAGAGGCCACCACCCCCTCAAGATGGCGTGTCTACCAATTCCACCACTTCGGCATTTTTTTGAAATTTATTGCCCTTGGGCTGGGGCAGGGGCCGTCTCCATGGGCTGGCCGACAGGCGGCTGGTTTTCTTGATTGGCCTCATGCGTCGGGACAGCGTCGGCTGGCGCCTTTGCCCCAGGGAACTGGGCCGGGGCTGCGGCCTTCTCGTCAACCACGGTTGGTTGGGTGCTGGTCATGGGGACCTCAACCGGGGTTGGCGTCACCTCGACATTTTTCTCAACCGGGGCGGTGGCGCGTAACGATTTCATGACGGAGCTTTTCGAGTCATTGGCCGAATAATAGGCCAGACAGACCGAGGTGAACATAAAGATGATGGCGCTCGCCGTGGTAATTTTGTTGAGCAGGGGCAGTGGCCCTTCGGTACCGAAGACCGTTTTGCCGGAGCCGCCGCCAAATGAGGCGCCCATGTCTGCCCCCTTGCCATGTTGCAGAAGAACAATGACAATCAGGAATACGGAGACAATGACATGTATGATTGTTAACAGGGTGAGCATTGGTAAATCCTATTTCGTGTAAAGCGATCTATTTCGATGCGTTACAATGTATGATTTGCGAAAAAGAGTCAATCTGCAGGGCAGCGCCGCCAACCAGGGCGCCATCAATATCGGCTTGGGCCATCAAGGCATCAGCATTGTCCGATTTGACCGAGCCACCATACAGTATTCTAATTTTGGTAGCAATAGTTTTCTCGAAGATATCAGCGAGAACTCCTCTGATAAAGGCATGGGCGTCCTGGGCCTGTTGGGTGCTGGCGGTCTGGCCGGTGCCGATGGCCCAGACCGGTTCGTAGGCGATTACCAGGCGACTGGGGTCGGTTACGCTGACCGCAGCCAGGCCTTGGCGGAGCTGTGCTTCGAGTACGGCGGTGGTTTGCTCGCTCTGACGCTGGTCCAGGGTCTCGCCGATGCAAAGCACCGGCATGAGGCCGAAGTCCATCACCCCCCGCAGACGTTGGTTGATCATGGCGTTATCTTCGTGGAAGATATGGCGGCGTTCCGAATGGCCGAGGATTACCATGGCACAGCCCAGTTCCTTCAGCATGTTAGGCGAGATCTCGCCGGTAAAGGCCCCATGGTCGGCCCAACAGCAATTTTGGGCGCCAAGTATGACTCTGGTGCCGCGCAGGGCCTCGGCCACCACCGGCATTGTAGTGAAGGGCGGGGCGATCATCACCTCGCAGGCAGCGTCGGCCGCAGCTTGGCCTACGGCCTTGGCGAGGCTGGCGGCCTCGGTCAGGCTGAGGTGCATCTTCCAGTTTCCGGCGATCAGGGTACGGCGTGGCATAGTGTCTCCTTCAGTGACTTTATCACGAGCTTGAAATGAAATCAGTTTAGTGGCGGTTGACAGCGGTTGCCAGTCAGTCGAGGGCCGTGACCCCCGGTAGTTTCTTGCCCTCCATCAATTCCAGAAAGGCGCCGCCGCCGGTAGACATATAGGAGACCTTGTCGCCGGCCTTGGCCTGGTTGATGACCACATTGGTGTCGCCGCCGCCGACAATGGAGAGGGCGCCGCTCGTAATGACCGCCTGCACCATGGCCATCGAGCCCTTGGCAAATGGCGCCATCTCAAAGGCCCCCATGGGGCCGTTCCAGACAATGGTCTTGGCCGCGGTCAGGGCCAAGGTGAAGGCGGTGCTGGTGGCTGGTCCGATGTCGAGGATCATCCAGTCGGGCGGGACCTCGCCGAGTTTGACGGTCTTGGTCTGGGCATCTGCGGCAAAGGTATCGGCGACCACGAAGTCAACCGGCAGGTGCATGGCGATCCTTTTTTTGTCGGCATAGGCCAGGAGTTCTTTGGCGGTAGACAGAAGGTCGTCCTCGACCAGGGACTTGCCGATCTCATGGCCCTGGGCCTTGAGGAAGGTATTGGCCATGGCCCCGCCGATGACCATGCCGTTGACTCTATCAAGCATGTTATGGATGGCCGAGAGCTTGCTTGAAACCTTGGCCCCGCCGAGGATGGCGATCAAGGGCCGGGCCGGATTGGTCACCGCCCGGTTGAAGAAGTCAATTTCATTGTAGAGCAAAAAACCCGCCGCCTTTTCTTTGAAATAATGGGTGACGCCCTCAACCGAGGCATCGGGCCGATGGGAGACGGCAAAGGCATCGTTGACATAGATATCCCCGAAAGCGGCCAGGGCCTTGGCAAAGGTCGGGTCGTTTTTTTGTTCCTCCGGGTGGAAGCGCAGATTCTCAAGCAGCAGAATTTCTCCCGGTTTGAGGGCAGCGGCCAGGGCCATGGACTGCGCGCCCAGGCAGTCAGGGGCCATGACCACCGGTTGGCTGAGCAGTTCGCTGAGTCTTTTGGCAGCCGGGGCCAGGCTGTATTTTGGCTGGGGTTGGCCCTTGGGACGCCCGCAATGGGAGCAGAGGACTATCTTAGCACCTTTTTGGATCAGGAACTTCAGGGTCGGCAGCACCCCCAGGAGTCTGGTGTCATCGGTAATGGCGAAGTTAGCGTCCATCGGCACGTTGAAGTCCACCCTCATCAGGACTCGCTTATGAGTAACGTCAATATCTTTTATGTGCTTCATTAATGTCTCCCTGATTATTCCAAATTGTATTCAAAACGTCATTCCGGGCAAGCGAAGCGCGACCCGGAATCCACTGTCATCTCTGGATTCCCGCCTGCGCGGGAATGACGGTATAGTGTCATCATTCAAGTATTAAATTTGCAGTTACTTGGATGGCATTCCGAGCCGAGCAGGCATGGTCAGCATGATTATCCTACAGTCTAATAGCCTACAGCCTAACAACCTGACTCTCCCTGCATGAAAGCATAGCAGTTATTAAAGAGTGGTGCAAAGAATAAAATGGCAGTTTACGGGCACTTGAGCTTGACCACAAACCCTGTTTGGTCCGATGTCACTGATAACGGTCACTGGACCTGATCATCGGCAGATTATCTTTGCCGTCAGGGGCTGCCGGCGAGTTGCAGCATCCGGCGCAGGATGTTGTCGACCACGGTGTTTTGCGAAAAATTGATGTAGCGCTGGCGGAAGGTCTCGGCGTTGTTGCGGAAAACAGGCTCGGTGAGCAGGCGCGACAGTTTGAGGCCGGTATCTTGTCCGCCGTGCTCGGGATGGACCATCAGGCCGAAGCCGTTTTTCTCGATCCGCTTGGCAAAAAGAAACTGCTCAAGTTGCTGAGGGAGCAGCAGCACCGGCTTGCCGGCGTGAATGAAGGCGGCGGTGGTGAAGAAACCGGCGTAGCTCACCAGCAGGTCGGTCATTTTTGCGGCATGGGCAAGATTCACCAGGTGGGTGAGGTGGTGGATGTGGGGCTGGGCGGCCAAGGCCTGTTGCACGGCTGGTGGGGCATCAGGGCAATAGATGAGGGTCGGTTGTCCGGCGACAATCAGGGCGTTGACGGCGTCAACGAAATGTTTGGACTTGGCGCGCAGATAGGCAAATATTTTCTGGCCTGGGAGGTCCGGCCACGCCGGGGCATCGCTTATGTCGGCGCTGCCAAAGTAGCCCCAGTAGCTGATTTTTCCTTGGCGGTTATAGTGATCGAACTCGGGAAAGCCGAGCAAGGTCGTTTCCGCGACCTCGAACAGCTCCCAGGCCGCCTGGATTGGGGGTGCGTCAAAGCTGTGCAGGCACTGGTTAATGGACTTGAGGAGGCGCAGTTCAATATCGACAAGTTGTTGATTGGGCAGTGGTTGCCATGGTCTCAGCGCCGGCAACGGGGTCTGGCGGGGCGGGACAAAAAATCCGGAGTTAAAAAGCATTACCGGAATATTGGTCGTGCGGGCGGCAACCAAAGCGGCCGGCGCATGGTCGGCGATGATCAGATTAGCTTTGGTGAGCTCGAAAATAGATCGCCAGGCTTCGACGTGTCCTTGCAGAACGTGGGGCTGCCCCAGGCCGAAACGGAGCAGGATGTCGGGGTAGCTCAGGGGCGGCTTGGGTGACGGTGTTTCGGTGAGGTAGGGGGCTTGTAAGAGTTGAGCGCTTAACTGGCTGGTAAATGTGGTCACCGTGGCCGTTTCCCGCGCGGCGATGGTGACGCGGTGGCCATCGGCCAGCAAGCGTTTGGCGATCGGGGGGAATGTCGCGACGTGCCCGAGGTTCTCCCCCAACTCCCATGCATATAAGAAACTTAGGCCCATAGCAAAACGTCCGCCCCTTGTTTATTGCTTATTAAAAAAACACGCCTATTGAATAACTCTCTGTGAGTTTACCAAATCGAGAGCTATTTGTGGAGGAATGATTTTTTGAGGACAAGGGCATCCTCGGTCGGCAGTGAATAGTAGCCTTGGCGCTGGCCGATGATTTTGAACCCATTTTTTTGGTAGAGTTGGAGCGCCGCTAGGTTTGAGGCGCGCAGTTCGAGAAAGCAAGTCGTGATTTTTAGGAGGGTGAGATGCTCACAAGCGGCGGTCAGCAGGTGATTGGCAATCCCTTGTCGCCGAGAGGACTCAGCTACTGCGAGCTTGCGGATCTCGGCCTCGTCGATGACGGTGCTGCCGAAGATATAGCCCAGCACTTGGCCGTCAGCGTCTTTAGCGACCAGCTGCCAGCCATGGCCTATGGTCAACTCTTCCTCAATTTGGCCATAGGGCCACGGCCCGACCAGGGTCTGCTCGATGGCCCAGAGGCCGGGCAGATCGGTCGGGGCCGGGCGGCTGATCATGGGGGTGGCGCCAGGCACGGCCAAGGCGACAGCTCAGACCATCTGTTCGGCGATGGAGACGGAGCGGTCGGCCAGCATATTGGTGTAGCTGCCCAGTTCATTGTCGTACCAGCCATAAATCACGGTCTGGGTGACCGGGATGTCGAGGATGTCCGGCTGATCGTTTAAGCAGCCGATGCCCAGTTTTTTGAGGTTGACCTTGATGGAGGCGGTGCGGGTATGGTTCTCGGTGCCCTCGATGATGGCGGCGGCAAACGGCGTGCCGATGACGTCGGAGGAAACATTCTGCTCGTCGGTGTAGACCAGATAGGGCGAATGGGCCGCGTAGTTGCGGTAGATCGAATTGATCAGGTCGCGTTTGATCGGGTTCTGCGGGTCATCCTGGAAGTTGATCACCAGGATGATCAGCGAGCCGGTTGAGGTCGGGATGCGCACCGATTCGGCGATGAAGCCGATGCTGCCCATCTCCGGAATGACCAGTTTCAGGGCCTTGGCGGCACCGGTGGTGGTCAGGATGATGTTATTTAAGATGCTGCGATTTTTGCGCAGGTCGGTGGCGCCGCCCTTGGGCAGGCGGTCTAAGACCTGCTGGCTGCCGGTGGCGGCGTGGATGGTGACCATGGAGGCGGAGAGGAAATTGTCCGCCCCGAAATGCTCCATCAGCGGTTTGATCATGTATGACAGGCAGGTGGTGGTGCAGGAGGCCGCGGAGATCAGGCTGTGCTTGGTGGGGATGTAATCGTCGGTGTTGATGCCCATGACCGTGGTCACCGCGTCGTCCGGCATATTGAGACCTTTGGCTTTGATCTTGAAGGGTGCAGATAAGATGACCTTTTCGGCGCCGGCCTTCAGGTGGCCACGCAGTGCTCCCTTAGGGGATTCGGCATCGGCGGTGGGATCGCTAAAGACACCGGTGGTGTCCACCACCAGACGCACGCCGTTCTCCTTCCACTTGATATCTGAAGGGTTACGGGACTGGCGCAGGATGGTGAGCGGCACGCCGTTGACGGTCATGGAGCCGGTGGCCTCGTTAAGATTTTCAATGACCCGGCCGCCTTTGAAACCATAGAGGTAATTGCTGAGCTTGCCGTAGGTGCTGTCCCGTTCAATGGCGGCGGCGAGGTCGTGCAGGCCCTGGCCAACCTCCCGGCCAATATTGACGACAATTTCAGAGAAGAATTTTCTGCCTGAATGATGCCATACAGAAAGTTTGCCGATCCGGCCAAGGCCGTTGATGCCTAATTTCATTCCTAATCTCTCCTTGCTGGTTTACCTGAAAAAAAAGTTTGCTGAGGTTGTTCTGTTGACTGCTGGCGCTGGAATTGTCTCCATCGAGGAGATTCAGGTCAGAGTCCTCCACAATTTGCGGGGGACTCTGACCAGTGTCTCTTTGGGAGGCACTATAAAAACGAGCCATGATTTGGGCAACCCTAAATATGGTGCAGAATGAAAAAATATCTGAGCCTGGCCTCATTCTTCCTGGTTAAGCGGCGGTCGTGGGATGCGATCAAGTATCGGCGGCGGGTTTGGGTTCTGACTAAGCAGGGGGTCGAGTTCGGTAAATTTTCTGGCTGCCACCATGACCCGGGTTTCAAAGGAGCCCACCGCATTATTGTAGGCCTGCACAGTCCGGTCCAGGCCTTTTTGAATCTCTACGAAGTGACCGGATAGGACGCCCAAACGGGCATGCAAGGTCTTGCCCAGTTCGCCGATGAGCTGGGCGTTCTTGGTCAGTTGCTCCTGACGCCAGCCGTAGGACACCGCCCGCAGCAGGGCGATCAGGGTGGTGGGGGTGGCCATGATCACCCGCTGATCGACCCCATATTCGATCAGGGAGGGATCCTGCTCGAGAGCGGCGCTGAAAAAGTTCTCGCCGGGCAGGAAGAGGACGACAAATTCCGGGGAGTCCTTGAACTGCTCCCAATAACTCTTGGCGGCCAGCTGGCCGATGTGGGTGCGGACATGGCGGGCGTGCTGGCGCAGTTTGGCAAGCCGCACCTCCGGGTCATTGGTCTCCTGGGCCTCCAGGTAGGCGTGCAGCACGGTCTTCGAGTCAACCACGATCTCTTTGCTGTTTGGGAGCCTGATCAACAGGTCGGGCCGCAGTCTGCCGCTGTCGGCGCTAACCGACTGCTGCTGATAAAAATCGCAATACTCCAGCATGCCGGCCAATTCAACCACCCGCCGGAGCTGGATCTCTCCCCAGCGGCCGCGGACGGTCGGGTTGCGCAGGGCCTGGGTCAGATTGGCGGTCTCACTTTGCAGGCGGATTTGGGCGCCAGCCAGGGTCTTCAATTGTTCGTTGAGTGAGCTTGCTGTCTCGATCCGGTCTTTTTCCACTTGGCGTATCTGTTGGTCAACCTTAGAAAGCGTCTCGTGGACCGGTTTGAACAGCTCCTGGATCGACTGGCTGCGTTTCTCCAGGTCGTGTTCGGCCTGGCGTTGCAGGGTGGCAAAGGACGAGCTGGCCAAAGAGAGAAAGGACTGGTTGTTGCTTTTCAAGATATCGGCGGCCAGGGCCTTGAAGGTATCGGTCAATTCCAGTCGCGAACGGCTGATCATCTCAGCCTGGGCGCTGCTATGGCGATTTAGTTCGTCGAGCTGGGTTTCGAGGGCGACAATCCGTTCCCGGCCGTCGGCGGTGATCGCGCTTTGCCTGAGCAGGGCGTTACGGGCCTCGACGAGCTGGCTGTGGACGGTCTCCAAGCGGCGGCCCAGTTCAGCGATGGTGGCGTCCTTGGTGGTCAACCGTTCCTTAAAGATCAGCTCGTCGGCCTGGGCTTTGGCGGCCAGGCCTTTGCGCTGTTCGCGGACCAGGAGCCAGCTTAAAGCGCCAGTCAGCAGCAGACCGGCCAGGAAACCGATACCGAAATCAAGGGGCGTCATTGGCATGAGGGGAAGTCATTGATTGATTGGGTGAGTGTGCAAAATGGATAAAACAGCAAACTACAGAGGGCATGGGGTATTCCCTGTCGTCATTCCGGCATGGTCTTAGCCGGAATCCAGTACTCCTGGTGTCCGGCCGTTTTCTGGATGCCGGATTAGGTCCGGCATGACGGGCTACTTGTTGTTTTAGATCATACGCTGATTACCTCGACGATTTTCTGCAGCGGCACGGCAAAGGACGCGGCCAGGCTTGTGATGGCAGTGCCGCGGCGTTCGGCCATCCTGATCTCCTGGGAGTCGGGGAAAGAGGCGATGAGCGGGGCGTTCAGCTGCGCCTCGATAAAGCTCACGTCTTCCGGCCCCATGACGCTGTTCGCGACAAAGGAGACCTTGGGGATGCGGACGTCGTGGGCCAGTTTCTGGATCTTCAAGGCGGTGCGCACGCTGGAGGTGGAGGGGATGACCACCACCAGCAGGTGGTCGGCACCGGCGATGGTGCCGCGGCCCAGGTGCTCGACCCCGGCCTCCATGTCAAGCAGCACGGCCTGGTCGGCCTTGAGCAGGAGCTTCGTGAGCAGGCGTTTCAAGACGGTGTTTTCGGCGCAGGCGCAGCCCTTGTTGCCGGCCTGGATGGCACCCAGCACCATGAGTTTGATGCCGTCTTTTTCCAGCATGAAGCGCCCCGGCAGGTCGTCGATCTCCGGATTGATGTTGTAGAACGGCGAACCCTCGGTATAGCCGGATCGTTCGCGCAGCATGTCTTTCATGTCGGCGATGGCGGTGATCCTCTCGGGATTTTCAATGCCAAGGGTCTGGGCCATGTGCGGGCTGGGATCGGCATCAATGACCAGCACTTCCTTGTAGGTCCTTTTCAGATGATGGGCCAAGAGCGCCATGATGGTGGTCTTGCCAACGCCGCCCTTGCCGCTGATTGCTATTTTCATGGGTGGTCCTTTGGTCGATTTTAATGGGTTTGAAGATGCATGGCCTTGTTTTCGGACAGGTCGATTGCAATTATAACGTAAAAAAAGCGGGCTGGAAGGTTTTTTCTTGATTAATAAGCGGATGTTGGTGTTTATGATGGATTCCGCAGAACTGCTGAGAAGACAGGAGTCAGAAGACAGAATATCTTGCCCCGGCGATAAAGCGGCCTGTCTCTTCTCCTGATTTCTGACTTCTGGATTCTTAAAATTACCTTTAGCCTTTTATCATCATGATTTCACTGGGAATCGAAGAATTTATCAAGGCCCCCCCGGCCTGGCTCAAGGGCCAGCGGCTTGGCCTGCTCTGCAATCAGGCCTCGGTGGACCGCCACTTCCGCCATAGCCGGGAGCTGATCGACCAGGCCCTGCCCGGCCAGTTGCGTTGCCTGTTTACGCCCCAGCACGGCTTCTTTGCCGAGAAGCAGGATAACATGATCGAGTCCGGTCATGGCCGCGACGGGCAGGGGAGGCCGGTCTTCAGCCTCTATGGTGATACCCGGCGGCCTGATGAGGCGATGTTCGACCAGCTCGATGTCCTGTTGGTGGATATCTTTGACGTCGGCACCAGGGTCTACACCTTCATGTCCACCCTGGCCTACTGCCTGGAGGAGGCGGCCCGTCTCGGCAAAAAAGTGGTGGTCCTCGACCGGCCAAACCCCATCGGCGGTGCGGCCATGGAGGGCAATGTCCTGCAGGACGACTGCCGCTCCTTTGTCGGCATCGACGCGTTGCCCATGCGCCACGGCCTGACTTTTGCCGAGCTGGCCCTCTTCTTAAACGCCAGAATTGCCACCCCGGCCGAGTTGAGCGTTGTCCGCATGGCCGGCTGGCGGCGCGAGATGCACTTCCCTGATTGCGGCCAGCCCTGGGTCTTTCCGTCGCCCAATATGCCCACCTATGCCGCGGCCCTGGTCTATCCTGGCCAGGTTCTTTGGGAGGGGACCAACATCTCGGAAGGGCGCGGCACCACCCTGCCGTTTGAGCTGTTTGGGGCGCCCTTCATCCGGCATGACGCCATGCTGGCCCACCTGCAACAGACGCCGCTGCCGGGCTGCGTCCTCAGGCCGGTCTGTTTTGAGCCGACCGCGAACAAGTTTCGCAATGAGGTCTGTGTTGGTTTTCAGATCCATGTCACTGAGGCCCGCGATTTTTTGCCCTATCGGACCAGTTTGGCGATACTTGCGGCGATTATGACACTTTATCCTGAGCAGTTCCAGTTGAAGGAGCCTCCCTATGAGTATGAATTTGTGCGGACGCCCCTTGATCTGATCCTGGGGGATAGCGCCATCCGCCATGAGCTGGTGGCGGGCCGCTCGCTGCTTGAGCTGGAAAGCGGCTGGCAAGAGGGGCTGGCTGCTTTCGCCGAGGCGCGGCGGCCTTATCTGTTGTACTGAGGGGAGGCAAGGCGTCGCAATTAGTTTCTTTCGGTGCGCAACAAAAGCCGTTGCACACCCTACCGAGGTTTCAATCTTTAAATAGCCGGAACCACATACACTAAGCACTTACTGAGGACCCATGGAATTTCTGACCGAGTTTTTGAATTTTTTTCTGCACCTTGATAAATCCTTGCAGGGGGTCATCAACCAGTACGGCACCCTGACCTATATTATCCTGTTCGCGGTCATCTTCGCCGAGACGGGCTTGGTAGTCACGCCCTTTCTGCCTGGCGATTCACTGCTGTTCGCCGCCGGGGCACTGGCCTCCGGCACCGGCTTGAATCCGTGGCTGTTGTTTGCGGTGATGGGGGTTGCCGCGATCCTTGGCGACGCGGTCAATTACGCCGTTGGCCATTATATTGGCAAACGCGCCTTCAGCGGCGAATTCAAGTTCTTGAAAAAAGAGTATCTGGACAAGACCCACGCCTTCTATGAAAAGTATGGCAACAAGACCATTGTCCTGGCCCGCTTTGTGCCGATTGTGCGGACCTTTGCCCCCTTTGTGGCCGGGGTCGGCAAGATGAAGTACCGGCATTTCGCCATGTATAATGTCTTTGGCGGTATCCTCTGGGTCGGTTCCCTGCTCGCGGCCGGCTTTTTCTTCGGTGCAATTCCCTTTGTCAAAAAGAACTTTGAATTGGTCATCATCGCCATTATTATCTTGTCAATCCTGCCCGGCGTTTACGAGTGGTGGAAGGCCCATCATGCGGCGGGCAAGGGGGAGTGAGCGCCAGTCTTCAGGGAAGCACCATGCCGCATTATCCCCTCCCTCTGGCGGGGCTCTGTTTAGTCCCCGCTCGACGGGGGAGGGTTAGGGTGGGGGGAAGCTGGACGCAGCCCGGCAGTTTGCCTCTCCACACACCCCCCCAACCCCCTACCCCTCAAGGGGGTACTGAACTGAGTCCCGTCAAGGGAGGGGGAGCTTCATGCAAAATCTTAACCGGACATTTTTGAAGTAAACTCTATCCCCGAACGAACATGTGAGGTGCAGCATATGGCAATCATCCAACCCGTTATCCTGGCCGGTGGCACTGGCTCCCGGCTCTGGCCGCTGTCTAGGGAGTTGTATCCTAAGCAGCTCTTGAATCTGGTCGGCGACCAATCGCTTCTACAGGCGACCTTCTCCAGGGTGCTTAGCCTGGACGGCATTGCCCCGCCCATGCTGATCGTCGGCGAGGAGCATCGCTTCATTGCCAGGGCCCAGGTCGAGGCCTTGCATTGTCGGCACGATGTGCCCATTCTGCTTGAGCCGATGGGCCGCAATACCGCCCCGGCCATAGCTGCGGCCGCCTATTACAGCCAGAAGATCCATGCCGAGCCGGTCATCCTCCTCGTCCTGCCGGCCGACCATCTGGTCAGGAACAGCGAGGCCTTTGCCCAGGCGGTGCTTGATGCCGTGGCCCTGGCCGAGACTGGCAGGCTGGTGACCTTCGGGGTGCAGCCCACCAGCCCGGAGACCGGCTACGGCTATATCCAGAAGGGTGAGGCGAACAGCGTCAGGTCCTTTGTCGAAAAGCCGGACTTGGCCACGGCCAAGGAGTATCTGGCCTCGGGTGATTATTTCTGGAACTCCGGCATGTTCGCCTTCAGTAACGAGGTACTCCTTGAGCAGATGGCCACGCACTGCCCGGCCATCTGCGAGGCCATGCAGCAGGCCGTGGACAAGGGCGTCTCCGACGGCATTTTCTTCCGGCTGGAGGCGGTCAGCATGGCGGCCTGCCCGTCGGACTCGATCGACTACGCCCTGCTTGAGAAGTCGGAGCAGGTGGCGGTGGTGCCGGCTGATCTGGGCTGGAGTGATATCGGCTCTTGGCAGGCCCTGTGGGAGGTTGCCGACAAGGACACAAACGGCAATGTGGCGAGCGGCGACGTCATCCTCGAAGATGTCAAGAATTGCCTGGTCCGCGCCGAGCATAGCCTGGTGGCGGCGGTGGGACTTACCGACATCATGGTGATTGAGACTGCCGATGCGGTGCTGGTGGCCCCCATGTCGCGGGCCCAGGATGTCAAGAAGGTGGTGGACCGCTTAAAGAAGGACAACCGGGACCACTACAAGGTCCATCAGACGGTGTTTCGGCCCTGGGGCAGCTACACCATCCTTGAGGAGCAGGAGAAGTTCAAGATCAAGCGGATCACCGTGCTGCCTAAGGTCAAGCTCTCCCTGCAGATGCACCACCACCGTTCCGAACACTGGGTGGTGGTCAAGGGCACGGCCCGGGTCACCTGCGGCGACAAGGTCTTTTTGGTCCTGGAGAACCAGTCGACCTATATCCCCTGCGGCGAGCGCCATCGTCTGGAAAACCCCGGCGTCATCCCGCTGGAGTTGATCGAGGTCCAGAACGGCAGCTACCTGGGCGAGGACGATATTGTCCGTTTTGACGATGACTTTGGCCGCTAGAAATGAAATTTTTCACCCCTGTTTCCGATTTGATCAAGAAGGCGTTGCACCGGAGCCAACCCGTCCTTGAGCCGTTGGTGGTCGAGGAGCATCGTCACGACCGCGAGCAGTTTCAGACCGTGCTGGAGTCTTTTAAGGCCACCAGGATCCCGGAGCGGTTGGCCATCCTCGACATCTTTCTGGGCCGCGAACTGCATATCAGCATTTCCGAGCTCATGGAGATGGTGCGGGAAGAGCGGCCTGAACTGCGGGATCGGGCCTTTCTGCAGGAGACCATGGCCATGTTCTGCCAGTACGGTTTTGCCCAGCGCCTTGATTTCGACAATCAAGAACCGCGTTATGAGCATCTGCACCTGGGCCAGCACCACGACCACTTTATCTGCACCAAGTGCGGCCTGATCCAGGAGTTCAAGGACGATCTTTTGGAGACCCTGCAATTGAAGATTGCCGAGTCCTTCAATTTTCATGTCCTCCAGCATAAGACTGAGATCTACGGTCTCTGCGATAAATGCCTGGCCAGCCGCGAGCCGACCCTGCCCCTGCACCTGGCCGCCAACGGCGAGCGGGTCAGGATCGTCAAGGTCGTCGCCAGCCGCGAGGTGGCGGCCCGTTTGTCTGATATGGGCCTGACGGTGGGTGCCTGTCTGGATGTGGTCAGTAATCACCCGTCCGGTCCCTTTGTGGTGATTGTCAACGAGACCAGATTGGCTTTGGGGGCGGAGATCCCCCAGCAGATCCTGGTCAGCCACTCCTGCCGGCATGAAGGCAAGACATGATGGCGTCGCAAAAAGACCGATCTGCGGCGTTGCGTGGCGGTTTTGCTCATTCGGCATACCTGGCGTATGGCCTCATTCGCAAAACGCACCCCGCGTCTTGCATATCGGCCCTTTTGCTTAGCCATTTTGAGATGTTTTGCGAGGGCAAGACATGAAGGTGGTGATTGCCAAGAAGGCGGGCTTCTGCATGGGGGTGCGCCGGGCGGTTGACCTGACCCTTGACCTGGTCAACCAGGGGGAGCCGAACATCTCCACCTTCGGGCCGCTGATCCATAACCCCCAAGTCCTGGAGGTCTTGCAGGACAAGGGAGTGGGGGTCTTGAAGAAGATACCGGAGGTGGCCCGCGGCACGGTGATCATCCGGGCCCACGGCGTGCCGCCGGTCGATAAGGAGCAGCTCAAGCGCTCGGGGCTCACGGTCAAAGACGCCACCTGCCCTAGGGTCTTGAAGGTGCAGGCCATTATCAGCAAGCACCGTAAGCTCGGCAAGACCACGGTGATCATCGGCGACCGCAACCATGCCGAGGTCGATGGCCTGATGGGCTATGCCGGGCCGGATTGCCATGTTGTCTCCAATGAGGCGGAGGCAGCGGCCCTCGAGCTGATCAGACCCTACATCATCGTCAGCCAGACCACCCAGGACGAGCAGGTCTTTGACCAGATTACCGCTATCATCACCCAGCGCTGCCCCGGCGGCGAAGTATTCAACACCATCTGCGATTCCACCCACCGCCGTCAGGACGAGGTGAGGAAGCTCGCCGAACAGGTGGAGGCGGTGGTGGTGGTGGGCGGCAAGACCAGCGCCAATACCACACGCCTCGCCGAGATCGCCTCAGGCCTTGGCCGTCCGGTCTTTCTGATTGAGTCGGAGGAGGAACTCCTTGAGGCTGCCTTAGGGAAATTTGATTGCGTAGGCGTCACCGCCGGGGCCTCCACCCCGACCTGGATGATCAACCGGGTGGTGCGGGCACTAGAGGCCATACCTGGCCGTAGCGACAGCCGGATCGGCAATGCCCTGTTTCGACTGGTCCGCCTGATGATGGTCTCTAACTTTTATGTGGCGCTGGGAGGGGGGCTCCTGGCCTCTGCCTGTAGCCTGTTGCAGGGCATCGCTCCCCGTCTCAGCCAGGGCCTGGTCGCCTTTTGTTATCTCTTTGCCATGCATAATATCAACCGGCTCACCGACCAGCAGTCCAAGATCTTTGATGACCCGGCCTACCTGCAGTTCAGCCGCAAATACCGGAAGACCATGATGTCTTTGGCCACGGTCTTTCTGTTTGCCGGACTGGTGCTCACGGCGCTCAGTGGCTGGCGGCCCGTTGCGTTGCTCCTGGTGATGAGTGTCTTCGGTGTTTTGTACCGCATTCATTTCATCCCCAAGATGCTGGCCGCCAGGATCAAGGTGTCGCGGCTCAAGGAGATCCCGGGCTCCAAGACCTTTTTCGTGGCCCTGGCCTGGGCCATGGTGGTTGTCCTCATGCCCGCGGTGCAGAGCGCTAGCGGGGTGACTGCCAAGACCTATGGGCTTATGTTTTTCATCCTGCTCCTGGTTTTTGTCCGCAATGCCCTTTTTGATGTCTTCCAGGTCCAGGGCGACCGGATAGTCGGCAAGGAGACCCTGCCGGTCCTGATCGGCGCCCAGAAGACTATCGTCGTCTTAAACTGTATCATGGCGGTGCTGCTGATTATGCTGATGCTCTATCTCGCCTTGGGTCTGATCGTGACGCCTGTGGGGTACTGGCTCCTGCCGGTCCTGCTCTATCTGGCCGGCTTTACCTTTTGCTATGGTAAGGGCTATTGGAGTCCGGGCGTCAAGCTGGAGTTCGGCCTGGAGACGACTTTCGTCATCATTGCGGCCTCTGTGTGGGGCGGGGTGGCCTTGTCCGGGAGGTAGCTACTCAGGTTTATAGGCTGTAGGTGTTTAGACTGTTAGCAACAGAAAAACACGAGATGTCGGCGGTTTTTTTGCCTAACAGCCTTCAGTCTATAGCCTAACCAACCTGAGTGTTACTTAAATGATTGATAAACTCGTAAGAATTGGAGATGGATATTACATGCTAGGCTGGTTTAAGAAGAAAATAGGCAAGGCTAAAGAACAGGAAGTGAAGGCACCGCAGGCGGTGTCTGTTGAGATTGAAGATCAAAAGGTGGCGGGGCAATCACCTGCTCCGTGCGGCACAGTCACCTCTCCGCTGCCTGAAGCGGCCCCTGAAAAACCGGTGGACAGCAAGGAGGGTCTCTTTCAGCGCTTAAAGAGTGGCCTGGCCAAGACCCGTGAGTCTTTCCTCAACCGGGTGGATGCCGTCTTTCTTGGCAAGAAGGTGATTGACGCCCAGTTGCTTGATGAACTGGAAGAGATCCTGATCACCTCAGACCTTGGCTTTCGCACGGTGCAGGACCTGCTTGATGAGGCCAGGCGTCAGGTGAGCCGTCAGGAGTTGGCCGACCCCGAGGCCCTCAAACGATTTCTTAAAGCTCGGATGCTGTCTTTTTTGCAACAGATTGAACGACCGGCGGAGATGGTCATGCCGGAGTCAGGGCCCTTTGTCATCCTGGTACTCGGGGTCAATGGGGTCGGTAAGACCACCACAATCGGTAAGCTGGCCTATAAATTCAAACAGGCCGGCAATAAGGTCCTCCTGGTGGCGGCTGATACCTTCCGGGCGGCGGCCATTGATCAGCTCAAGGTCTGGGGGCAGCGTATCGGGGTTGAGGTCTCGGCCCAGCAACCAGGGGCCGATCCCTCGTCCGTGGCCTTTGACGCCCTGGAATACGCTAAGAACCGCAACTTCGATGTCATTATTATCGATACGGCGGGCAGGCTGCACACCAAGGTCAACCTGATGGAGGAGTTGGGCAAGATCAAACGGGTGATCGCCAAGAAATGCCCCGGTGCCCCGCATGAGGTGATGCTGGTCTTGGACGCCACTACCGGTCAGAACGCCGTCTCCCAGACCCGGCAGTTTCACGAGGTGGCGGAACTCACCGGGCTGACGCTGACCAAGCTGGACGGTACTGCCAAGGGCGGCATCGTGGTCAATATCAGCCGGGAATTCAATCTGCCCATCCGCTTCATCGGGGTAGGCGAGAAGATGGAGGACCTCCGAGATTTTGACCCATCGGAGTTTGTCGAGGCCTTGTTCGCGTCATGAACCAGTATCAATACCGCTATCACAGTCGGCCCGGCTGCGGCGGCTGCCTTCTATGGGCCGCCCTGCTATTGCTGATAACGGGCGGGGCGCCGCTCTTGATCCAGGTGCTGGGCTTCCTGCTGATCAGCGGCCTGGGTCTGGTTCTGCTGACGGCGGCGGCCTTTTGGTACCTTTTTTCCTTTCGTCCGCAGAGCAGGGTCAGCGCCTTTGAGCGCACCCAGACGGTGTCCCATAACGAGTTCGTCTTCCTGCTGGTCAATATCCTGGTCCATATCGCCAAGATCGACGGCAACGTCACCCGCGAGGAACTGAGCACCATCACCAATTTTTTCCGGGTCAATCTGCGCTACGGCGACAACGAAGATAAGCTCCT
>JANNQL010000138.1:0-5864 GCA_031400755.1 Pseudomonadota bacterium | reverse complement strand
CTGGCGCCAGACGACGCCGAGGCACACTACGACCTCGGGGTCCTCCTGCTCGAGAGGGGGGCCTCGCAGTCTGCACAATGGCATTTGCCCTCTGTGCTTTTGCAGCGTTTATCGGCCAACCGTGGGTTGCTTCAGTAGTCGGCGGGACAACTATTGTCGGACTTGCCGCTGCTTTCATTACAGGCAGGAAGTAACAAAGAGATTACTGCCTTCTGCCCGCTGGTAAGCTGTCGCCTAAAGGTGTCCCCCCCTCCATTTCCAAAATAAAAAAAACCGCCAGCCTCGAAAGGTGGCGCTCGTAAATGGGGAATGATGCACCTGCTTCAAATGTCCAACACGTTGGACTTTTCAGGCAATTTCTGCTTGTACTGTAGGACACAGGCAAACGATCCCCCCGTCATCCATCAACACCAAGAGGCCCCCAAAATATGGATCTTTTCAACTACTCGCTCTCCATCACCCTTTCCCTCACGGTCGGTCTGGCCGGCTTTGTCCTTGCCTACAAGATCTTCGACTGGCTGACCCCCGGCATCACCTTTGCCGAACAGTTGAAGGCCGACAACAAATCCGTGGCCATCTTCCTGGCCGGTCTCTTCATCGGCCTGGGTCTGCTGCTCGGAAGCGCCGTCAAATGAAAGGCCTTGCCACCGTCCTGTTCATCATAGCTTTCGGCGCCGTCGTTGCCACCACGGCACTATCTGCCAACAGCGCGGCAGCCATAGCGGCCCCCGCGCCAGCGGATGCCTTCTGGGGGAAGCTACGCAATGCTATCGGACAACACTTGGGCAAACCCTACGTCATCGGCACCGCCGGGTTGAAGAGTTTCGACTGTTCGGGCTTCGTCTGGCGGAGCCTGGCCGACAGCGGCGTGTACTTGAAACGGACCAGCGCCCGCAAACTATTCCTAAGCCTGCCGCCAGCTCCAGTGCCCGCCAGCTCCCGTTTCGGGACCATCGTCTTTTTCGACAACCTTAGGCATTGCGGGATCATCAATGATGCCAACTCCTTCTATCATGCCGAATGCAGGAAAGGGACCAACCTCTCGCCGCTGCAACCATACTGGCAGAACAAAATTTGTGGATTCCGTCTATTTCTTTGATAAGATGAGGCCCTTAAGGCAGACAAGGGAGGAGATCCGGGGCAATCAAGACGCCTAATCGCTATATGCTGACGCTAGCGAGTAGGCGTCTTGACAAGATGATAAAGCAGACGTGGTGCTGCTGGACAGTTACTGCGGTTTATTCGCCTGGATCGACACCAACTCAACTTCAAAGATCAGCGTGGCACTGGCCCCGATGGGACCGCCTCCGGTTCCGGCCTCGCCGTAGGCAAGGTCAGCCGGGATGACGAGCTGCCATTTGGCGCCCTCTTTCATCAGTTGCAGGGCCTCGGTCCAGCCTTTGATGACGCCGTTCACCGGGAAGGTTGCGGCTTGCCCTCGCTTGTAGGAGCTATCGAACTCAGTCCCGTCGATCAGCGTTCCGCGGTACTGGACCGATACCGTATCCGTTTCTTTGGGAGAATTTCCTTTGCCCTCGGTTATGACTTTGTACTGCAGGCCGCTAGGGAGGGTCTTCACACCTTCTTTTTTCTTATTTTCAGCCAGAAACGCCTCGCCCTCCTTCTTGTTCTTTTCGCCATCGGTCTTCATCTTCTCCTGCTGCTTGGCCTGCATCTCCTTCTGGAGATCGGCAAGGGTCGTCTTGACATCCTGGTCGGTCATTATGGTCTTTTGACCGGTAAGGACGGACTTCATTGCCTGCCCCAGGACGTCCGCATCGACCTCGATGGCATTTTTCTTGAGACTGTTGGCCATGTCCATGCCGATAGCATAGCTCACCTTCTCCTTTTGGGTCTTCAACTCCGTTGTCCCCGCCGCAAACGCCGTGCTGGCGGCCAGCATCATACCAAAAATCATTATACCTCGAACTTTCATGCCTTCTCCTTTTGTTAGTGATTAGTTGTTGGTGAGAGTTATACATGCCAAGTATAGCATATGGTTACTACTCTTTTTTCGACAAAAATGGGACATTTTTCTCCATCTCGATCACCCTGTGATTTTTTTTATCGACAACCGCAAACTCCGCTGAAAATTTTCTCATTTTATTCGTCTCTTCATTCTGCTTTAATAAAAATGATGAAGAATTTGAGTCTTAACGATATTTTCGACGATAACTTTACAGGCAAATTCCTGCTGGTGGATGACGACCAAGAGCACCTTGAAATGCTTGGATGTTGTCTGTCGAGCCTGGGATTTGACTTTATTTCCGTCACTGACGGGCAAGAAGCCCTTTCGATTCTCAACACGGAACGCTTCGACGTGGTCATCTCGGACATCCAGATGCCGCAGTTTGACGGCATCGAACTCCTGCGGCTCATCAAAAAAGAACATGCCACAACCGATGTCATCCTGATGACCGGGTACAGCCAGACTTATACCTTCACGGACGTAATCCGCGAAGGGGCGACCGACTATCTTGAGAAACCTTTCACCAAAGATGCCGTTCGGGCCAAGATCTTCAGAATCCTGAAGGAAAGGGCGCTCTTGGCCGGATACCACCAGGAGCTTGCCCAGCGCCAGGAAGCCGAAAAATTTCTCCAAGATAAATCCAATGACCTTGAGAAAAAGGCCCGCGAACTGCGCTGCCTCTATCAGATTTCCAGCATCATAGAGCAAAAAAAGACCCGGCTGGATGAGCTCTTTCAAGAGACGATCAACACCGTGCCGCAAGCATTGCAATTCCCGGAAATTGCCGTGGCCAGGCTCTGCTATGGGGCCAGTGAATATTTCACAACTGATTTCAAACAGACTCCCCAGTCGATGACCTCCACCATCAAATCCAAGGGGATGGAGGTTGGCTCGATTGAGGTCTGTTACACCAGAGAGGTGAATGGCAGGGCCGGGATGTCGTTCCATGATGAGGAGCGTGCCCTGATCGACGAGATTGCCATAAAGATGGGCCGGGCGATTGACTGGCAGCGCTCCCAAGAGGAGTTACTTCAGCATTTTGCCAAGCTTGAAGAGACGGTCCGTCTGCGCACCCATGAACTGCACGCGACGCAGACAGCGATGGAATCAGTCTTCCAAAACATCCCGGATGGCATCCTGTCTGTGAATGAGGACATGGTCGTCACCCACATCAATGAAAAATGCGCCCAGGACCTGGCTGTCACGATAGGCAAGGTCTTTCCGTCCGGCGGCAGCAAATTTCAGGATGAATGCTGCCGGATCTTGAAAAACACCTTAAACGCCCTTGAGGCGGTCATTGACTACAGGATCGACATCCGTAAAGGCGAACAGATAAGCCAGGTCGTTCTGGTCGGCACTTCCCTCTTGAGTGATGAATTGAATCAAACTACAGGGGCCTTGCTGATTATCCACGACATTACCCGCTTGGCGGACCTCGAAAATCAACTGCTGGAGAGGAGGCGATTCCGGCAGATGGTCGGCAAGTGTCCTCAATTGCAGGAGATTTACAGCAATGTCCGCAAACTGGCCGCCGTTGACACGACGGTACTGATTACCGGCGAGTCCGGCACCGGCAAGGAACTTTTGGTTGAGACCCTGCACACAAGCGGCAACCGTTCGGCCAGACCTTTAATAAAAGTCAACTGCGCAGCCCTTCCCGAAAACCTCTTGGAGAGCGAGCTATTCGGCCATGTCCGCGGGGCCTTTACCGGGGCAGTGAAGGACCGCACCGGCAGAATCCAGGCCGCCGAGGGCGGCATCCTCCTGCTTGATGAAATAGGCGATATATCACCGCGTATCCAGCTGAAGTTGTTGCGTTTCCTCGAGATAAAAGAATACGAGCGGGTTGGCGAATCGCAGACTCGACAGGCTGACGTCAGAGTTATTGCGGCCACCAATGCCGATCTGGCCCGGAAGGTCCAAGAGGGGTTGTTCCGGGAAGATCTGTACTACCGGTTGAAGGTGATGGTGATCCATCTGCCGCCGCTCAGGGAACGAAGGGAGGACATCCCCTTCCTGGTTGAGCATTTCCTGGGCTTTTTCAATAAGAGATTCCACAAGTCAATTTCCGGCATATCCAAAGAAGTCCTCGATCTCCTGATGAGTTATGACTGGCCTGGCAATATCAGGGAGCTTAAACATGCGGTGGAGCATGCCGTCATCCTGTCTTCCGACCACGAGTTGAAGCCTGAACACCTGCCCAAAGACCTGCTGGCAACCGCCACGGACATCACACCTCAGGACGGGCAACCGGCCCGCGCCCTGACCCGAGAGGCCCTGCTCAGCGCCCTCTCACAAACCGATGGTAATCGGGCCAAAACCGCCAGGATCTTGAAATTGAGCCGCACCACACTCTATAACAAGATCAAGGAATTCAATCTCCAACCCGAGAGCGGCAACTGATTTTCTCTCAGTCCTAAACCTATAAGTCCACAGTCCTCTACACCTCCCAATACTGTTGACTTAAGCATATCTTTCGCAGTGAAAGGTAATGGTCGTCATTCCGGCGAAGGCCGGAATCCAGTCTTTTCAAGCAGTTCTGTACCCCGGCCTTCGCCGGGGTGACGTAGTAAGGCAACACCGTACACCTTGAGTCAACGGTATTGCTACCCCTCCCTCTGTTTCTTCTGAACATATAGCCGCCCCTCCCAGCCAATCGCTATGTGCTCAATTTGTACACTTATGCCAAAGCATAACTGTACAAATTGAGCACATATCCATAACCGCCCTAACCCAACCCCATACCCCGTCCAACTAACTTCCTACTGTTTTCATTACATTTTTACAAATACATTGACGCAAACCGAGAGGGTGGCACACCTCTTGGTATAGGACAGTGCAGCAGAATAGCAGCAAACTTCAAGAGGAGTGTCGCCAATGATGTTGAAAAATATTGACCAAAAAATCTATGAAAATGAGGTGGCAAAAACAAAGTCAGGCCTGCCTGCCCTGCTCTGCTTCTTCAAAAACAAAATAACCGACACCGAAACATTTCTCTCAATTGAGGAGCTCAGCCGGCACTTCGAATCAATCCAGTTCTATGCCGCCCAGGAAGAAGATCACGAATTTTTTTTCGGAAAATTCCATTTTTTAGGCACCCCCATATTCATTTTTGTCGTTAACGGCATCGAACGGGCGCGGCTTTTCGGCAAGGTATCCAATGAAGGACTCCGCGCCTTTATCGCAAACAACATCAACAAGCTCAATCCCCCCTGAAGCAGGAGGACATCCAATGAAAAAGCAAGGCCCTTCAAAAAAATGCCGCAAGAACGGCAGCGTTACCATCAAGAGCGGCGAACGCCTGACGATCGAAAATGCCGCAGACTTTGCCACGAGTATCCGCGAGGCCTTGGCTGCCTCGCAAAAGGTAATCATCGAATTCGATGTCAATGTCGAGGCAGATATCACTGCCCTGCAGGTCCTCTGCTCGGCCTGCAAGACAGCGGCGGCAGAAGGCAAGCCCTTGACCCGTCAAGGTGACGACAGTGAGTCTCTGCGGCAGTTAATCATTTCTGCCGGGGCCAAACGTCTCGGCCCTTGCAGCCATAACAACGGCAATACCTGCATCTGGTTTGGAGGTACACAATCATGACAAAACTCATCATGACCGCCGATGATTCGGCCAGTGTCCGGCAGATGGTGGCCTTTACCATCAAGCAGAACGGTTATGAGGTAATTGAGGCCGTCGATGGCCAGGATGCCTTAGCCAAACTCTCAAATCAGAAGGTCGATATGCTGCTCACCGACCTCAACATGCCCAATCTCGACGGCATCGGCCTGATCAAGGGGGTGCGCCAGAGCACCTTGAACAAGTTCATCCCGATTGTCATGCTGACCACCGAGTCCCAGGACAGCAAGAAGTCGGAGGGCAAGGCGGCAGGGGCCAGCGGCTGGA
>JANNQL010000137.1:0-33562 GCA_031400755.1 Pseudomonadota bacterium | reverse complement strand
GTCAAGCGGGGACTGAACAGAGTGCCGGGGTGACGGAAAGAAGGTGCTGTTTTGGTTGATAGCTGCTCTGTCAGCAGACCTTAAGTCAACGACATTGCCTTCCCCCCCCCCTCCAAGGGGAGGAAGTTTTGCGAGGGGCTTTACATTAGCAGCAACACCATCTATAGTGCCATTAATAGCGTGATTATGTGTACTGTGAAGAATTCCAAGGAGGAGTTGCCATGCCGAACGTATCTGCCAATGACCTTAAGACAAAAGGTGTTTCCGCCATTGAGGCCGTCCTTGCCCACCAGCCGGAAGCGATCATCTCCGTGCGCGGTAAGGAGCGCTTCGTGGTGATGGGCATGGAGCATTACCACTACCTGCGGGAGTGCGAGCTGGAATCCGCCCTGGCCCAGACCCGTGCCGACCTCGCCGCAGGCCGTTTTGTCAAGGGAAGCGCCGAAGAACACCTAGCCCGCCTGAAAGGTACGGCATGAGCTGGTCGCTGGTCTTTACCGATCAGTATGAAAAACGTGCCCTGCGATTTCTGAAACGTCACCCCGAGCTGGAAAAACAGTATTTGAAAACCCTGCAACTGATGGAAGCCAACCCCTTTCATCCCTCACTCCGCCTGCATCCTCTCTCCGGGCGTCTCTCAGATTTGCATTCAGTTTCCATCAACCTCTCCTATCGCATCACCCTTGAGTTTCTGATTCGGGAGCAGGAGATCATCCCGGTAAACGTGGGTGGTCACGATTCAGTGTATTGAACGAACCTTCATGGCCACACCTCAACAAATAAGAGCCAAGGAGCTGATGGACAAAAACCAAGCCACCGATTTTACCTGCAAGACCACAGAAGGAGGCGCTAGCATGGCACATACAACCGAATACCAAAAAGACCTGATAGAGGCGTTGAAAAACCCGGCAGAAGCGGCGGCATATCTGAATGCAGCACTTGAAGAAGGAGACAGAGAGACCTTCCTTCTGGCGCTACGCAACGTAGCCGAGGCCAATGGCGGAATGGCTGCGGTAGCGGACAAGGCCCATCTCAATCGTGAAAGCCTGTATCGGACCTTGTCCCGTCGAGGGAATCCGGAAATCCGCACCCTGTTCAATCTATTGCATGGGGTAGGCTTGCGTCTGAATATCACTCCGGAACAGGCACCAGCATGATATACAGTAGGAGGCTCAAATTTCTGGGGTAGGTAGATTTTTATGAAGAATATACGGAGGCATAAATTTGCGAAAGGGGTCGAGTAGTTAAGCTTTCCATTCGGCCTTCATTTTGCGTGGGACTGAAGATATGATTCACGCTTCCTCATTGAAGAAGCGTGAGGGGTAACATTCAAGGTATCTGGCCTGCGTGACTTTTTTATGCCGGTCGGTTGCCCTCTGTGTTAAGCCGTGGCGATCATTTTTGCACCTGCAATCACGAGCACCACTGCAAGAAGTTTCTGGATGGCCGGATTACCCAATCGCTTGCTGCCGTACTCGGCACCGATATAACCACCCATGACAGCAGCAACGGCCCAATACGGCAACGCCGAAGGTGCCGCTGGCGAAGAAATAGAAGTGATAACACCAAGCAAACCGGCAACAGAATTGACGAGAATGAATGCCGCCGCTATGCCCGAAATAACCTTTACCTCAGCCCACCGAAAGAATAGTAGAAGAGGACTCAAGAATATCCCGCCACCAACACCGGTAAGGCCTGAAAGGAAGCCAAGAATAGCGCCAGCGAGCACCAGAATAGATATATGGGGGCGCGCAGTTACGGTTCGCGCTGATTGGTGTGCTGTGCTGAATGAGCGCCATGCGGCGCAGATAAGAGCAGAACCGACCAGTGGTTTGTACAGGTGTCCTGGCAATGTCAACGCACCTCCAAGATAAGCAAAGGGAATGGATGCGAGTGCAAATGGCCAGAACAAGGTCCATGAAAACGCCCCCACTCGATAATACTTGGCTGTTGCAATGACAGCAACCAAGATATTAAGCGTTAATGCGGTTGGCCTCATCACCAGCGGAGACACACCCGCAAGCGCCATTGCCGCGAGATAGCCGGACGCTCCCGCATGACCTACTGAGGAATAAAGCAGCGCGGCAACAAGAATAAGTGCGGCAAGAGTGATGTCTTCAAAGGTCATGTTACATCCTGAACGAAAGGCCTAACGGCATTTCTAACTGTCTACGACACAGCTTACCATCAAATTAAATCAGCTATCCGCCGCGCCTTTTCATTCAAAGTGTTAAACCCTAAAATTTCAAACGACAGGAGCAAATCCTTTACTATTTGCGACATATTATTTTTTTCCAGATCTCTTAGCGCTTCATAGATTGCTGCTCTTGCTCTCATAATTTTATCTTGAAACAATAGTGTGTCCCCATCAACTGATAGAGAAGCAACAAATTCATTACTTAACAAAAAAGATAGTTTTTCAGGATTCCCATGAACCACAAGATTTACTCTTTCTTCAAGTGGTTTACGAATAATATTACGAATAAACTGCTCCCCATGTTTTGTACTAAATATATTGTTGCCATCTTTTAGTAAGGCTAGCATCGCCATTAAATAGGGTGAATACCTCCGCGTTAATCCTCTTTGAGAGACCACTTTATGTACCGCGAAATGGTCATATTTGATTTGGTAGCCTGTTGGATGAAAACCACAATGCTCCATGGTGTTGACCTTCTCGGCGTCAAAACGTCCTTGTAAGTATTCCAAGCCCGCAGAAACAGTCCTCACTGAGGCACTGTTTGTCCAGTTCTCATGTCTCATCATGTTCTTGGATCCTCTTCACTAAGTGACTCTTAACCTATGGCCTCGACTGACTTCTGCACGGGCCTCCCCCCCATTTCGATACGCCCGATCGGACGTATCGAAATGAAAGATGGAACTGACGCCCCCTCTGCATCAAAAGGTATTATGAGCCTGATCAGTTTCCTGGCTCAAGCGCCTTCGCTCGTCCTTCGAGGAATTTCCAACCTCTTTCCACATCTTGCTGGGCCTTGGCCATCAACTCGTCAAACATAGAGGGGTTGGTGATCTTTAAGGCCCGATAACGGTTTTCGTTTAAGGCATAATCGGCAAAAAGGCTGGCAGGTGGCTTGCTGTCGATGGTGAGCGGGTTTGCGCCCTCCAACTCCGACAAAGGGTTATAACGGTAGAGGGGCCAATGGCCGCATTCTGTCGCTTTCTTCTGCTGATCAAGACCCTTGGCCATGTTGATGCCGTGGTTGATGCAGTGGGAATAGGCGATGATTAGCGACGGCCCGTTATAGGCCTCGGCCTCGTTGAAGGCCTTGACCACCTGGGCTGGATTGGCTCCCATGGCCACCTTGGCTACATAGACATTGCCGTAGGTGGCAAAAATCATACCGATGTCTTTTTTAGGCATCCGTTTGCCGCCAGCCGCAAACTGCGCCGTTGCTGCTCGGGGCGTGGATTTTGACATTTGGCCGCCGGTGTTGGAATAGACCTCGGTGTCCAAGATCAGGACATTGACGTTCTCGCCAGACGCCAGCACATGATCCAAACCACCGTAGCCGATATCATAGGCCCAGCCGTCACCGCCGAAGATCCACACCGATTTTTTAACCAGATAATCAGCCACATACAGCAGTTGTTTCATTTTCGGTACTGCGGTGCCCTCCAGGATTTTTTTCAGATCGGCCACCCTCGCACGTTGGGCTTCGATTTCCAACTGAGTGTTCTGGGGCGAGTTCAGGAGATCCCACTTCAAGGCGTTGCCGACAACCCCGCTTGCCTCTGCTTCCGCCAGGAGTTCCGCAGCCTGGGAGGCCAACTTATTAACGGTCTGCCGCATGCCAAGCCCGAATTCGGCATTGTCTTCAAACAGGGAATTGGACCATGTCGGCCCCCGGCCATCGTCCCGCTTGCAATATGGGGTGGTCGGCAGATTGCCGCCGTAGATCGAGGAACAGCCGGTGGCGTTGGCAATCATCATTCGGTCGCCGAAAAGCTGCGTGGCGAGTTTGATGTAGGGGGTCTCGCCGCAGCCCACACACGCGCCGGGGTATTCAAAGAGAGGGCGGAGCAACTGGCTACCCTTGATGGTGGCCGGGTTGATTTCGGAAAAATCAAGTTCGGGCAGTGACAGAAAGTATTGATAATTAACCGATGCGACCTGCCGCACTTCCTCGTTGTTAGTCACCATCTTCAACGCTTTTTCTTCAGTCTTGTTGCCCGAAGCATCCTTTTTTCTCGCTGGACATACTGTAAAGCAATGGCTACAGCCATTGCAGTCCTCGGTGGAAACGGAGATGGCAAATTTGCGGCCCTTGAACTGCTTGCCAACGGCCTCGGCACTTTGGAAGGTGCTTGGAGCGCCAGCAAGGGCATCATTGTCGACAATTTTCATGCGGATCGAGGCATGTGGACAGACCAGTGAACACTGACCGCACTGAATGCAGGTCTCTGCCTCCCACACCGGCACCTCCACAGCAATATTACGTTTTTCATACTGGGTGGTGGCGGTGGGCCAGGTTCCGTCACAGGGCATCTGTGACACTTTAATTTCTGTGCCGTTGCCCTCAATCATCTTTGCCGTAACCTCACGGACAAAGGCAGGGGCATCAGCCGGTACCGTAGGCGGCAGCTCGTGACCGGTGATTGCGCCAGGGACATTGACAGCAACAATATTTTTGACTGCCGCATCTACGGCGCCATAATTCATGGTGACCACCTTGTCGCCCTTGACGCCGTAGGTCTTCTTGATGGCCTCCTTGATCTTGGTGATGGCCTCGTCTTTGGTGATGACATTGGAGATCAAGAAAAAGGCGGTCTGCATGATCATGTTGATACGAGCGCCCAAACCGATGGCCGCTGCAAGTTTCAGGGCATCGATAATGTAGAATTTCAACTTCTTATCGATAATCTGCTTTTGGACTTTTGCCGGCAGTTGATTCCAAACCTCTTCCTTGCTGAACGATGAGGTGAGCAGGAAGGTTCCCCCTTCCTCAATATTTGTCAGCATGTCGTATTTGTTTAAGAAAGTGAAGTTGTGACACGCTATGAAATTGGCCTTATTGATGAGATACGGGGCCATGATCCTGTTTTTGCCGAACCGCAAATGGCTGGTGGTGATGGAACCGGACTTCTTTGAGTCGTAGACAAAATAGCCCTGGGCGTTGTTGTCGGTCTCGGTGCCGATGATCTTGATGCTATTCTTGTTGGCGCCGACGGTGCCATCCGCGCCCAGGCCGTAAAACATAGCTCGGCACACATCGCTACCCTCGATATCAAAGGACTTGTCGTAATCAAGGCTGGTAAAGGCCACGTCATCATCAGGCCCGACGCAGAAATGATTTTTTGGAGCGGCTGCTGCCATATTGTCAAACACCGCCTTGACCATGGAGGGGGTGAATTCGGCAGATCCCAAACCGTAACGGCCGGACAGAACCACTGGGGCTACCTGCAAGATGGCGGCATCTTGCGCTTCACCAACCACAGTACGGACATCCTGATACAATGGTTCTCCTGCGGCACCCGGCTCTTTGGTGCGGTCGAGCACGGTGATTCGTTTTACCGAATCAGGCAGGGCACTAATGAGGGCACTGGCATCAAAGGGCCGGAACAGTCGCACCACGATCACGCCGACATTTACCCCCTGGGCCACGAGATATTCAACCGTAGCCTGCACGGTCTCGGCCCCGGACCCCATGATAATGATAACATTCTCGGCATTGGCAGCTCCAAAATAATCAAAGAGGTGGTATTGACGGCCAACAAGGGTGGCGAATTTGTCCATGGTCTCCTGGACAATTTGTGGCACCGCCGCATAAAATTTGTTCACGGTCTCGCGCCCGGTGAAATAGACATCCGGGTTCTGGGCCGTCCCACGCATCATGGGCCTATCCGGGGACAGACCGCGCTTGCGGTGTTCGATAATCAACTCCTCGTCGATCATGGCCCGCATGTCGTCTTCAGTCAGCTGCTCGATCTTTTGAATTTCATGGGAGGTACGGAACCCGTCAAAAAAATGCATGAAGGGGATGCGTGACTTGAGGGTTGCCTGGGTACTGATCAGCGCCATGTCCTGGGCCTCCTGCACGTTCTGAGAGCCGAGCATGGCCCAGCCGGTCTGGCGGGCCGCCATGATGTCACTGTGATCGCCAAAAATTGACAGTCCCTGGTAGGCTAGGGATCTGGCCGTAATGTGGAAAACAGTGGAGGTCAATTCTCCAGCGATCTTGTTCATGTTGGGTAAAAGAAGCATTAAACCCTGGGAAGCGGAAAAAGTGGTACATAAGGCACCGGTCGTAAGCGAGCCGTGCAGGGATCCCGCCACGCCCGCCTCCGACTGCATCTGAGACACGGCCGGAACCGATCCCCAGATATTTTTTTGGGCGGCATTGGCCTTGGTATCGGCCTCTGCGGCCATAGACGACGAGGGGGTAATGGGGTAGATGGTGATGATTTCGCTGGTGGCGTAGGCCACATGGGTGCAGGCCTGATTGCCATCGATGGTGACCATTTTGCGGGACATGATGTATCTCCTTATTGCTAATTTATGATTATTTTTTCCCTTCCGGGGGTTTGCCTCGGTATCCTTGGGTGAAAAACCTCTGACAGGAATTTGTTGGATGCGATGAATTTCAATATTTGAAAAACGAGGGAATCTGCTCCTGGCCTGTTATGCAAACACCCAAATCCTTTAATATCCCATTTCTTATACTGTATATCCAGCCATGCACGGAGAGTTGGCGTCCGGCCCTCCACGCATTCTTGACAAACGTTGTGGAGCAAACATTGCCCACCTGTTCAATAACGTTCAACTCGCACAATCTGTCGAACCTTTCCTCATCATCATGCAGGGCATAAAACTCCTGCCGATGGTATCGATAAACGTCCCTGATATGACCAAGCCAGTTGTCAATCAGACCTAGATCTTTCGTTTCCATGGCCGCCTTTACACCGCCGCATCCGTAATGCCCACAGACGATGATATGTTTTACGGCTAACACCTCCACGGCAAACTGAATAACAGACAGGCAGTTCAGGTCGGAATGAATGACCATGTTGGCTACATTGCGGTGTACGAACAATTCCCCTGGAAGCATACCGACAATCTGGTTTGCGGGAACCCTGCTATCAGCGCACCCTATCCACAAATATTCCGGGGCCTGCTGCTTGAAAAGTTTTTCGAAAAACTCTGGGTCGTCTTTTTTGATACCGGCAGCCCACGCTCGGTTATTGGCCAACAGGTGATTTAATTCGCTCATTCCTTTGCCTGCTCAATTCCCTTTTTTGGCATAATGTGGCCTATCATCCCTGTCGCAGTTTCGCTGACTTCTTATGCAGCCCCTCACTGGTCCGTTCCCTGAAAGCTTTCAATTCCCCTGCTATCTCCGGATATTTGATAGAAAGTATCTCGCAAGCCAGGTAGGCAGCGTTTTTGGCGCCATCGATTGCCACCGTGGCCACTGGGATGCCGGGGGGCATTTGCACGGTTGAATAGAGGGCGTCCACTCCGTTCATGGCTCCAGAGGCCAGCGGCACCCCGATCACCGGCAGAGTGGTATGAGCAGCGATCACACCTGCCAGGTGGGCCGCCATACCGGCACCGGCGATTATCACTTCAAGACCCCTTCCCCTGGCGGTCCGTGCGTACTCGGCTGTTTTGTCTGGCAGCCGGTGGGCAGAGCTGATATCCAGCTCAAAAGCCACCCCCATTTCGGCAAGGACATCGCCTGCTTTTTTCATCACCGGCAGATCGCTTTCACTTCCCATCAAAATTCCGACCAGTATTTTTGTTTGCGCCATTTTTTCTCCTCATGATTGTTTGGTTTGTTGCATGAAAGGTGTTTTTTCATTGTTAATTTGATACCGTGTCAATCATCTCCAGCAGGGCCTGGGCCGCTTTTTGCGGTCCAGTCGCCTCATAGCCGCCAATACCGAGCCTGGTGCGCAGTTCTCCGACAAAAACACCTTGTTGGAATGCTGTTTCAAAAATTTTGATGGCCAGTTCTTCATGCAGATCCCGGTACTGGGGCGGGCCAAATATATTGGCAAAGTAGTTGTGGACCAGGCCGGTTGAGGTGGTGGTGCCCTTAGCCATCACCGCTCCGTCCCGAAAGACATCAAGGGCGCAGGCAGCGGAATCAAATCGTTCAATGATTGGATGTTCCTCATCCACCTCTTCGTAATTGTTGGCATAAAGCAGAAAATCAATGGCATAGCCTCGCAGCACCTCGTCAATGGAGGTGACTGGCAGCACCACCCTGGCATTCACCTTCTGGGGGCTCATGATGATGGCCCGGTCGATCTGGCCGAAGGCATAGCCCTGCTGTAGGTCATCCAGTCGGATAAAGGCGCCGATCTCCGTTCCATAGCCAATCACCCGGCCATCGGCACCGATTTCTAGGGAGCCCATGTCGTCGGCTATAATCAGCATCTCCTGAACTAGGTCTTCCCCAAGTAGGCGGAAGGCTTCCAGGGATTCTGATTTGCCGGCGGCCGTATCTCCGATGATCAGAAGAGTTGCATCCTTGCCGCCCTTGAGCAGGATGCGGACCATCGCGCCATGAAATGGCAGGCGACCGCGCTTCATCATGCCTATATTGTGCAAGGTCAGAATCATTTTTTTCAAATAGCCGAAATAACCGAAGCGGTCCTCCAGGGGCACGGCCGCCGTCAGCAGGTTGTTTGCAATGTCATCGAAAAATACGGTAGGGAGATCACCAAATTGAGCCATATGTTCGGACGGGGCACCAAAAACGTATATGGCCTCGGGTCCGGCGGCGATCTGTTCGTTGCTTGCCAGTTCAAACAGGTTAGCAAGTGAAAAACCAAGCCCCATAAATCGTCGGTGGAAATACACGAAGATCAACATCGATCCGACCTGGGCCGGATAGCAGAGCCATTCCCCACCGGAGAGGTGCAATCCTTTGATGGGATTTGTAAAAGCAGGCTGAAACTGACCGGTGCGTTTGTTCATTGGTGGGTCTAAAATAAAAGGAGGCGCAAACCAGACCTGGCGAATAAAAGGGATCTCTCCTAGGACCTCTTGGTACATGGGCGGCAGGGCGCACTCTTTTGGCACAGCAATAACACCTGCATCACAGCCAGCGGCAACATGCCGATAGACTCTGGGGTGGGTGCCGGTTATATTTTCGCACATGTCCCGGTACAGCGAACGTAATCGATGGGCAAGAGCGACAAGGGTGTCGTTGAAGGCTCGGTAAGGCCGCCGGCCAGAACCGTCAGGTCCTGTTTCGGCTAGAAGGACCATGTATCTGTCAAACGATCGCCAATAATCATACAATTTTTCGACAAATTGATGCATGGCCTGGCGATGCTCGCTTTTGACCAGAATTGCAGCTGCCGGCAGAATTGCTGCCACCTGTTCAATGGGGTGTTCACTTAGGGCACGGAGGATATTGATCAGTTGCCTAAGATCACGCTCGTTGGCCACATCCGGACCAAAAGAATCGAGCAAGGTAGATTCATTGCGACAAAGCTCCTCGACTAAGGTTTGCACGATATCCTCAAAGACATCGCTTGAGAGCAATTCCCTCTTGGATTCGCAGACCTTTCCGTCAGAATAGATGATGCACTGTTGTCCTTCTCGGGCAAACGATTTTATGGCCATATCTTTCCTCTCAACTGCTTTATTTTTGGAAAAACCCAAAAAAAAAGGTCGAAGACCGCTGGTGTCACCAGCTATCTTCGACCTCTTATTCCCTACGCGCCCTTATTGAGCCCGACCGGACTTGTTGCCGTTATGTGTATCGACCGAAAAAAGACCATCGCAACATCTTCTTGAAGATGTTGCGATGGTCTAATCCTGACAAGCTTCGCAAGAAAGCCCTTCAGATTTCCACCTGATATTGTCTACTAAAATACCTTAGCTTCTCAGAATGGCAAGCTGAAAAAAAAGACCCCCCGTTAAATTATTCAAATCCAATTGTCGCAGAAAGGGTGAAAAGGATTATTTTTTCTCCAGTCACTGTACTGATATCGGTATGCAGACTTTTTACTTTTTGTCCGGTAATGGACTCAATCACAGCCTCCAATAGAGGTCTACCCTTTTCTAAAAGTGCGATCCGCACCTGTTTGATCAGTTCCCGGCCATTGATCGTTTCCCCTGGCTTGGAAAGCTGGTACTCGGCTTGGGTGAAAACGCCCTTCAGTCGCACCAAAACCATGTCACCGATGATAAAGGTTTTGGTTTCAAGGGGACCTCTGCCCATGTACTCTTTTTCGAACTTGATGATGGCATCACTAATTTCAGCCTCAAGCTGTCCCTTTGTCTTTTTCATGGTAAGGTGCACTCCAATACACTGGTCTTGTCGACCTTCCTCGACCCTACCACCACGTCAATCGGAAACGACATCGCCATCCCACGAAAACACTCTAAATTTTTCTTTTTGATCCACATAGTTGACATCCATAAAGTATTAAAGCGGAATTGTCAACGAGGGACAGCTTTCATAAATACATCCTCACACTCCAATTTACCCTCTGACCAATTGCCCTGGAAGGAATATACGAATGGGCCAGAGGAGAAGTTCCCCTTGTTCTAATGAGAAAAACCCTCAACGGCTCTGAGAGCGACCAGCCAAAGAGGGCGATATGCTGGTTGAACTGTGGTGAGCCCTCATCGAATGGCTCGCAGACACCGTCCAAAATGAACGTCTATTCCTTCTTGCTGAAGAGTTGACTCAAGTTGTAGCAGGTGATAGCATGATGTGTCGAGATCTCCAAAATATTACAGGTATAGTAAAGCTTAGTTCTGATCTTCATCAGCAATGGTGGAGGTGATGTCTTAATCTTTTGGCAAGGCCATCAACAGGTCTTCAATATTTTACTGAAGTGAAGACTTCTTTTATCAAGGTCAGAATGACCAAGACTGATGATAGTTACTGAACTACTATGCTTTCTCATCCACAAAAGCCGACTGGTTTAGAAATCCACCCGCAACATCGAAAAAGAGACGCAAGGGGATCACAATCATTAACACGCCAAGTCCCTTCATTCTTGTGGCACTCAAGTAATTTTTTCTACTTTTTCTCGGTCAGCAAGGCCTTAATGCCGGCAAATGGATTATGGGTGGCTGTCGGCCCCTTCTCCCGATCGGCTTCCGGGCCGTCTTGCCATTCCGCTTCCAGAGAGCGGGAATGTTCGTTGTCGTGGCAATAGAGGCACAACAGCTCCCAGTTGCTGCCATCCAGCGGGTTGTTGTCGTGATTGTGGTCCTTGTGATGCACCGTCAACTCCCGCAGTTTCTTGCCGGTGAATTCGCGGCCGCACTTGGCACAAATCCACGGATGGATTTTTAGTGCCCGCTCCCGATAGGTCTTTTTCCTGATCTCAAGAGCGCGCTGTTCCTCGCTAATCAATCGGCCATTACTCGAATTCATGTCTGGGTTGGTTTTATTTGTTGGCATAGATAACCCTTTGCCTTGGGGCCTTTCAAGTCCGTCGCTGGCGATCAGGAGTTCACCTCAGGCGAGCCCGCCTTCTCCCACTCCTTCCACAACGGCGTCATCTTTTTTATCCGCTGCCTGGACAGTTGCTGCCAGTCAATGGCCGGCAAGAGCGTCCCAGGCATAAAGAATCTCCCCCCCTGCGGACCGATAAGGGCATGCATCCTGACATCCCAAGGATCGACCGGCAGGGTTTCCGGCTGCGGGACAACCCCGGCTGCCAAA
This sequence comes from Pseudomonadota bacterium, assembly GCA_031400755.1. Classification (GTDB taxonomy): domain Bacteria; phylum Desulfobacterota; class Desulfobulbia; order Desulfobulbales; family VMSU01; genus VMSU01. Next base: position 21,905 of record JANNQL010000137.1, on the reverse strand, counting down.
ATCAGCGGGGCCTCGACCACGGCCCTACACTGGTTAAGGACAGCGCAGGCCAAATCAAAAAAACCGCTGCCATCCCCCAAGCGGTTGCCGTGAGTGTCAACCGCCAAGGCCTCGGTAATCAAAACTTCGATGGCGAATTGCGCTAATTCCTGGTGTCTCAATAACGTCCCATGCATCGGCAAGCCTTTCAGGCTGACCGCTAGGCTGAGCTTCGCAAAAGGGACCTGTAAAGGACGCAGAACGTAAAAGCCCTCCTTCAAACCAGGCCCCGGCACGATCAACTCCTTGCCGTCAAGCAGGGCATTGATCCGTATCTGGGCCAAAGCTGGCGCCGGCGAAACAAAAATATGCCGACACTGCCGGTAGCCCTCAAGACGGCGCACCGCCTCAGCAACCTTGCCGGCGCCATCCACCGGGGCCTCATCTTGATATTCCTGCCGCCATTGTTCTTTGGTCTTATCCATGTGCTACCCCCCCCGCTTTGCCAGAAAAAATCTTGATACGCTTTGCGCTAACCAGCGCCCCATAAGTATCTTACTAAATCATCAGCGCCGTTGCCCATTTTTTTATCCTCATCAGTGCCGGATCTTGTTATAAAGGGCGCCATGAGCGACTACCTTTCATTCATGCCCAGCGCCGATCATGCGGCGGTCAAAAAACTTCGCACTCGTCTGTACGAGCGTTTCAGACAGGAAAAGAAGGGCTTCCTCCGCTTTCGGCAGCCCTTTGAGTCGGTGTGCGGAATCGAGGCCCGATCCGTTGATTTCACAACGGATAAAGTGCGGATCGGCAGACGCGACGAGATAGGGGATGAGGATTTCTTGAAGGTGGAGGCCGCCATGCGCGACTTCATGCCCTGGCGCAAGGGGCCGTTTCAAGTCTTTGGCATTGATATCGACGCCGAGTGGCGGAGCCATCGCAAATGGGATCGGGTCTTGCCCGTCCTGCCCAGCCTGCAGGGCAAGGTGGTGGCCGATATCGGCTGCAACAACGGCTATTATATGTTCAGGATGGCCGCCCAGCAGCCGGCCGCAGTCGTAGGCTTCGAGCCCTTTGTGCAGCACTATTTCGCCTTTAAGACCTTAAATTCCTTGGCTACCCAAGAAAATCTCCACATCGAGCCTTTCGGGGTCGAGGATATCGGCCTGTTTCCGGCGAGCTTTGACCTTATTTTTTTAATGGGGATTATCTATCACCGAATTTCGCCGGTCGAGATGCTGCGCGATTTGAAGCAAGCGATCAGGCCCGGCGGCACCCTGATTGTCGAGTCCCAGGCCATCCCCGGCGAGCTGCCAATCGCCCTCTTCCCGGACAAGACCTACGCCAAGGCGCCTGGCACCTACTTTGTGCCCACCGCCCCCTGCCTGATCAACTGGCTGGCCCGCGCCGGGTTCACCAAGATTGAACTGTTCGCGCAGCATCCCATGAGCCATGAAGAACAACGCCGGACGGACTGGATGACCTTTGAGTCCTACGACGATTTTATCGATCCTGAAAACTCAGGCCTCACCATCGAAGGCTACCCCGCCCCCTTACGCATTTATGTCAAGGCGATTGGCTGATCAAGCCCTTCCACCCGGACTACCCCACGCTGCCCTGGCAAATCCGTAAAGGTGACGGTCGTTTGTTCAAGGAGGCGCAAACTTTTCAGCCTGTTCAGACTGCATTTTTTCTGGCCGCTCAAGAATGAGCGATCTTGGGCCGCGATGGTCAAGCGGCAGGGTCGGCCCTGATAGCGGCTGAGCTGACTCCTGACCTCTTTGAAGAAGCTCCTGGCCTTGACCAGTTCGCCAAAGGCCGGGTGGTAAGGCCCGGCCACCAGATTGGCCTCAAGCTCGCAGCTTGGTTGCAGGCCGGTGCGGATGACCTTGATGCCACGTTGGGCCAGGATGTCCGTCAATCGCGCCGCTAAGGCCACGGCCCGCGGCAGGGATAAAGGGCCATAGCGGCCCTTACGGTATAAGGCCTCAAGCCCGCTGCCTCTGATCACCAGCGTTGGATGGAGCCGGGCAAAGTCCGGTTGCAGGCCGGCCAGGCGTTTCGCCCCGGCGACGGCACCCATGGTGGTCTCCCCTGGCAGGCCGATCATAAGCTGGGCCCCGGTGCTGAGCCCGGCCTTTTTCAAGATGGCAATGGCCTCTGCCACCTGGCGGACGCTATGGCCCCGCAGGCTTTGGTCAAGAACATGCTGATCCATGGACTGGACCCCGAGTTCAACGGTCTCCACCCCGAAATCCCGCAAAAAGGTCGGGGTGTCTTGGTTGATGTAATCAGGCCGGGTGGAGAGTCTGATCCCATCAACCTGACCGCTCACAATAAAGGGCTGCACCGCCGCGAGGAGTTGTCGTTGTCGGTCCAGAGACAGGCCGGTAAAACTGCCACCGTAAAAGGCGACCTGAACCCGGCGCCCTTGCCGGGGAGATCGGTTCAACCAGGCAAGGATCTCGGTCTTAACGGATTCCGCTGTGCAAAAAGTTAAGGACTGTTCAGAGGCGCCGGTGATGGGGTGTTGGTTACAGAAGACGCAACGGTGCGGGCAGCCCTGGTGGGTGATAAAAACCGGAATGATCAAGGGAATGGCTGGATTACTCAAAGTTGATGCAGATGGGCCAGGGCAATCGCCGCAGCCCGCCGTTCCGCCGCCTTTTTATTCGGGGCCGAGGCGCTGGCCAGTGCCTTGCCCAGGAGATGTACCGAGACGGTGAAGGTCTTGGCGTGGTCCGGTCCTTCCGAATTATCAAGGACATAGACCGGGGCCGCATTGAATTTGTCCTGGGTAAGTTCCTGCAAGGCGCTCTTGGCGTCGCCGGTCGGTATGGATTGCTGGGCCGTGCTGATGCGGTCGCGAAAATGGCCTTCAATAATTTTTTGGACAATTGGGTAGTCGCTGTCTGTGAAGATGGCGCCGATCACCGCCTCATAGGACGAGGACAGGAGGGAAGACTTCTCACGACCGCCGCCTTGGTCTTCGCCTCTGCCGAGCAATAAAAATTCTCCCAGGCGAAGGTCCCGGGCAACGATGGCCAAATGCTTCTCCTGGACCAAGGCAGAACGGAGCTTGGTCAATTCGCCCTCGGTCATGGTCGGGTAGGTTGTGATCAGTAAGGCGCCAATGACCAGATCAAGGACGGCATCCCCCAAAAACTCCAGTATTTCATTGTCCTCTCGGGCCTGGTCCTGGTGTTCAACCCGAAAGGAACTATGGGTCAGGGCCCGGGCCAAGAGACCCGGATCATTAAACCAATAGCCGATGCTTTCTTGAAGTTCAGATAGAAACTCTTGGCGATGATATGGGCTTTGGCTGCTCATGGGAGATGAATTGTGCTGGGTTGTTGTTTGCCATAAAATGGTCGTCAGGATTCTATCCGGAAGGATTTTTTTGTGAATTTTTCCCCTTGTCAAAAGGGCCAGCAAAGGATAAGATGCCCCTCACTTTTTAAGTGATGGATGTGGCGGCGTAGCCAAGTGGCTAAGGCAGAGGTCTGCAAAACCTTTATTCATCGGTTCGACTCCGATCGCCGCCTCCACTCCAGTATTCCAAAAGGGCCTCAGCCATGCTGAGGCCCTTTTTTTTATGCTTTTCGCCTCCCCCACCCCCCCAAAAATGAAAGGCCGACACCACAAAAACTGGCGTCGGCCTTAATCAGCGGAGTCCGCCAAGGATACGGCTGGCTGATCAACTGCTGCCGTAGCTATGCAGACCAGACAACAGGAAGTTGACCCCGTAATAGGTAAAGATGACGCTGAACACGCCAATAATGGCAATCCAGGCGATCCTTTTGCCACTCCACCCCTTGACAAATCTGGCATGGAGGGCGGCGGCATAAACAAACCAGGTGATCAGCGACCAGGTCTCCTTCGGGTCCCAGCTCCAGTAAGTCCCCCAGGCCTCATTGGCCCAGATGGCACCGGTGATGATGCCTACGCTCAGCCAGACAAAACCGAAGATAATGCATTTGTAAATCATATCATCGATCAGCCGAAGGGCGGGCAAGGTGGAGAACAGGCCGTCAACCTCGGCGCCTTTGCGCTTCTGCGCCTCTTCCTCGCGGTCTTTCAAAAGAAACATCACCGCGATGCCGCCGGCCACCGCAAAAGCGGCGTAGCCGATAAAACAGGTAACGACATGGGCGATGAGCCAGTTGCTCTGCAAGGCCGGCACCAGGGGTTTGATCTGACCGTCAATTTCTGAGGCAAAAGAGGCATAGGCCATGCTTAGGAAGGCAAAGGGCACGGCAAAGGCGCCAATCAGGCGGTTTTTGAATTTCCACTCCAGCCAGAGATAGAAAATGGCGATCGACCAGGCAAAGAAGACCAGGGATTCATACATATTAGAGAGCGGGGCGTGGCCGTATCCCATCTGGTAGGATTCGACCCAACGCAGGATGATGCCGGCTGTCTGCACCAGAAAGGCGAGGAGGGTGACCACCGAGGCGATGATGCTAATTTTCTCGACACGGAAGACAAAGATGGCGATATAGAGAATCGAGGCGAAGAGATAGGCAAAAGTAGTAAAACCTAAGAGCTGGCTGCTATTCATGATCGTTCCTTTGGGGTTATTTTACTGGGAAAGCGCCGTCAGAGACGAATCGGCCGCGAATTTATCGTAGATGACTTCCATATTCTTTTCGAAGCCGATTTTATTTTTATTGCTCATGCCGCTGACTAGGATGCTGGTCTTCTGGCCATCGCTCGAGACAAAAACCCAAACCCGCCGGTGCGACATGAAGAAAATGACGATCAGGCCCAGTATCATCATGATGCACCCACTGTACACCGTCCAGACGCCGGGGTCCTTGACGACCTGCAAGCCGGTGGCGAACCTCGGCTTGGCGGTTAATATATAGGTGGCGTCAGGCCGTTTAACCCGCGCCGTCCCACCTTCATTGATCCAGAATTCGGACGGTCCACTCTTGCTGTCGGAGAACCAGATCTTGTACTGGTAGCGCTTCATCATGTCCGGGCCGGACATGTCGGTGATGCCAAAGGTGACGCTCTCGGTAAGCCATTTGTTTTCCTGGCGGGGGCTAATGATGAATTTCTGTTCGGCCTTGGTATTTTCATTGGTGATCTGGACGCTGAACTGGCCTTCCACCGGCTGATAGCTCGACTGATAAAAGGTCAGGCCGCCATACTGCATCGGGTCATTGACCACAATCGACTTCGTGTAAACCTCCTTATTGTCCTTAACGACCGCCAGATTTGATCGATACTCCTTCGGCATGCCGGTGTCGTAATAGGTCAACTGGAAATCATCGCAGCGGACCGTGAACGCCAAGGGGATAGCGGTATGTTCTTTATTGGACTGATAGACTTGACTGGTTGACCCGCCCTCCGGTATGAGGACGCTGGCCTTGTAGCCATAAAAAGAACCAATCAAGGCGCCGGTAAAGATCACCAGGATACTGATATGGACGATGATGACCCCCAGCCTGGTATAGGCCCCCTTCTGGCTGAAGAAAAGGGTGCCGCCGTCCTTGTCCGCTTGACTGACCGGCCAGCCGGCGGCCTGCATGATCTGTTGAACGGCGCTGGTCGCCTGGTCCATGGCCATCTGCCCCCGGAAGATACGATGCATGGCCATTTTGCCGAGCCGGTCGGCATTGGTGGTGGCCAGATTGTCCTGGGTGACCACTTTCCAGATATGGGGCAGCCGCTCAATAGTACAGACGATCAGGTTCAGGGAGAAAAGGACCAGCATCGACACGAACCACCAGGAGTTGTACATATCCTGGATGTCCAGTAATTGAAAAAAATTGGCAATATTCTTGCCGTAGAGCTCAACGTAGCGGGCAGCCTCTTCCTTTTGGGGGACGATGGTGCCGATAATCGAGGCGACCGCCAGGACAAAGAGGGTGACAAGCGCCAACTTGACCGATGCAAAAAAATTCCAGAGAGAGTTCCCTTTTTTGTTTTCCATGATGAGACTTGTTCCTTTTTGAAAACAACGCCGTCAAGGCCGCTGATCTTGATTTACAAAATAAAACCTGCCTGAAAATATGTGGCAGGTTGCCGCTCTGCGAAACAAAAAATGAGTGCTGGCTGTGCCAACAAGCAGTCAAACGACTCTAAGCCATTTTTTTTATTTTTCAATGAAATTGATGCAGAAAAAAGCGCCCTTGTGCTATTTCTCATACAGTAATAGTATAACGGGAGGGCTGGTTGTTCTGGGATACGCTACCCTAATTCTTCCAAGAGCCGGTCAATATCGTCTTGGCTGGCCTCACCGAAATTTTCCGGGTCAGGGGCCTTCTTGGCTGCGGTTTCTTTTTTGGGGGCAGGGCTAGGTGGAGCGGCTTGCGCTTTTGGGGTAATCTCATCTAGACAGTGCTGGGCGGCGGCTTGCCCAGCCAACAGACCATCGGTATAGGTTAGCGCCGACTCTTGCTCCTTGCGGCTGAGCATGGTTTCCGCCAATGCCGCCAGGCCCTTGATCTTGAGCCATAACGGATTGGTGCCTGCCCCCTCGGCCAGTCGTTTGGCATCATTCTGGATGCTGGCGGCAATATTAATGGCATCATCAACCTTGTTGGCAAAATCGTCGCTCTCGGCTGTTTGATCGCCGCCACCTTGGTCCGGACCCTGCTGGATCAATTTATCGAGATCGGCCTGGCATTCGTCCAAAATGCCAGGCAAGCCCTCCACGCCACTGACCACCTGCGGGGGGGGATCCTCAACAGCTGGGGTAGCGCTTTCTTCCGCAGCCACTGTCACCTCTTCTTTGGCGGGTATCTCCATCAGTAAGAATTGATCAAGGAAGATATCGGCCTGTTGCTTGTCCATCTTGACCAGAAGGTTAGCGATGCTTTTGTCGCTACAGGCCGATCCTAAGGCGGTGTAGATGTCGGTCATTGGCACGTTCAGAAAACCATCGTCCTCAGGATAGTTGCTGACCTTCGGGCTGATAGCGTTGTAAAAGGCGTCTTTGTCAAAGATCTCGTCGACCTTGGCCCGGGCATTCTTAATATGGGTCTTGACGGTTTCGTTGGTGCAGAGTTCGTAGATGGTCTGAAACACGGTGTCCAGATTGAACAGATACCTGGTGACGGTCTTGGTAGCCGGGACGGCGGTCGGAGCAGTCGGTTCGACCGCCGATGGCGCCACGCACAAACTCTTGGCCTGGGCGATTTTTTTCACCAACTGTTGCAGCGCCGGGGCCAGATTGTTTGAGCCTCCGGCAGCAACACCCGAGCCACTCATCAGTGGATGCTTCTTCATGCCCAGCAAGACCTCCTTGAGTTCGGTCGCCATATCGGCCAAGTCGGTAATGGCGCCCAGGCCGAGCCCACCACCGGCATCAGCCTCTCCGGCAGCCAGGGTTATTTCCTGCTGAATTTTTTGTGCTGCCTGCTGGTAATAGTCATCTACTGCTGGTGCGGGAACGGTTCCCTCAGCTGCGCCAGGGGCTACCGAAACTGGCGTTGAGGTCTTTTTTTCAACCTCAACGATCTTTTCCACTTCGATAATTTTTTCAACGACTTTGGTAGTGCTCGGTTCGTTAGAGGACAGGACCGTAATATTATAAATAATGTCGTCGGTGGGTATCCTGAAAAACCCGCTGCACATCTCCAGGTTTACTTCGGTTTTTTTCTTATCTGTCATGGTGTCTTCAACCCCTGTCTTACGATGTCTGTCCCATCATGTTTGCTATGGTCTTGGCACTAAGCGATTAGTCTCTGATCCGCCCGGTGAAGCGAACCCCAACCTCATACTTATTGGGCTGCGAGGCATCCTTGGCGCACCACATAACCGCGCCGATGGCCTTTAACCTACCGATATCAGACGGGTTGCCGGTCCTGGTCCATTCCTCACCATCTTCTTGCCAGCCAGCAAACTCGAGTTCCAGAATCAATTGGCTGTCCTTGTCCAGTTGCTGATTCGCCAAAAACCTGACCCCGCCGCCACTGAAATCGCACAGTTTGCCGCGCTGGGCATTTTTGTCCTTGGCGATGTCCTCAAAGCGTCGATAGAGGATGCTTGATCGTTTGTCGAACCGACCATGGCGTCGACGTTCGTCCTGCAGCAGAATAATTTCGTTGGTCACAGGTCCACCTTTTAATTCAAATTATTGGTACACACTTACCGTTCTACACAGATTTGTCCGAAAAAATCAATACGATAATTGATTTTTTCGGACGGCCTTGAAAAAAGCCTTTTGCGACGCCATCTTATTTGAGAAACGGTAGCAACTCTTTAAACTCTTGGCTGCCGGCCTTATGCAACAACTCATAGATAATCAACTCGGTGTTGGCCACGACTCCGCCAATCTCCCGGATCCGGCTCAAACCAGTACGGTGATTATGGCGAGTCCGGGAGGAAACCGCGTCGGCTGGCACCCAGACCTTGTACCCCTCCATAATGGCCCCGATGACGGTCTGATAGATGCAGATGTGGGTCTCAACCCCACAGATAATTAAGCTGTCGATCTCACGTGGCAGATGGCCTGCCGCCTTTTTGACCGCCTGATTATTGAAGCCGCCAAATTCCATTTTATCAATGGGAATGATGCCGCCCAGTTCAGCCCTGATTTCCGGTAACAACTCGCCGATTCGGGCCACATACTGGGTCGTGGCCAACACCTGCATCTTCAAGGTGTTGGCGGCCTTCAGCAACAGGACTGCATTCTTGACGACCTGATCGCGGCCCTCGATGACCGGCATCAAACGGTCTTGGATATCAACAATCAGCAGCGCGCACTGGGATGGACTCAGATACTTGAGATGCATGTCTTCCTCCGTTCTCTTGAGGCACTAAAATTTTTTCCGGTTTTCAAAAGCAACTGTTTCATTTAGAGTTGATTCTCCTGGAGAATCACCACACTACCGTGCTGTAAAATTCTTTTCAAAGAAAATACTCTATTGAGGTCACAAATATGCAATACAGGCGTGTTGTCGAGGTAATGACAGAAAAAGCGGTGGGGGCCGAGTTTGAGGTCAGGGGCTGGGTGCGTTCATGCCGCAACTCAAAAGAGGTCTCCTTTATTGACGTCAATGACGGCTCCTGCCTGGCCAGCCTGCAGGTGGTGGCCGATGGGACCCTGGCCAATTACAGTGATGACGTAAAAAGGCTCGCAAACGGCTGCGCCATTGTGGTGCGCGGCACATTATGCGCCTCGCCGGCCCAGGGGCAAGCGGTTGAACTGCGGGCTGCAAGTATCAAAGTCGTGGGTTGGGCGCCGGAAGACTACCCCCTCCAAAAGAAGCGCCATTCCTTTGAATTCCTCCGGGATATCGCCCATCTGCGGCCTCGCACCAATAGCCTGGGGGCCGTGAGCCGTGTGCGGAGCGCCTTGGCCTATGCGGTGCATTCCTTCTTTGTGGAACGGGGCTTTTTCTATGTCCACACCCCGATTATCAGCACCGGTGATTGCGAGGGCGCCGGCGAAACCTTCACCGTCACTGCCCTTAATCTTGAGCAGTTGGTCAAGACAGGCGGTCAGATTGACTGGCGTCAGGATTTTTTTGGGCAGGCCGCCAATTTGACCGTGAGCGGCCAACTGGAGGCCGAGGCCTATGCCATGGCCCTAGGCCGGGTCTATACCTTCGGGCCGACCTTCCGGGCCGAGAATTCCAACACCAGCCGTCATCTTGCCGAATTCTGGATGGTGGAGCCAGAAATGGCCTTTTGCGATCTCCATGATGATATCGACTTGGCCGAGTCCTTCTTGAAATACCTGGTAGCCTACGCCCAGGAGCATTGCGCGGAAGATCTGGCCCTGATGGCAAATTATATCGATAAAGGACTCCCCAGCCGCCTCGAAAATGTACTGGCCAAGAACTTTGTGCGGCTGCCCTATACCGAGGCGGTCAGTCTGCTGACCAAGTCTAAAGAAAATTTTTCCTATCCAGTAGAGTGGGGTGCAGACCTTCATTCCGAGCATGAACGCTTTCTGACCGAACAGGTATTCAAACAGCCGGTGGTGGTGACTGACTACCCCTTAGCGATCAAGCCCTTCTACATGCGGGCCAACGATGACGGCCGGACGGTGGCGGCCATGGACATCCTCTTTCCGGGGATCGGCGAGATCATCGGCGGCAGTCAGCGTGAAGAACGCCTTGAACAGCTTGTCGCACGGATGGAGAACTTAGGCATGGGCCTCGATGCCTACCAGTGGTATCTTGATTTGCGGCGCTACGGCAGCGCCCCCCACGCCGGTTTCGGTCTGGGTTTTGAGCGGATTGTCCAGTTCGTCACCGGCATGAAGAATATCCGGGAAGTGATCCCTTTCCCACGCACCCCTGGCTCGGCAGGTTTTTAGTCCCTTTCTGGCTTGTTTTAGATAACGAGTGACCAAGAAAAGGCGTAACTCAGTGCCGGAAAGGAATTACAGCCAACAGGGACCCATCCCCCAAGGGGGGATGGGAACAGGCCGGTTTATGCGGGCTAAGGATGCCCCTAATTGCCGAGAAGTCCCACCCTAGCCGCATAGCCAACCAGTTCAGCAGCGTTGCGTAAATCAAGTTTGGCCATGAGGTTGGCGCGATGATTGGCCGCGGTTTTCGGGCTTATGGACAGTTTTTCTGCGACCTCTTTTGTTGGCAAGCCCATGGCTACCAATCGTAAAACTTCCTGTTCCCTTGAACTTAAAGTGCCGTAGCTGGCGTCACTGATGGTATTCGTTTGGTCAGAAACCTCAAGGAGCTTCAAGGCAATTCCGTGGGACAGGGTCGGGTCAAGATAGTATTCACCATTTAACAAGACTGCCTCCAAGCACTCACGCAGGTGTCGCCCCACCGATTCCTTGGCGACATAACCAAAAGCGCCGGCCCGCAATGCGCCCAAGACATAATCGATTTTAGTATGCATACTAACAATAACAATTTTGATGCTAGGTAGCAGAGAGATAAGCGTACGGGTCAGTTGAATACCGCTTTTGTCTGGCAGGGAGAGGTCCACAACAGCAAGGTCCGGATGAAGGCCCATCGCCATGTTTTCACCTTCGCTGGCGTCTCCAGCTTCGCCAACGACTTCAACGTCAGGGAATGTTTTAATAATCTGGATTAAACTCTCCCTGAAAAGAGGATGGTCATCAATAAGCAGAATTTTTTTAGCTGGCATGTGTTTTGTCCCAAGGAATTTCAATAATTAGCCTTGTGCCTTCCTGTGGGCGTGAGTAGATGGACAACCAACCACCTAGCAACTCCACTCTTGCCCGCATTCCAAGAAGACCTAAACGTTTTTCGATAATAATTCTTTTGTTGACCTCTGCCAAGTCATATCCCTGCCCGTCATCTTCTATTTGGAGAACAATAGTCTGATCGTTAGTTATTAGTTTGACCGTAACTTGGCAGGCATTAGCATGTTTTACTATATTGTTCAAGGCCTCTTGGACGAGTCGGTACATATTGAGGGAGATATTATAATCAACTATCAACGTATCTCTTCCAGAAGAGCTAAATTTAATGGGCAAGTTATGCTTATTCGAAAATTCCCGGCAATAATCAGCAATGGCATTTTTTATGCCCATCTGTTCAAGACCAGACGGCAGTAAATTATATGAAAGTTCGCGGACAGTGCCGATACAGCGTTTTAAAACATTTGCCCACGCCTCCATTTTTTGCTGTATTTGGGCCTTGCATGGGGCATTACATTGGGGCTGAATTGATTGCGGATCGGCAAAAATTGATTCGCTCATCACTTTTAATGCGGAGAGTTCCTGGGCGACATTGTCGTGCAAGTCGAGCGCCATCAACTTTCTTTCAGTCTCTTGCACATTGATAAGTTCTTGAGACAACCTATGAATTTGAGCTTTGGCCTCCAGTTGTGCCTTTTCCGCCTTTTTACGTTCCGAAATGTCAAATGCGGTAAAAATGGTCCCTTTGGACGGGTCTTTTTGGTCGAGTGCTGTCGACCTGAGATGAACGTCAATTATCCTGCCATCTTTACATACCCAGCGCGTGTCAACTTCACTGAGCGCATCTCCATGTGCTATTCTATGTTTGATCGTACCGATCCGCTGAAACTCCTCATCACTCTCATAAATCATTCTTGAGCTCTTTCCAAGAATTTCTTCATTTAAGTATCCGGTTAATATGAGCATTTGCTCATTCACCCAAACAAAAAATCGATCTTTAAGCAAGCCAATGCCGGTTGGGGCGACTTTGAGTATACCTTCCAAAGTCGTTTCACTTTTGAGTAATGATGCTCGGGCCGCCTCGAACCGATCAGCAACCCTACCGAGATAATAATAAAAAAATCCGATTAAGGCCGAACTGAGAAGGACAGACAGCCCAATGAGAAATCTGGACAACTTTTTGATTTTATCCATGTCTGCGGAGATGTCACGCAGGAGAGTAATCTCACCGATTACCCGTTGGCCTGCATCATGGAGGTCTATGGAACCCATGCTGTATATTATATTTTTCCCAACTGACAGGGTCCTGGGACTAAGCTGCTTGTGGCTCCCTTCTTGGATAAGTTGAGTTATCGGAGATGGCAATTTATCTAAGGTTGAAATAATGATCGCCGAATTTGTTAATAAATTCCAATCTCCGGAACGACCGAACATTTTAAGCCCATTCTGATACTGTTTCTCCGTCAGGTATTCTTTGTCAATTGTAACCAAAACTTCAACGCCGAGAATTTTACTGAGTTCGGGGATGAGGTCCTCAAGGTCCTCGCCCAACTCTATATAACCCTCAACCGCCCCGTTAATCACCCATGGCGAAACAGCACGGAGGGTCAGCGTCCCCAACACCCCTAATTCTAATCCAGACGAAGACCCTCGTTGGTTGGCCGAAGCCCTATCAAGCGTGTAGCGTTGAATCTTGTCGCCATAGGTCTCCGGTTTGTGCACCCGGAGAAAATTGACCTTGTCCAATCCATGAAAATAAAAATGCGTGATGCCGTATTTGTAGGTAATCTTGCGAAAAATCGGGCCTGCAACTTTCAGTAATTGTTCCCGGTCCTTTGCCAACCATGCTGCTTGTAGTTCCTGATCATGTTGCATGAAATCGATAAATCCATACATGGTTTTGGCGTCAAGATGGAGGTGCTCCTCCAAGAAATCATTTGCCCCGTATAACAGCAGAGTAACTTCTTTTTCAATATCGCCTTCCTGTAAATGATTTATGCCGCTGATAGTTATAATAGAGATTAAAATCAGCATGACAATGAAAGGAATAATGATATAAGTCCTGAGTTTGTTGCGTTGCATTTTCACACCTGGTGAAATTTGGATGACAGTCAAGGCCCTTGCAGAACTCATCGGTGTATATGGTCACCCCGGTGAGAACCGAGGGCCATACACAAACCTAATAACTTGTAGCATAACAAAAATCAGAACTAAAATGTACTTGAAAAGCAAAGGGGTGGTGGGGCATTGATCGCAAAATCAAAACAGTTGACGCGCTTGAGGCTCATTTGGAGGGGAGGGGGGGCGCCAGTTGCTCCTGTGTAGATTTAGGAGCCGTGAAAAAGGCAAATGCAAGCCGCGCGGGGAGCGCGTAGCGGAGTAGCGCAGCCGGCTTCTGTTCAGTCCCCGCTTGAATCGGTTAAATCCAACTTTAGGGGGACAAAGGTCTTTGGTTTGAATGCAAACTGGAATTAGCGCCGCACATAGCGCGAGCCTACCATTACATCCGTCATGTCGACGGCGGCTTGGGCCAGCATATTGACCAAGACCGGGGCGCCAAGCGGGCGTTTGATCGGCGGCGGGCCCATGGCGGCAGACAGTCTGTGCAGCAGGTCTGTTTTGGGGTAATCGTAGGGCTGATTCATGGCTTGGCTGATATGCCACACCGTCTTGCCGGTATTGACGTTTAAGAGTCGAACCGTCACGTCAAGACGCGAACCACCCAACTCCGTGCCCTCCACGGCGTAATTGATCTTGCCGGCCAGGACCAACTCGGTTTCAGCCAAGCGCCCCGCCGCCATGGCCTCGTTAAAATCGCCATAAGGCGTCGCCAACACTTTGACCATAGGGAAGGCCGCCTTGCCCAAGAGCGCATCCTGATAAAGGGCGGCGATTCGTTGCCCCATTTTGGGGTCCATCGATTCCGGCAATAAAAAAGGCAGCACCCCCACTGAGGCATGGGCATAGGTCTCCGCCTCCAGGGGATGGATATAGACCACCGGCGCACCCTTATTGACCTTGACTTCGGCCGAGGATTGACGCTCGGTCACCGTAGCGCACCCGATCAACAACCAGACGGCCAGCAGCCAGACGATTATTTTTTTCATGGAATTCCTTTTTTCAGCCAATGACGCTGTCATCTCTCGTAACCGGACAGTTGGGCATCGACCAGCCCAACCTGCTCGGCCAGCAGATAATTAATGGTGGGGCTCCTTTCCAACTCCATGCCGGCCACCGACAGGACCTCTTCGGAATGGACATCAAGCAACTTCACATTGATGATCACGGTCTTCGGGGTCATGGCATAGGTCCCCGCGATAATGGCGTTGGCCTCATATTGGCCAGCCAGACGGGCGGCGTCGCGGCTCAGAATCATCTCGCCATTTTTAGTCTGCACCATGATATTGGCCGCCTTGCGCAACTCCACCACCCCGTAGCCATGCTGAAACAACTGGGTTGCCAGCGATTCGCTCATGGTCCGGCCAAATTTTGAGGTCTGGCGCAAATCATCCAGATTGACCAGGGTCGTAAAGAGGAGACGCGCTCCTTCACCCCCATCCCGGCGATTGGCAATCAACTGGCGGGCCAACTCCTCGCCTATCCCAAAAAAATCCGGGGCCAGGGCCGAGACTGTTTGCGGGCCTGGCGCCTTACCGCAACCAACCGACAAAGACAGCAACAAAGCGAGCAATAAGGCCATGATTCGTTGCGAAACAGAACCAGACCGGAGGTGGTTAATCTTTGGGGCGGATGTCATCCTTTCTTTCCTCCATACTCACGAAACCTTGACGAAACTCTCAAAAGCCACATTCAGCGTTTGGCCTCGATAGCACCTGCCGCCTTGGTGTACCCGTCATGGGCCAACTGCCGCAATTCCGGGCTGACGGCAGTCTTTTCGGCAATGGCGAATTGCTGCTGGGCCAACTCATAACGACTCGCCTCCATGTAAAGCAGGGCTTGGGCATACTGTTCTTCGGCCAGGCTTTCCATGCCCGTGCCAATAGGCATGCTCAGTCGATAACGGCCCCCGCAGCCCTGTATTGCCAAACATAGAGTAAGGAGCAGAGCGTGGCCCACAATATGCTTTAATAATACCCTGTTCATCTGCTGGCAGTCTCCATTTGGCAACATGGCCGGACCTTACTTCAATTTTTCACAGCCTCAATCTTGACCATGCCGCCGCGCTTGGACGGCGTTGCTTCATCTTTCAACAGTTGTCCTGTCAAGGAGTCCAAGGCAAAGGCAATATTGGCATGGGAGATGACCATGCCGTCAGTATTGCGCAGCACTCTGGCATTCAGCAAGATTTGACCATTGGCGTACGTATAGGTGCCAACCACCATGGCCTGCGAGCCATGATTGCTCCTTAACTCATTCATGTCGCGAGAAAGACCGTATTCGCCGAATGATTCGCGAATCATCAAGCTGTTACTCTTACGGACATCAATGACCCCGACGCCTGCCGCCTGCAACTCGCCGATCATCTGTTCGCCAAGATACCGTCCCAGGGAAGAAGTCTTGTACAGGCTGTTCAAATTGACAAAGCTATTGACGGTCAGCACATATTCCTCCGCAATGCCATCCGGAGAATTCTGCAGAAGCTGTCGAACAAGCTCCCGGGTCCTGGCCCGCAATTCCTCGGCCTCTGCGGCCAAAAATTCTTGCTCTGGATCTTTTGTTGTCTTTATGGCAAAGAAAGACAAATACTCCCATAGGGTTTTCTCGGCGGGCGGTTCAGGGACTCTCGCCGTTCGGTATTGGTAATCAAGCTTCATGGTCTGGGGATAATCCACGGCATTGGTTGTCCTGGAAAAAAGCCCAGACCCGATCACTGCCGCCATTACGATGCTCAACACGATTGATTTTTGCACGACCCCCTCCCTATCCTTAATGCTCAAGCCGATTCGCCTCTGCCGGATAAACCACGGCCTCATAGCGGTCCCAGCCAACCTCGGGCCAATAGGTTTGCAGCCGAAGACCGGGAGCAGCTACCGCCCCGCCGCCGGCCCCGCAGGAAGATAAAAGAAACATCACAAGCAAGAGACCAACGATTTTCATCATTCAGACCATCCTGTCATTATTTTGACGGGGAATTTTTTTCCGCCCGGACAGCGGCCCCCCCCCCGCAAGCACCTGCCATAAGAGGCCATCCGCCCAATAAAAACAGCCGATGACCAACCAGCTACTACCATTTACACCGTGGCCTATGCACGTTACATGCCATTTCTATGGCAGAGGCCAAAAGTCTGCAAAATTCGCTTGGACGTACCGCCTTCATAAAAAATAGCGCCGTGTCAGTCTTGGCGAAAGGCCAAGCCCAATCGGGCTTAGCTAAAAATCTGTTGCCAAATAAAATTGAGCCATTATATTAACGAAGTTTTAGTCGGTGACTTTTGCGCCTAGGCAACAGGCAGGCAGTCCCCGTTCATCTAAAGATTCGCGCAGGCAGATTATTATCCTGAAACGCGAAAGGAGATTCCCGCATGGCACGCATAACTGTTGAAGATTGTCTCAAAGAAGTTGGCAGCGAAAACAGATTTTCTCTTATCCATCTGGCCCTGGCCCGCCTGAAGCAGCATCGCAATGGCCTGCCATACCTGGTGGACGGCAAAAACAAAGAAGTCGTCATGACCTTACGGGAAATCGCCGCCGGCAAAGTGACCACCGAAAACATCAGACAATTTGCGGAAAAGGCCCGCCATCAAGCCAAGACAGAAGCTGCCATCGAAGTGGAAGAAACTAACAACTAGACATGGACTATTATGAGACCTTAGGGGTGTCCTCTTCTGCCTCTGCGGATGAAATCAAGAAAGGCTATCGCAAGATGGCCATGAAATATCATCCAGATCGTAATCACGGAGACAAGGAGGCCGAAGAGAATTTCAAGGCCGCCGCCGAGGCTTACGAGGTCCTGGGCGACCCTGAAAAAAGGCAAATTTATGACCGTTACGGCAAAGACGGCTTGAAGAACCGTGGCTATCATGGCCCCGGCAACGCCGAAGACATCTTCTCCAGCTTTGGTGATATCTTTGAAGACCTTTTCGGTTTCAGTAACGGTGGCGGTCGACGCCAAAAACAAGGCGCCGTGCCCGGCGCCGACCTCCGTTATGATCTGACCCTTTCCTTCATGGAGGCGGTGCACGGCACCAATAAAGAGATCGAAATCACCAAGCCTGAGACATGTTGGACCTGCGAAGGGACCGGCTTACGGCCTGGATACCAGAGCAAGACCTGTTCAGGCTGTAATGGTCGTGGCCAGGTAATGCGCTCCCAGGGATTTTTTCGACTCAGCACGACCTGCCCGCAATGTCAAGGAGCTGGTGAAATAATCACCGACCCCTGCCAGGATTGCGGTGGCAATGGTTTGGTCAACAAGAGGAAAAAGGTGTCATTGAAGATCCCGGCAGGGGTTGACACCGGCGCCAGAATGCGCTTGCAGGGGGAAGGACAGGGGGGCAGGAAGGGGGGGCATGCCGGTGACCTGTACGTTATCCTCCATGTTGACCCCCATGAGCTCTTTGAACGTGATGGCGAAAACATCTATTACACCTTGCCGATCTCCATGGTGCAGGCAACCCTGGGTGACAAGATTGATGTCCCGACCATCCATGGCACAAAGACCATCTCCATCGCCAAGGGCACCCAACCAAATGACACCCAAACTCTGAAATCTGAGGGTATACCTAGCCTGCGCGGCCATGATCGGGGCGACATGACGGTCATTTTTAAGGTTGTCACCCCCACCAACCTCACCAAGGAGCAAGAAGACCTGCTCCGCCAATTTGCCGGGGCCAGTGGCCACAGTCAAAGCGATGAACCAGAGGAAGAAGGATTTTTCCAGAAACTGTTTCACCACTCGAGTCACCAAGATAATCGAGAGGAAGGGGGAAAGAAGAAACAATCACGCTGACACTGTTAGGGAGCGGCGGCCTCTGGCCGAATCGTGATGACTGCTCGCGCTTCCCGGATCTGGTTCGGAATAGTCCGATGGCCAAATATGATTATCAGCCAGATCAGATTCATGAAAAAACGTCGAAAAAAGCGGGACATTTTCAGACAACACAGATAGTATACTAGACATTCGAAGGCGCGTTCAAGGGATACGGGGCGGAAGGTAAGACAGTGCAAATGCACGGCAAGGCCCGACCAGAAGTGCCCCGTTTTGCATGCGCCGATGAACAAGGCTCACGTTACTTTTTTGGAGGATAGATTGACATGGAAAAATCACACTTGCTGCATTTTAGAAAAAAACTGGAGGAGATGAGCTCCGAATTGCTGACAGAGGCGGACAAAACCCTGTCTGACATGACCGTCCAAAACGATAATTACCCAGACCCAACTGATCGGGCCTCCGCCGAATCCGACCGCAGTTTCGAACTGAGAATTCGCGACCGCGAGCGCAAACTTCAGGCCAAGATCAAAGAAGCCATTACCCGTATTGATGACGAAAGCTACGGCATCTGCGAAAACTGCGGCGATGATATCAGCATTGAGCGTTTAAATGCCAGGCCGGTCACGACGCTGTGCATTGATTGCAAAACCAAGCAGGAAGATCACGAGAAGGCCCATGCCGGCTGATTTTATAGCTGGGTCGATCCTCTTATACCTCTAAAAGACTATGCCAGAACTTCGTAAAGACCCGGTCCTTGGCCGTTGGATAATCATTTCCAAGGAGCGGGGCAAAAGGCCCACTGATTTTATTATCGAGCCCAGCAACACGAGGGGAGGTTTTTGCCCTCTTTGCCCGGGCAACGAAAAGACCACCCCTGCCGAGGTTTTACGCTATGGCAGCCAGTCCCAGTCCTCCAACTCGCCAGGATGGAACCTACGGGTCGTGCCCAACAAGTACCCCGCCCTGGTCATCGAAGGCAATCTCGACAAGGCCGGCGAAGGGCTTTACGACAAGATGAATGGTATCGGGGCCCATGAGGTGATCGTCGAGACCCCCAACCATGATGAGACCTTCACGCACCTGCCCCTGGATCGAATGGTCCAGGTCTTCTTTGCCTTCCGGGACCGCCTCATCGACCTCGCCCATGACCCCAGGTTCCGTTATGTAATGGTCTTTAAGAATTTTGGTCGCGCCGCCGGTGCCTCGCTTGAGCATTCCCACTCGCAACTCGTGGCCTTGCCCATCCTGCCGCGGATGATCGTCTCTGAGTTGGAAGGGAGCTTTACTTACTACAAGTACAAGGAGCGTTGTATCTTCTGTGACATCATCAACCAGGAGCATCGCGATAAAGTCCGGATTGTCTGCGAGAATGAACGTTTCATCGCCATCGCCCCGTTCGCGCCGCGCTCGCCATTCGAAATGTGGATTCTGCCGACCCAGCACGCTTCATCCTACATCTCCATGGACAACCGTTCTTTTGAGTTGTTGGCCGCTATCTTTTCCGAGGCCTTGCGCCGTTTGGATGCCTGTATCCCCAACGCGCCATACAACTTCGTACTCCACACCTCGCCGCTGCGCTCCGAACCTCTGGAGCACTTCCACTGGCATTTTGAAATTGTCCCCAAACTGACTCAGATCGCCGGCTTTGAATGGGGATCAGGTTTCTATATCAATCCCGTCCCGCCCGAAGAGGCGGCCAAATATATGCGGGAAGCGGTCTTGAAATGACCTGAGGCCCAAAGCATTTTTTGTAGGCGCCCAACACGTTCCGATCAATCATTGCCGGGAGAAAAACCCCATGAATAACATATTACTCGTTGATGATGAAGACTCGATCCATTTACTGTACCGTGAAGAATTAGAAGAGGAAGGCTATACCGTTCACTCCGCCTTTACCGGCCAGGAGGCCCTGATCAAACTGGGGCAGATTACAGTCGACCTAGTCATTCTAGACATAAACATGCCGGGCATGAACGGTCTTGAGGCCCTGCGCCGAATCAAAGAGCTCAACCCTGCCCTGCCGGTCATCTTGAGCTCTGCCTACCAGGAATTCAAACAGGACCTGTCCTCCTGGGCCTCGGATGAGTATCTGGTCAAATCCGCTAACCTTGACGAACTCAAGGCTGCGGTCAGGCGACATCTACCTGGAAAATGAAGGACATCCAGAACCAACCCGACTTCAGACGCATCAATATTCGAAAGGTCGGGGTCAAGCATATCTCCTACCCGCTCACCGTTCTCGACAAAGAAAACACCACCCAAAAGACCGTGGCCACGGTCAATATGTACGTCAACCTGCCCCATCACTTCAAGGGCACCCATATGAGCCGGTTTATCGAAATTCTGAACCGCTTCCACGGTGAAATCAACCTAAAAAATTTTCATCTCATCCTGGCCGAGATGAAGGACTGCCTCCAGGCCGAAGCGGCGCACATGGAGATTGATTTCCCTTATTTTCTCAAAAAAAATCTTGGAAATCCCCGTCCCACGTCAGCGGGCATTGAACTGAATGCCAATACGTTGACTGAGTACCATTGCGCCATGCACGGCTCGCTCAGCGTAAAAGACGACCTGGTCCTAACGGTCCAGGTCCCCATCTATCCGCCCAGCCCCAGCCAGACCACCCATGGTCTGCCACGCTCGCTGGGCCATTGGGGATTGGCCACGGTCAGCGTCCGCTTACTGCACTTTATCTGGATCGAGGACCTGATCCGCATGGTCGAGACCGTCACCTCCCACAACCTGTGCTGGCCCGCCTGTACCGACGGCAGCGCAATATGCGAGATTTTAGAGGTTGAAAGCATTACCAGGGCTCTGGGATGCAGCCTGCGAGACAACGCCGCCATCCGCTGGTTCGCCCTTACCGTCAAAAATTACTCCGAAGGCTGCAACACCTTTGCCTCGCTGGAGTGGCCCGAAGGCGGAGAGGTGATGGGTTGTTAAAGGCATCCTCCGTCTCAGCCTGGCCAACTTATTCCATTGCTAAATCAAAATGGAAACGCGTAGCGCAGCCACCAAAGTTGATGGATTCGCAAAAAGTCGCATTTTCCATTTTTCCGTCATTCCGGCGAAAGTCGGAATCCAATGTTTTCGGAAAGTTACAACTCATCTGGACCCCGGCTTTCGCCGGGGTGACGACTTTTTGCGAGTTCATCAAAGTTAACGCTTGATTTAGAATTGGAGTTAACTGGCGGCTTGTATCGGCAGCATCGGCGTGGTATTTTGTCCGCCAGAAAATTGATGGCGTCGCAGATAAGCGCAGACTTCGAAAAGTCCGATCTACCTCGCTCCATTTTTTCATAAACAAACCGTAACTGATCACCTGACAACCAGAACCGTCTAACGCCAAACCCGTAAACGAGCACAACCATGACCAACCAACTTATTTTTGAAATCGGTACGGAAGAGGTCCCGGCTGGCTATCTGATGCCGGCAGTTGAGGCCCTCAAAAAAAATCTGGCTGCCGGCCTCAGCGGCCTCGGCCTTACCTTTCAGACGGTAAGCGGCGCTGCCACCCCGAGGCGCCTCGTCGTACGGGTGGATGACTTGCTCAGCCGCCAACCGGATCGTATCGAGGAGTTCATGGGGCCGCCAAAAAAGGCCGCCTTTGACGCCAACAACCAACCCACCAAGGCGGCGGAGGGCTTTGCCAATTCCAGGGGGGCCAAGGTCAGTGATATTCAAGTTGTCAGCACCCCCAAGGGCGAATACCTGATGCTCCGCCAGGAGCAGAAAGGGCAAGAGACCAAGGACCTCCTGCCAGTACTGCTGGCCGAGATGATTAAGTCCGTGCCTTTTCCTAAATCCATGCGCTGGGGAGCGACCAAGACCACCTTTGCCCGTCCGATCCAGTGGCTCCTGGCCGTCTATAACGGCCAGACCATACCTTTCTCAATCGAGGGGGCGGGTGACTCCGAGTCCCTGACCTACGGCCACCGT
>JANNQL010000136.1:0-5229 GCA_031400755.1 Pseudomonadota bacterium | reverse complement strand
GTATTCCAGTTGAAGAGAGTGTTTGTTGCGTAGGCTCGGGCTTCCGTTTGAAAGCTCAACAATCCAGGGGCCTTGACCAGGAAACGGTACTCATAGGGCCCCCCGTCCCCTCCTGAAGCCGAAGCGGTGAAGGCGATCTGGTTGCCGGAGACTCGGGGTGAAGCCGGAAGTGACGTCAGGGATACAGCGGTGGGGGGGGCGGCGTTCACCACATAGAAGGTGACGTACTTGTTCACCTCCATGGTCTGCGGTGAGCCGATATTACGTGCTTGGACCTGGATGGTATAGGCCCCGGCGGCAAGGCCCGTCGTATTCCAGTTGAAGCTAGTGTTTGTTGAGTAGGCCTGGGCTTGTGTGTAAAAGCTCAGCCAATCAGGGGCCTTGACCAGGAAACGGTACTCATAAGGACCACCCCCGCCTGAAGCCTCGGCGGTGAAGGCAATCTGGCTGCCTGCGACCTGGGGAGAAGCCGGAATGGACGTCAGGGATACAGCGGTGGGGGGGGTGGTGTTCACCACCCAGAAGGTGATGGACTTGCTCGTCTCCCAGGCCTGCGGTGAGCCGATATTACGTGCATGGACCTGAATATTATAGGCCCCGGCGGCAAGGGCCGTCGTGTCCCAGTTAAAGACATTGTCTGCCGCGTAGGCTCGTGCTTCTTTATAATTCCGCATCCCAGGGGCCTGGAACAGGAAACGGTACTCATATGGCCCGGCCCCCCCTGAAGCCGTGGCGGTGAAGGCAATCTGGGAGCCTGCGACCTGGGGTGATGCCGGAAGTGAGGTCAGGGTTACAGCGGTGGGGGGGGCGGCGTTCACCACCCAGAAGGTGACGGACTTGCTCACCTCTTTGGCCGCCAGGGATCCTTTATTACGCGATTGGACCTGAATGTTGTAACCTCCGGGCGTAAGTCCTGTCGTGTCCCAATTATAGACGCCATTTGTCGAGTAGGGCTGGGTCTCGGTATAGGTCGACGCCCCCGGAGCCTGGACCAGGAAGCGGTACTGAAAAGTCCCTGAGCCGCCGACGGCTGCTGCGGTGAAGGCAACCTGGGAGCCGACGATCTGGGGCGAACCAGGGGTTGTGGTCAAGGTAACGCTGCTAGGCGGCCCAGTGACGACGAACGGCCGCATCATCTCATTATCTTCGTGCTCAACGATGTGGCAGTGCCAGACGTAGAGCCCGGCGATGTCAAACTTGGCCTTGATCCGGGTGATCTGACCGGGGTAGGCCAGTACGGTGTCCTTGTAGCCGGCCTCGTTGGGCCGGGCCGAAGTCAGGGTGCCGGCGACCGGCGCCAGGGTGATTGGGTCAAAGTCTTGGCGGTCGATTACCTCGAACGCCACCAGGTGCAGGTGGATCGGGTGGGCGTCCATGGTGGTGTTGTAGATCTCCCAGACCTCCGTACTGTTCAAGAGCGGGATTTCGGTAATCGGATCCATCCAGCGTTTTGCCGATACGCCGGTGACGTTGCCAAGCGCATCGGTCGTCATCACGCCCAACTGCGCCTGACGAGGTCCCATAGGTTCGGTGAGGTTCCCCAAGACTGTGGGGACGGCGTTTGCACAGTCGGTCAGGAAGTTCGGGTCGCCGGGGTCACGGCTGAAGAGGGTGCCGAGAATTGCCCCGGTGTTGATGTCGATCTCGACACAGACCTGGTCCGAAACTTGCTCGTTCAAAGAGAGCTTGCGGGTTTGGCCCACGGCACCAGAAAGGCCTGCCTCGGCCGGCAGTACCAGGTTTTGCGGTAAAGTGGCGTTCGCATCAGACGGCTGGTTCAAGGTGTCGTTAACAATGAAGTCCATCACCTGGCCGGAGGTCAAGGGGTCGGACGCTACATCGGGGAAACCGCCGAAGGGACCATCGGGCGCAGTGTTGATCATGCGGATCCTGGTGCCATTCGGCATGGCGCTGAAGTCGACGATTACATCGGCCCGCTCCGCACCTCCCAGCAGCAGGGCCTGTTCAGGGGAGGCGGTAGCGACCCCGGCGGGGATGGTGCCATTACCCGGCAAGGTTGCGACCATGCCGGTCTGGACCTTGACGACCTTGGGCAGAAATCCCTGCTCGGCGCCGATCTGGTAGAAGGGGACCTCCTGTAGCGGATCGAGGACGTCATCCGCGGTCCCGGGCAGGCCGTCGGCCCCCAGGGAGCTTACCACAAACATGGAGAGGTTCAGGGTCCGGGAGTTGCAGCCATTCAACAGCCGCAGGCGGTAACGGGCCTGGGCCGTCTCAAGCTTCGGCCAGGTCGTGCCGTTGACCACCATGGTGTTGAAGAAGGCCTCCGGGTTCCAGGTTCCGGGGATGTCCGAGGGACTCACCATATCGCCGATATAGGGTCCGAGGAAGCCGTCGAAGAAGCTGCGGTCAGCCGGGTAGAAGAGCGAGCCGTCCGCGTTGAACGAGCGGTCCTGGATGGCGACCGGGATCTCGCGGATGGTGGCCCGGGCCGCCGGGTCGAAGTTAGGGTCGCCACCGCCGCTGCTCGGCGCCGGGCCCGGCAGGATGCCGTCTGTTTTCGTCGCGGTGCTGCTGTCATCGACAAAGCTATCGCCGTTGACGCCGCCCCGGATGAGCCAGAAACCGGCCGGACCGGCATAGACATTCAGCCGGGTCATGCCCATGGCATGGTCATGGTACCAGAGGGTGGTGGCGGCCTGGGTGTTTTCATAGCCGTAATAGGCCGAGCCGGGGACCGCATTGAGGTTGTTCGCCTGGGTATAGCCCGACCCGGTCAAGGAGTAGCCGGCCGGGATATTGCTGGCGTTGGGGAGCCACCAGGCCTCGGGATACCCGTCGCTATGCGGTTGGACATGGGCGCCGTGGACATGGGTGACGAAGGGGACCGGGCCGGTGTAGGGGTCCGGCAGCATGGTCTCGCAGTTGGTCCGGTTGGGTTCGCCCATGGCGCAGTTCGCGGTGGGCGGGTTAGCCCAGTGCAGGGACTGATCGACGTTAAACAGGTGGGGGAGGTAGTTGCCGGTGGTCGGGTCCTTCAGGTCGTTGATCCAGCGGACGTTGGTTGCCAAGTTCGAGGTGTTTTCAACGGTCAGGGCCGGGTAGTTGAAGGTCGAGTTCTGGGCCGGCGCCACTCCGGCCGCTCCCCCTATCCCTGATGAATCGGGTAGAGGGTCCTCGCTTAGGCCATAACTCCAGATCGTGGTGGCCGGCAGGGGGCCTATTGCCGGCCCGCCCAACGGGTTGGGAAAGGAGCTCCCCCAGATCCCGCCTGGCAGGATCTGTTGCTTGAACTGCCTGACCGCGATATCGTAATCAGCTGCCGGGGCGACGGAGCCGGTGCTTTTAGGCATTACAGGCGGGATGACCAGGGGGGTCACGTACTTGGGGATGGTGGTGGGGTCGAGGGTACCCCCGGGGACAGGGTTGGCAGGGGGAGTAAGGATAGCAAGGGCAGGGGCAATTGTGCCCAGGGTTAGAGCTGCTGCAGCGATCATCGACAGGGCCTTGGCGTACCATCGTAGTTGTTTTTTCATTTGTCGTACCTCCTTTGGATGAGGGGGGGGATCTGAACCAGTTTGGCCCAGACCCAGTTGTAAGGCGTAATGCCATATCTTTTCTCCAACTTATTAATAAAAATATGGACAGACAATGAGGGCTTCACCCTATTTTTTTGGGTAGCTTAGACGAGAGGTCTCGTATGCCTTGAGTCGGGAATCGGGAATGCAGGAGAGATCAAGAGAGATGGATGGGCGATCCCATGCAGATGCAAGTGATCGCATAAAAAAGGAGCATTGCATGAGCGATGCCCCTTTTTCGAACAGCTGAAGGTGCAGTATTGTTTCTTGCCGACTGGCGAATAGGCAACGGAAACAAGAAATCAGATTATTACGCAAGGAGGGTGACGCAGTAGGCCGGCCTTTTTATGTCGCCATCAAATCTCCTGTAAGCGAACAAGCTTCAAGGCGTGGGTAGTGCAGCGGCTGACGCAGGCCGGTTTCAGGCCTTGGTCCAGCCGGTCCAGGCAGTAGTCGCATTTGACCGCCTTGCCGGTGTCCGGATTGAACTGCGGCACCTGCCAGGGGCAGGCCCCGGCGCAGGCCATGCAGCCGATGCAGGTCTCCTGGTCGATAAAGACGATGCCGTCCGCCCGTTTGCGCATGGCGTTAGTGGGGCAGACCGGTACGCAATAGGGGTCTTCGCAGTGATAGCAGGAACGGAAGCGGAATTCGGTCTTGGGGACGCCGCGCACCGCCTTTAAGGCCTCGTGGCTGATTTCGCAGAGGATCGGGCCAACCGGCAGGCCTTTATTGGTCTTGCAGTGCACTTCGCAGCCGTGGCAACCAATACAGCGCTTGGAGTTCAAGTAGAGCAGATATTGGTTCATAGTTCGATCCTCCGCGTCGGGTTCTTGGTGCTCCGCCGCACGGCGACAAAGGTCTCGCACAGGCAGAGCCCGCCACCGGCCTCGTCCATCTTTTGCAGCATGCCCTTCATCAGCTTCTGGTCGCTCATGCCGGCGTGGTAGGCCCTGGTCTGCAGGGGCACCTGGCGTCCAAAGCCGTGCACGGTGTAGACCGCCTCCGGGTGAATGAACTCGGTGACATGGGCGCGGATGGTGCCGATGACGCCGCTGGACTCCACGTCCAGCCAGTCGCCATCGCTGATCCCCATTTTGGCGGCGACCTGTTTGTTGATCCACAGGGTGTTTTCGGGCATCAATTCGTTCAGCAGCGGGTTGTTGATGGTATGGCTGTGGGCATGCACCGGCGAGCGGCCGAAGACCAGCCGGAACTGGCCCTTTGGGGGTCTCGCCGGGCTGGCGTAGGGTTTGAGCGACGGCAACCCGGCCTTGGTCAGCACTTGACTGATCACTTCAATCTTGCCGGATGGGGTCTTGAATTTCCCCGAGAGCGTCTCCGGGTCATACATGATCGGTTCTTTCGCAAGGCCGATAAAGCCCTTGGCGTCAAAATCCTTAATAGTAAAGCCGGTGGGCTTCAGTTGCCAGGCCCATAGTTCCTCAATGGTCTTGTAGGGGAAGTACTGGCCGAAGCCTAAGCGCTCGGCCAGCTGCTGCATGATCTCCCAGGACGGCTTGGTGTCGAACGTCGGCTGCACCGCCTGGCGTCGCACGATAAAGCGGGGCTTGACGCCCTTCTGGGTGGCGATGGGGGTGTCGCGCTCCAGGTAGGTGGACTCCGGCAGGATGACGTCGCTGTACCAGCCGAACTCACTGTAATGGGTGTCGATGGAGACCAGGAGTTC
>JANNQL010000135.1:0-14276 GCA_031400755.1 Pseudomonadota bacterium | reverse complement strand
TTAGCGAAGAGGTCACACCCGTTCCCATTCCGAACACGGAAGTTAAGCTCTTCAGCGCCGATGGTACTGCCAGGGTGACTTGGTGGGAGAGTAGGTCGCCGCCGAATTTATTTTTTTAAGGGTTCCTTGCCATTCTTGGCTCGGAACCCTTTTTTTTTGGTCGTAACTCCTTGTCTGTTCTCCTCTTTTGCCTCTTGACAACGACTGGCGATCAGTTTATGTTTGCAGATTCTCAAAATAGGCTTTGCACAATTTAAGGTAACTTGCTGTTACGAATATGTTTGAAACACTATCAGACCGGCTAGAGGGCGTCTTTAAAAAATTGCGAGGTCAGGGTACCCTGACCGAAGGCAATATTCAAGATGCCTTGCGAGAAGTACGGATGGCCTTGTTGGAGGCCGATGTCAATTTTTCGGTCGTTAAGAACTTTATTGCTGCCGTCACTGAACGTGCGATTGGGCAGGAAGTCCTGCAGAGTCTTTCGCCGGGGCAGCAGGTAATCAAGCTTGTCCATACGGCACTGATTGATCTGTTGGGTGGCGCCACGGAAGATCTGCGTTTGTCCGGCGCAACGCCTGCCGTGATTTTGATTGTCGGACTGCAAGGATCAGGTAAGACCACAACCTCTGCCAAGCTTGCCAAGCAGCTGAAAAAAAAGGGCCGACGTCCGTACTTGGTGCCGGCCGATGTCTACCGACCAGCCGCTATTGAGCAATTGCGGGTTCTTGGTCAAAGCATTGAGGTGCCGGTCCACCCCTCAGAGGGGACGGATGATCCGGTTGATATCTGCCGGCGCGCCTGTCTGGCGGCCAAGCAGAATTTTTATGATACAGTCATTATTGATACCGCTGGTCGCCTGCATGTCGATCAGGATTTGATGGCCGAGCTCAGCAGGATCAAGCAGGAGGTCGGTCCGGTTGAGATCCTACTGGTCGCTGATGCCATGACCGGTCAAGATGCAGTATCGGTTGCGGAAAAGTTTCACCATGATCTTACCCTCACCGGCATAATCCTTTCGAAGATGGAAGGCGATGCCCGTGGTGGCGCCGCCTTATCGATCAAAAAGGTCACCGATTGCCCAATTAAATTTGTGGGCACGGGTGAAGACCTTGATGGCCTAGAAGTATTTCATCCTGACCGTCTTGCCTCGCGTATCCTGGGGATGGGCGATGTCCTCTCGCTGATTGAAAAAGCGGAAGAGGTGGTCGATAAAAAGAAGGCTGAGTCGCTAGCAAAAAAGTTCAAGCACAACACCTTCACGCTGGAAGACTTTCGGGACCAGATCCAGCAGATCAGGAAGATGGGGAGTCTGGAGCAGATCATGGGGATGATTCCAGGCTTGAATAAGTTTAAACAAGTCAAAAATATGCCCAAGCCTGATGAAAAAGAATTGGGCCGGGTTGAGGCCATTATCAACTCCATGACTTCTGTTGAACGTCGGCGTTATGAAATTATCAATGCCAGTCGTCGGCAGAGGATTGCCTCAGGCAGCGGGACGACTGTTCAGGATGTGAACCGGGTTCTGAAAAATTATAGCGAAATGTTAAAAATGATGAGCAAGATGCGGGGGCCGATGTTTGGCGCAGCGGCGCCGGCGATGAACCTTGGTAAGAAAAAACGTAAAAAACTGAAAGGGATTACACGCTAGGAAAGTAGCATTCATTTAATTTAGAGAGGAATAAACGTAATGGCTGTCAGGATTAGATTAAGTCGATTTGGCCGTAAGAAACAACCATATTATCGGATCGTTGTGCAAAACTCCGAGGCGCGGCGCGATGGCAAATTTCTTGAGATCGTTGGGACCTATAACCCGATGACCGAACCGAATGAGCTGAATATTCATCAAGAAAAGCTGCAAAGCTGGCTTGATAAGGGCGCAGAGCCCACAACCACGGTTAAGAGCCTCATGGCCAGGAATGCCGCCCTTGCTGCTAAGGCGGAGTGATTTTCGTCCATGAAAGCATTGGTTACCTTTCTGGCAAAAGCCTTGGTCGACAGGCCTGAGTTGGTCCAGGTTGAAGAGCTTGAAGAGGATGACGTCGTGGTTCACGAGCTGCGGGTTGCCAAGGATGATCTTGGTAAGGTCATCGGTAAGCAAGGTCGTACCGCCAAGGCAATTCGCACGTTGTTGACGGCAACCGCCACGAAACGGGACAAGAAGACCAGACTTGAAATTATGGAGTAGCTGTGCGGGCATGGTCTTTTTGTTGTTTTTTGGTTTCTGATGTCGGCTTATGTGCGCAGGTCAAGACGTTATGAAATGGGGATCTGAATCTGGTTCTTCTCATGTGGTGATTGGCAAAGTCGCTAAGGCCCAGGGTTTAGACGGTGAATTGAAGGTAATACCCTTTTCTGGTAATCCTGACGATTTGTTGGCTTATCGGGAAATTTTTCTGGGGCGAGGCCCTGATCAGCAAGCCTACACGGTCGAAAAGTGTCGCTTGCATGGCAAGTTTGCGATTGTCAAGTTATGGGAAATCGTCGATCGGGATGGTTCTGAAGCCCATATTGGTTTTGAAGTTTCAGTGTTAAAGAGCCAGATGCCCGCCTTGGCCCCTGATGAGTTTTATTGGCATGAGATGGTTGGCATGACAGTAAGGACCGACCAGGGGCAGGATTTGGGGAAAGTGACTTCCTTGATAGCGACTGGGGCTCATGATGTTATGGTGGTGACCGGTCACGACCATGAGTACCTAATTCCGGTGTTGCAGGAAATAATTGTTCGTCAGGATACTGAGGCTGGTATTTTGATTATTGCCCCGATGCCTGGTCTCCTCGAAATGAATTCGTCTGATGCGGATTGATGTACTGACCATCTTCCCCAATCTGCTTGTCTCACCGCTGGAGGAAGGAATTATCAGGAGGGCGCGGGACAGCGGCGCCTTGGAGATTTTCCCCCATAATATTCGCGATTACGCCTTGGGGAAGCATGCAGTGACTGATGACCGTCCTTTTGGCGGGGGTGAGGGCATGGTGATGAAGCCTGAGCCGATTGTGGCGGCCCTCAGGCAGGTGTCGGCGCAACGACCTGGCGGCTATGTCGTTTTTCTGACGCCTCAGGGGCGGCCTTACACCCAGAAGCTGGCGCTGGACTTGGCCCAAAAAGAGCACATTGTTTTGCTTTGTGGGCGCTATGAAGGGGTTGACGCCCGCATTGAGCAGTATATCGACGCCGAGATCTCAATCGGCGACTATGTGTTGACCGGCGGAGAATTGGCTGCCTTGGTGGTGATTGATTCGGTGACCAGGCTGTTGCCTGGGGTCTTGGGCTGCTCTGATTCGGCTGAATGTGATACCTTCAGTCATGGGCTTCTGAAATATCCGCAATATACCAGACCGCGCCAATTTGAGGGCCGTGAGGTGCCAGAGCCCTTGTTGTCCGGTGATCATCAGGCCATTGCCCAGTGGCGACTGCTTGAGTCGGTCAAACGGACTAAGGATCGGCGACCGGATTTGTTGCAGCAGGCCCAGTTTACACATCAGGAAAGGACTGTATTGGCAGCCCATGGTCTTGATGGCTGTGGTCCTGAAAGTTGCAAAGATGAGTAAAAAGACAGTGCAACTCGATCTTGCCCTTGTTCATTATCCGGTTTGTAATAAAAATCAGGAGATCATCGGTTCGGCGGTCACAAATCTTGATATCCATGATATTGCCCGGGCCGGCAAGACCTACGGAGTGAACAATTTTTATATTGTCACCCCCTTTGCTGACCAGCAAAAATTGGTTGATGAGATTGTTGATCATTGGCGGCATGGCTATGGGGCGCGCTATAATAGTGATCGACAAGAGGCCTTTTCCATCATCAAGGTCTGCGCTTGTTTGCAGGATCTCTATGATGACTTTACCCAGCACGACCAGCGGCGCCCCTTGACCCTGGCGACGAGCGCGCGGCCTGGACACGAAAAGTTGTTGGGCTATAGTGAGCTTCGTCAACGTTTGGCTAATGGCGAGCATTGTCTGATGTTGTTTGGCACCGGTTGGGGATTGGCCCCTGAAGTTATGGCCAGTGTCGATGCGGTTTTGCCGCCAGTAGGCGGTCCTTTGGCATATAATCATCTTTCTGTCCGTTCAGCTTGCGCGATCATTTTGGATCGTTTATTGGGCGAAAGATGAAAATATAAGGATATTTGTAAATAATTTTTAGTAAAGCACTACACATTGAAATCTTAACAATAGAAGGTGATGCTGATGGCAATAAATGTTCTTGAAAAAATTGATAGCGAAAATATGCGTTTTGATCTCCCGACTTTTCGTCCAGGGGACACGGTAGACGTTCATATCAGGATTGTTGAAGGCGCGAAAGAGAGAATCCAGATCTTCAAAGGGGTCGTTACCAAGATTAAACGTGGCGCCATGGGCGCCAGTTTTACGGTAAGGAAGATTTCGCATGGGGTTGGGGTTGAGAAGACCTTTGCTCTCCATTCGCCGAAACTTGAAAAGATTGAAGTCATAACAATGGGCCGCGTACGCCGTTCCCGACTCTATTATTTGCGTGATTTACGCGGCAAGGCGGCCCGTATTAAAGAAAGAGGCATTCATTAATGTACTTTTGGCCTCTTGTCTTCTCGGTTTACCAGACGAGTTCAGTCCCTTTCTGGCTTACTTGCGACAATTTGTGATCAAAAAGATGGCTTAACCCAAAGCCGAGAATTGATTACAGCCAACAGGGACTTGTCCCCCCCCTAAAGGGGGACTGAAAATAGTCAAGTTTATCTGGGGTTGGGTAGAGAAGAAAGGCCATAAGCATAAATGAGCTGGGGCAAACATCAGGGACAGTAGGCCTTTGCTCCACAGGTACTGCCTCCTCCCCGATTGAGTTAAAGGAAGTTTTTTTTCAATCCTTTCGATATAAAGGCGCAAAAGTTGGCACTGTCATAGTGAACCGCTTTGCGCCTTTATGCGTTCAAAGGTTAAACCTTTTCAAGGTTGAAACGGACTGGCACCCACATGCAACAAAAAGGTGACTTGCGTAAGGGGCCGCAATTGGCCCTGTTTTCTTTTTTTCATGAGACGGATACGTTTGCCTTTGAAAGTGAGTTGTATCGCCAGGGATATAATGCTGTCGTTGGGATTGACGAGGTCGGTCGCGGACCCTTGGCTGGGCCTGTGGTGGCGGCCAGCGTCATTCTCCCCAAGGATTGTGACTATGCCCAATTTCAGGATTCCAAGAAGTTGACGCCCGGGCGTCGGCAACGGTTGGCGGCTGTGTTGAAGGAAATTGGTGCTGTTATTGGTATCGGGCTGGTCTCAGAACAGGATATTGATCGTCTCAATATCTTGCAGGCATCATTGTTGGCCATGAAGATATCTATGGAGAGTCTGCCCGTGAGACCAGATTTTTTGTTGGTCGATGGCAAATTTCCGGTGCCGGTGGCCTTGCCCCAGCTCCCTTTGGTAAAGGGGGATTGCCGGAGCGCCTCAATCTCTGCGGCCTCGATTGTTGCTAAAGTGACTCGTGATGACCTGATGCTCCAGTATCACCGGCAGTATCCTCAGTATGGTTTCCATAAAAACATGGGTTATCCCACTGTCGAGCATCGCCGGGCACTTGCCTTTCATGGCCCTTGTCCGTTGCATCGTAGGTCGTTTGGCGGGGTAAAGGAATTTTTTGCGGAGTGCAATGACTAAGGCCAGGGGCGAGAAGGGTCGGCATGGCGAAGACTTGGCGGCGCAGTATTTGGCTCGACAAGGTTACCGTATCATCCAAAAAAATTTCCGAGCGCCTTGTGGCGAAATTGATATTATTGCCGAGGATAAAGGTGTTTGGGTGTTTGTTGAGGTCAAGACCCGTACCGGCCTGGGGTTTGGTCCGCCTGCCGAGTCTGTCACCTACCGTAAGCGCCAGCAGATTTCCAAGACGGCCCTTGTCTATCTCAGTCAGCAGCGATTATTGAATGCGCCGGCCCGATTTGATGTGGTAGCGGTCCTGCTTATTAAGGGAGCGGAACCGCAGATTGAGTTGATGAAGAACGCCTTTGATCTTGCATATCAAGGTTAGCTCTGTTGTAGAATAATTTCGATTTGGTTGGTTGGTGGAATTAAATGGCGGATTCGGTAAATATCGGTATCACCATGGGCTGTCCCGTCGGGATTGGGCCGGAGATCATTCTTAAATTTATTGCCAATTTTCAAGGCCAGGGACGATTTCAGCCTGTCGTCATTGGTGATGTTGGGGTCTTACAACACTGCGCTCGAACGCTTGATTTTTCTGCGGATATCGTCCCATGGCGTCCTGGCGACAAGTATAAGCCTGGGGCCATTATGGTCCATCAGCCTCGGTATGTCGGCGGGGCGACCCTTTCGGCCAGTGAATTGGTTTGGGGCCGACCATCCCGGACGACCGGTCTGGCGATGGCCGCCTGTGTTGAAGAGGCTGTGCGTTTGCTTAAGGCTGGCGATCTCGCTGCCATGGTGACCTGTCCCATTACTAAGTCAGCGCTACAGGGGGCGGGCTATGACTACCCTGGTCACACTGAGATGCTGGCTGCCTTGTGCCAGACCGCAGACTACGCCATGATGATGGCCGGGGCCTCGCTAAGGGTGACGCTAGTGACTATCCATCAAGGTCTGGCCCAGGTGGCAGCGAGCTTGACGCAGGATAAAATTATTCATTTGATTGAGTTGACCGGACGGTCGTTACAGATTGATTTTGGCCTGCCGCAACCACGGATGGCGGTGGCTGGTTTTAATCCCCATGCCGGTGAGGGGGGACTCTTTGGTGACGAGGAGGGGCGAATTATTGCCCCAGCCTTAGAGCGGGCCCGGGCCAAGGGTTGGCAGGTAGACGGACCATTCCCGCCCGATACTGTCTTTAATAAGGCGGTCAAGGGCCAGTATGACGCGGTGATCTGCATGTACCATGACCAGGGACTTATTCCCTTCAAACTTCTGCACTTTGCGGATGGAGTCAACGTGACCATTGGCTTGCCTATTGTCCGGACCTCGGTGGACCATGGTACTGCCTATGATATTGCCGGTCAGGGCCAGGCCAATCCAGCCAGCCTGCAGGCGGCCTTCCGAATGGCCGGGGAGATTGTCGCTAATCGGCAAAGGGCGAGGGGGAACTCCTGATGGTTGCGGGCATGGGCAAAGGCCGACTAATCGCCTTTGAAGGCATTGACGGCACCGGCAAGTCCACCCAGATTGCCATGCTGGCGGATGTCCTGCGGCAGGAGGGCTTGGCAGTGGTGGCCACCCGGGAACCAACGGACGGCGTCTATGGTCAACGGATCAGGCAGTTGTACCAGGCCCGAGATTCGGTCAGCCGCCAAGATGAGCTTGACCTGTTCTTGGCCGACCGCCGGGAGCATGTGGCAAGGCTTATTGCGCCGGGACTGGCCCAAGGCAAGGTGATTTTGACGGATCGTTATTATTTTTCAACTGCGGCCTATCAGGGTGTGGCCGGATTTGACTCGGAGACCATCATCCGCCAGAATGAAGAGTTTGCCCCGGTGCCTGATCTGGTAATCCTGATTGAACTTTCGCCGGCCCAGGCCGTGATGCGCATCCAGCACTATCGCCAGGAGGCGCTCAATCATTTTGAGCAGGAGGAGGGCTTGCGGCAAGTGGCGCGGATATTTAATGGTCTGGATCGTGACTATATTCAACGGGTTGATGGCTCTCAGGCCATCGACGTGCTCCATGCTCAAATTGTCGCCCATGTCAGGGCTTGCCTCGCTGCCCATTGAGGGAACTATTCAGCAGCACCACATCTGCTTCGCAGTCTCGCTACGCTCGCTTAGCTGTCATAGGCCTGCTCACATAGCGCTGCTATAGCTCGCAGACCTATTCCGCGCATCTGCGGCGCTGCTGAATAGTTCCCATTGACCTTTTTTTAATGACCATGAAAACAACAAAAATCATCTTGATGGCAGCGGTGCTGATGATGGCATCGTGCGTACAGCCGGTACAGCCGCCACAGCCCGGCCCACCGCCTTCCGAGGCCAAGCCTTCGACGTCGTCAGCCCGTCGAGGGGTGGACAGCCAGTGTTCCTATTTTTATTTTCTGTGGGGCAAGACGTCCGAGGGCAAGGGCCAGTACGATGAGGCCTTGGATGCCTATGAGAAGGCGGTGGTCTGCGATGGTGGCGCCGACTATGTGATCCGTAACCTTACGGTCCTGCTCTTGCGGATGAATAGAAAGCAACAGGCCTTGGACTGGGTCGATAAATTGCTTCATGCCAATCCTGAGGACCAAAAGGTCAAGCTGTTTCAGGCCGACCTTTACGGATCAATGGGTGAGGACGTCATGGCCATTGCCAGCTATGAGGCCCTCTTGGCTCAGCAGCCGCAGGACCCCGAGCTCTTGCTGAAACTTGGCAAGCAGTATCTGAACGCCCTTGATTACCTCAAGGCCAGGGACCGTTTTGAGCAGTTGGTCGCGGTCGAGCCTGATTCCTTCATGGGGCAGTATTATCTGGCCCGGACCTATCGTGAAATGAAGTTTGAACAGAAGGCCCTTGCCGCTTACCAGAAGGCCCTTGCCCTCAACTGGTCGCCGCCTTTGGCTGCGGAGGCTGCTGAGTTTTATGAGGCACAGAAATTATTTGACGAGGCTATTGGCATCTATCAGAAGCTCATGGCTGATGAGGACACCAGCGAGGAGGCGGCCAATCGTTTGGTCAGGATCTATCTCTCGCAGAATCAGCCTGACAAGGCCTTGGCCGTTTTGCAAGACCTGCGGGGGAACGCCATTGACAGTCAGCGGGTTGATTTCACTATTGGCCGAATCTTTATGGATCAGCATAAGTATGGGGAGGCGATAGCAATCTTCAAGGGGATGCTGGCCCGTGAGCCAGGCCTGGATTTGGCCCGCTCACTCTTGGCCATGGCCCTTTTTGAATCTGGCGATCATGATCAGGCCAAGGCCATTCTCTTGGCAGTGAAGAAAGAGGACAAGGGCTACGATGACGCCCTGTCGCTTTTGATTAAGATGTATGCCGAGGAAAAGGAGTTTTCAAAGGCAATCGCCTTGGTCAATAAGGCCATTAAAGATACAAAAGGGGACAACCATAAATATTATTTTGCCCTGGCCTCCCTCTATGAGGAGCAGGGTAAACTGGCTGAGACCGAAAAGGTGCTGGTTGATGCGATTCAGCACTTCCCAAAGTCGGAAAATGGCTATTTTACCTATGGAATGTTTCTGGAACGGCATGGCCGTTTGGACGAGGCCATGGTGCAGATGGAAAAGGTGCTGGTGGTCAAACCCAATGACCCCCTGGCCCTTAATTATATTGGCTATTCGTGGGCCGACCGGGGCATAAACCTGCCCCAGGCCTTGGAGTATATCCAAAAGGCGGTTAGCCAGCGTCCTGATGATGGCTTTATTCTGGACAGCCTGGGCTGGGTCTATTTTAGGATGGGAGAATTAGAGCAGGCGGTTGAGGCCTTGGAAAAGGCCATTGCCCTTGAGTCTCTGGACCCCACTATCCACGAACATCTTGGTGATGTCTATCTGGCCTTTCACAAGCCGCAAAAGGCACTCGATAATTATAACAAGTCCTTGGCCTTGAGTGACAAGGATGCGGACAAAACAAGGGTAACGGCGAAAATTGGGGCGATCAAGCCATGAAATTTTTTGTTTTAAATGATTTGCGGGCACTAGTGAACAAGGGCTGCCAGTCGCGGAAAGGATTTGAACATAGGGGCCATGAGGCATAGTCTGATCAATAAACTTAGTGAATTTAGCAAAGGTAATCAACTTAGCAGGTTGAGCCTCCTTGGTTGTTTGCTATTGATCGCCGGTTGTGCCACCTTGCCGAGGTCGGTTCCGGTCCAGGGTGACGAGGGCGACCAGATCCGCCAGGAATTTAAGGCCATGCTGCGCGATCAGCGGCAGTGTCCGTCGGCGGTTGATGCCGATGTCACAGTCACGGTGGACAATCTGCTCTGGTCCGGCACCCTTTCCGGTTATCTGCGGGCCATGGCCCCGGCTTATCTCCGTTTTGAAGGGGTAAATCCTTTAGGGTTGACCGAGGCCATTCTTGCCGTTGATGGCGAGAGCTTCACCTATATCTCGGTGCGGGACCAGCAGGCCTATAGTGGTCCCCTGAAGGCCGAAAAGATTGCCCGTTTTGCCCCTGATGGACTGGCTACCTCCAAGAGTTATTACTGGTTGTTGGGGCGGATTCCTCCAGGTTCACTAGGTATTGCCGGGGTTGGGCTTGACCAGAATGGTCATGGCTATTGGCTTGATTTGCACTATACCGCGACCGGAAAACGCGCTATGGTCCTTTTTGATCCCAGTCAGCATTTGGTGAAGCGTCACCTGGTGCTGGGCGATAATGATTCGATTGCGGCTGATTTATCCTATGAGTATCCCCCTCAAGGGGGGACTGAACAGAGTCCCCGTCCTACTACAGCGGGGATTGAACAGAATCCCCCTCAAGGGGGGACTGAACAGAGTCAGCCTGCATCGAAACCGGCTGCTTGCCAACTGCCCGAGCGGTTGACGATCACGAAACAGGGCAACGGTCTGATCAGCCTTGGATTCACCAAACGCTATCCAACTCCAACTCTGGACAGCTCCCCCTTCAGAATAGATCCCCCCGCCGAGTATAAAAGGACTGTGTTTCAGTGACAATTGATAGCCTGCTACCCTTAGTGGCAAAACCAAGCCGCTATTGCGGTAATGAGTTTAATGCCATCAGGAAAGATTGGTCTGCAGCGCGGTTGCGTATTGCCTTGGCCTTTCCTGACCTCTATGAGATCGGCATGAGCCACCATGGCTTGCAGATTCTCTATCATATTGTTAACCGTCGTCCTGATCTTCTGGCGGAGCGGGTTTACGCCCCAGACCTCGATATGGAACGTCTGCTCCGGGACCGTGGAGAGCCTTTGTTTTCGCTGGAGTCGGGCCGCCCTCTGGCCGATTTCGACATGCTGGGCATAACCCTGCCCTATGAACTTTGTTACAGCAATATCCTGACCATCCTTGATCTGGCGGGAATCCCATTCTATAGCCGGGACCGGCAGGAGGCGCATCCTTTGGTTGTCGGTGGCGGGCCCTGTGCCTTTCATCCGGAGCCGGTGGCTGATTTTTTTGACGCTATTCTGCTTGGCGATGGTGAAGAGGCGGTGCTGGCCATTGCTGACCTGCTGATCGCGGCCAAGGAAAAGGGCCTGTCGCGCCGGGAGACGTTGCTGTCTCTCTGCCAGGTCCCCGGTCTCTATGTCCCTGCTTTTTTTGAACCCCGCTACCATGACGATGGCCGTTTGGCCGCCATTGTACCTTTGGTTGCGGGCTATTCGACTGTGCGACGGGCGGTGCTCGTTGACTTAAATCAGCAACCGATTATCGATAAGCCCTTGGTGCCCTTGAACAGGATTGTCCACGACCGCTTGGGTCTGGAGCTGGCCCGGGGCTGCACACGGGGCTGCCGTTTCTGTCAGGCCGGCATGATTTATCGACCGGTGCGTGAACTCCATCCGGACCGGGCCATGGAGATCGCCTGCCGGGGCATCGAAAACAGCGGTTTTGACGAATTGGCCCTGTTGTCGCTCAGCACCGGTGACTATTCGTGTCTGGCGCCGCTTTTGGTCAGATTGATGGACCATTTTGCCGGACAACGGGTATCGGTTTCCATGCCCTCAATGCGGGTTGGCACCCTGACGCCTGAGGTCATGGAGCAGGTCAAGCGGGTGCGCAAGACCGGCTTCACCATTGCGCCCGAGGCAGGCAGCGACCGGCTGCGGCGGGTGATCAACAAGGGAATCACTGAAGAGGACCTCCTGGATACGGTGAGTAGCGCCTTTGGCCTTGGCTGGAAATTGATCAAGTTCTATTTTATGTATGGCCTGCCGTTTGAGACGGAGGAGGATTTGGCGGCCATCCCGGCCCTGGTTGATAAGGCCATGCGCCTTGCCGGACGGGGTGGGCGCACCATTAATGTCAGCGCTGGCGTCTTTGTCCCCAAGCCCCACACCCCTTTTCAGTGGGAGCGCCAGATGAGTATTAATGAGGCCTTCCAGAGGGTCGATTTCTTAAAAAAACATCTGCCCCGCAATGCCAAGCTGAAATGGAATGACCCTAGCTTAAGCTTCCTGGAAGGGGTGTTCTCGCGGGGCGACCGGCGCTTGTCGGCACTTATTGAAAAGGCCTGGCGCTTTGGCGCCCGCCTTGATGCCTGGTCAGAGTATTTTCAGCTGCCCTTGTGGCGGCAGGCGGCTTTAGCCTGTGGTCTTGATCTGGATTGCTATCTGCGCCGTCGTGAGCGCGATGAGGTCCTGCCCTGGCAGCATCTGGATTGTGGGATAGACCCGGACTTTCTGGTGGGGGAACTGGCCAAGGCCGAAGCAGAGGCCTATACCCCGGATTGCCGGAATCATGGCTGCCAGAAATGCGGTCTGTGCGACTTCAAGACCATCCGGCCACTGGTCCATTCCGCAGCGGATATCTCTTCGTCCGAGGTCCATCAAGACCTACCGGAGAATTTAGCGCCACGCACCATCTATCATTACTGGATTAATTATCAGCGTCGGGGGCAGGCGAGGTTTCTCGGCCACTTGGAACTCTTGCAGGTCATCTTCCGGGTGTTGCAGCGGGCCGGCTTGCCGGTCTTGTTTTCGCAGGGGTTCAACCCCTCCCCGAAGATTTCGTTCAGTCCCGCCCTGTCAGTGGGGATTGAGAGCCTGGCAGAATTTTTTATTGCGGAGACAGCAACCCCGTTACTTGACCTTGATGACTGGCGAGAGCGCTTGACGAAACAGATGCCAGCGGGTATGGAGGTGACGGCAGTGCGGCTCGGGCCTAAAGTTCAGCCGACCCGCATGGAGATCGATTATCTGGTCTCTTCGACTTGCCCCTGGGATCCGCTGGTGATTGCTGCGTTTTTGGCGAGTGAAGAGTACAGCCTTGGCATTGTCCGCAAAAAACAAGGGCGAACCATTGATGCCCGTAAACTGGTAAAGGACATGTGGCTTGTTGATGCCCAGACTATTGACCTTGCCATGATTGTCGAAGCGGCCCAGCTTGGCGTAAAACCGCTGGAGCTTATTGCCAGCCTGTTTGGCTTGAGTAAAGACGAGATTCTGGCAGTCAGACTGCTGAAATTGGCCTGGAGGCCCCTGTTAGCTGTCTAGGGGTTTAGGCTGTAGGCTGTAGGCTGTAGCAAAAAAAATGGAGCCCCGTGGCGCCTCTGTTCTCCGTCTTCTTCTTTTGCTACAGCCTAAATCCCTACAGCCTGCAAATCACTTAACGCCGCTGGCGTGGCCAGCGGCAGTTTTTTTAACAGGACAGACACACATTTTCAGGACACAACATGGCAACTGATTTGATCATTAACGCCACCTCCTATGAGGTCAGGATTGCCCTGGTGGAGCATGGCGAGTTGGTGGAGTTCTATCTGGAGCGGCCCTCGGTCAAGGGCTTGGTGGGCAATATTTATTACGGGCGGGTGGTCCGGGTGCTGCCTGGGATGCAGGCGGCCTTTGTCGATATCGGCCTGGACCGTACTGGTTTCTTGTATGTTGATGATGTCCACATCGGCGGCCAGAAGATTGACAACCTGCCCGCGCCGCTTAACGGCGATGATGACCAGTTGCCGCCTGATTTTTTGGTCAATCGCGAGCCAGGTTCCAATATTGATGACCTGCTGGTCGAAGGCCAGGAGATCCTGGTGCAGATCACCAAGGAACCGCTCGGCACCAAGGGCGCCAGGCTGACCTGCAATATCACGCTCCCCTGCCGGAATTTGGTCTTTATGCCAATGACGGACCATATCGGCGTCTCCCGTAAGATTGAGAATGAAGCCCTGCGCCAGCAGTTTAAGGACGTGGTTGAGTCGCTCAGGCCGGTTGATACCGGATTTATCGTCAGGACAGTGGCGGAGAGCGCCACCCGCGAGGACTTGGAAGCGGATATGGAGTTTCTCCTCAATCTCTGGGGCGAGATTCAGGCCAAGGCCGCTAAACATAAGGTGCCTAGTCTGGTCTATGAGGACCTGGATATTATTTTAAGGGTGGTCCGTGATGTCTTTTCTCCCACCGTTGACCGGGTTGTGGTCGATGAAAAGGCCACTTATGCCCGGGTCTTGAGTTTTGTTGATCTCTTCGCGCCCCGCTTAAGCCATAAGGTCCATTTTTTCTCGGAAAGCACGCCGGTTTTCGAGGCCTACGGCATTGAGATGGACATCAATCGGGCCTTGAATAAAAAGGTCTGGCTGCGCTGTGGCGGCTATATCATCATCGAGGCCACCGAGGCCTTGACCGTGATAGATGTCAATACCGGGCGCTATGTCGGCAAGCACGACCTGGAAGACACCATCTTCAAGACCAA
>JANNQL010000134.1:0-14509 GCA_031400755.1 Pseudomonadota bacterium | reverse complement strand
TTAGCGAAGAGGTCACACCCGTTCCCATTCCGAACACGGAAGTTAAGCTCTTCAGCGCCGATGGTACTGCCAGGGTGACTTGGTGGGAGAGTAGGTCGCCGCCGAATTTATTTTTTTAAGGGTTCCTTGCCATTCTTGGCTTGGAACCCTTTTTTTTGCCCAGCGTAGCGGGCAAACCCGGCCTGCTGTAAGAAGCAGGCGTCACCCCGACCAGGGGGAAGACAATCCGAATCGCAAGGGCGTTGTGCCGGTAAAGGCGGGGTCTGAAGGAAGCGATAGGAAGTGAACCATTGAAGATGTATTGAAAGAGTTGAAGAAAAAATATGAAGCAGATCATCTGGTTTAGAGTGCTTTATAATAGCTGGCGTACTTGGTGGGGCTTAGAGGGTTGTGGGGCTGCGTGGTGTAAAGCGAAAGGGACTAATACATAATTTTGCCTGAAAAATAACGTGGCTCTTAAGGATTCTCAGGCAATTGTTGACGCGGCCTTAAAAGAGGTTCGTAGCCATGTTCCCTTCGACTCCGCTCAGGGAACGATTAACCTAGGAAATGCGACCCAGTTGGCAACCATGGGCTTAGCTGAAAATAGTAAAGCCACGAAAAACAATCTGCTTGGGAGCTGACGATGGCGCGGTTGATGGGGGTTATTATGGTGGTGCTGATGCTGATCGCGCTTTTTGTGGGTGGCGCGCAGCCGCAAGCGGTGGGGTTGATTTCCCCGCCGTGGGACAAGCTGGCGCATGTGGTGTTCTTTTTTGTCTTTGCATTGTTATTGGCGCGCTTTATTTCGCTGCCGATTGCGGTGGTGATTGTGTTGACTGTGCTAATCGGCGCGGCGGATGAGGTGCATCAAAACTTTTTGCCCGGCAGGGTGCCGGGTTTTGATGACTTGCTGGCAGATTTAGCGGGGATGGGGTTGGGGTTGATCAGGTACAAGGGGCAAGGTGCTGATTGAGGTGGTCTTCGTGGTTACTGAATCACGAACCCTTGCCAATGGTCTTTAGGACTGTCTGCTGTCCCGGTGTCCTCCTGCTCTTTGATAAGTGATCGTGCAATTGAGTGACCGCGAAGACGATAGCTGTGGCCCTTACCGAGGCGTCTTTTCCAACGTGAAGAAGTTGCGCGAGGAAATTCACCGTTTCATTGATGTCCATAACACTGGAAGTGCCAAGCCGTTCAAGTGGACAAAGAGCGCGTCGCTGATCATCTCTTTCTGTCGAAAGAGCAAAAAAAATAATTGACTGAACTAACCAAACGGGACACTAGCCAAGCAGGGCGGCTTTGAGGTACTCGCGGTTTAAGCGGGCGATATGGCGGATGGAGATCTGTTTGGGGCAGGCGGCCTCGCACTCCCGTTGGTTTGAGCAGCCGCCAAAGCCAAGGCTGTCCATCTCGGTGAGCATCGACAAGGCCCGGCGTCTGCGTTCGGGATGACCTTGGGGCAGGAGGGCAAGTTGGCTGACCTTGGCCCCGACAAAGAGCATGGCCGAGGCGTTGGGGCAGGCCGCCACGCAGGCCCCGCAACCGATACAGGCGGCGGCGTCCAAGGCCTGGTCGGCGATTTTTTGAGGGATGGGGAGGGTGTTGGCCTCCGGGGCGCTGCCGGTGTTGATCGACACATAGCCGCCAACTCTAATAATCTGGTCCAAGGCGCTCCTGTCCACCACTAGGTCCTTGATCAATTTGAAGGCCTTGGCTCGAAACGGTTCGATGACAATGGTGTCGCCATCGTCAAAATGGCGCATATGGAGCTGGCAGAGGGTGGTCTCTTCTGCTTTACCATGGGCGTAGCCGTTGATCATGGCCCCGCACATGCCGCAGATCCCTTCCCGGCAGTCGTGGTCAAAGGCTATCGGCTCGTCGTCTGCCAAGGTCAACCGTTCGTTTACGACATCAAGCATTTCAAGAAAGGACATGGCCGTCGAGATGGGGCCGCTTGGGTACTCGTGGAATGCCCCGGCCTGCTCCGGCCCTGTCTGCCGCCAAATTTTTAAGGTCAGATGAATCGTCTCCACTACTTGTAACTCCGTTGACTGGGCTGGACATTCTCGAAGGTCAAGGGCT
This sequence comes from Pseudomonadota bacterium, assembly GCA_031400755.1. Classification (GTDB taxonomy): domain Bacteria; phylum Desulfobacterota; class Desulfobulbia; order Desulfobulbales; family VMSU01; genus VMSU01. Next base: position 12,445 of record JANNQL010000134.1, on the reverse strand, counting down.
CCTTGCGGAGGGTCGGTTCGTCCGTTGCACCATTATGTTGCCAGGCCGCCACATAGGCGAAGTTGGCGTCATCACGCTCGGCCTCGTGTTCCGCTGTCTGGCTCTCCTCTCTGAGGTGGCAGCCGCATGACTCTTTGCGGAGCAGGGCGTCACGCACCAGTAGTTCGCCAAACTCAAGAAAATCAGCCACCCGACCGGCCCGTTCCAACGACTGGTTGAGGCCCTCGCCCTGGCCCGGCACCTTGACGTTCTGCCAGAACTCTTCCCGCAGCCTAGGGATCGCCTCAAGCGCCGCAGTCAGTCCTTGCTCGTTACGGGCCATACCGCAGGCGTCCCAGAGCAGGAGGCCCAGTTGCCGGTGAAAATCATCCACCGTTCGTGAGCCCTTGATGGCCAAGAGTCGATTGATGCGGGTGGTCACTGTGTCAATGGCCTCGTTGCAGGCCGGGTGCGTATCGTTGATGGAGCCAGGACTGCTGGCGGCAAGAAAAGGGGCAATGGTGGCCGGGATGACGAAATAACCATCGGCCAGACCCTGCATCAAGGCGCTGGCGCCCAGACGATTGGCGCCATGGTCGGAGAAATTGGCCTCGCCTATGACAAAGAGTCCGGGCAGGTTGCTCATCAGGGCGTAATCGACCCAGAGACCGCCCATGGTGTAATGGACAGCCGGATAGATCTGCATCGGTTCATGCCGGGGATCAACGCCGGTAATCTTGTGGTACATGGCAAAGAGGTTGCCGTATTTGCGGGTTACCTGCGCCTCACCCTGCCTCTTGATGGCCTCGCTCAAATCTAGATAGACGGCGCGGCCTGCGCCGCCCACTCCCTGGCCGAGATCACACTGTTCCTTGACGTTACGGGAGGCGACATCCCGGGGCGCCAGGTTGCCGAAACTCGGGTATTTGTTCTCCAGAAAATAGTCCCGTTCCGCCTCTGCTATCTGGTTTGGCGACCGCAAATCGCCACTTATTTTGGGCACCCAGAGCCTACCGTCATTGCGCAGGCTCTCGCTCATCAGGGTCAGTTTGGATTGGTAAGCACCATGCACCGGGATGCAGGTCGGATGGATCTGGACAAAGCAGGGGTTGGCGAAACAGGCCCCGCGTTTATAGGCCCGCCAACTAGCGGTGACGTTTGACGCCATGGCGTTGGTGGAGAGAAAATAAACATTGCCGTAGCCGCCGGTGGCAAGGACAACGGCATCAGCGACTTGGGCGTTAATCGCGCCGGTGATCAGGTTCCGGGTAATGACGCCCTTGGCCTGGCCATCGATCACCACCAGGTCCATGATCTCGGTGCGGGGATGCATGGTCACTCTACCGGCATTGACTTGGCGCATCAAGGCGCCGTAAGCGCCCAGGAGCAGTTGCTGGCCGGTCTGGCCTCGGGCGTAGAAGGTCCGGGAGACCTGGGTCCCGCCGAAAGAACGATTGGCCAAGTGGCCGCCGTACTCGCGGGTAAAGGGCACGCCCTGGGCGACGCACTGGTCGATGATGGCGTTACTGATTTGGGCCAGCCGGTAGACATTGGCCTCCCGTGACCGAAAATCGCCGCCTTTCATGGTGTCGTGAAACAGCCGGAGGACGGAATCGCCATCGTTAGAGTAGTTCTTGGCAGCGTTGATGCCGCCCTGGGCCGCGATGCTGTGGGCCCGCCGCGGGCTGTCCTGAATACAGAAGGACTTGATGGTGTAGCCCAGTTCCGCCAGGCTGGCGGCGGCAGCGGCCCCGGCCAGACCGGTCCCGACCACGACAATTGTATAGTTACGCCGATTGGCCGGGCTGACCAGCGGACTTGCCAAGCGGAAGTGGTCCCATTTTTCAGGTAAGGGGCCAGCGGGGGTGTGCGAATTTAGGGTCATGCGAGTCCGTCAGAGTTAAAGAAGGAAATCATGGACAAAAAAGGTCAGGGCCGGGATCAGCATAAACAGGACGCCGCCAGCCAGGCTGACCAGCCAGGCGCCCCTGCGAATTAACGGATCATAGCGAGGGTGATTAATCCCCAGTGATTGAAACAGGCCCCAAAAACCGTGACTGCCGTGCAGAATCAGGGCCAGCAGGGAAACGATGGTGAATAGGGCAGGGCCTGGCCCATGAAAATTGCGCCGTACCAGATCGGCGCTGGTGAGGTCAGGGCCGCTGAAACGAAAGCTTACGCAATGCACCACAAGAAAGATAAGGATAATGAGGCCGGTGTAGGGCATGGTTCTGGAGCCGAAGGTGCTGCCGCCAGCCGCCTTCTTTATAAGATAGGGAGTGGGCCGGGCCTTCAGGTTGTCGAGATACAGGGTCATTCCCAGACTGATGTGGAGCAGAAAGATGGCAAGTAGGACGCTCTCCAGGACAGGGACCAAAGCGCCCAGGCTGCGCAGGCTGGCTGCGTGAGCGAGAAAGGCGTCACGACCCAGGAAGACCGTGGCGTTGCCGAGCAGGTGGACCAAAAGAAAGAGGCCAAGCCCTGCGCCGCTGAGCGCCATCAACGCTTTCTTGCCGATGGAGGAGAGGATATGGGGGTAAAGCGCGTTCATCTGTTGTGTCGTAAGGGAGACAGTTATTGAAAAAATATCCGAGTTATGTCCGGATAAGGACCGGCATGAAGTTCCCCCTCCCTTTATTTAGGTTCAATACTCCCTTAAGGGTTGCGGGAAGGGGGTTGGGTGAAGATGCAAACTGCCGGGCAGCAGCCAGCTCCCCCCCACCCTAGCCCTCCCCCTCCAAGGGCATAAGCGCTAACTTAAAATTTCAGGTCTCCTTTGTTCGTCATTCCGGCATGTCTTTAGCCGGAATCCAGTCAAACAATTGAAGGATACAAGTCCTGCCAATCAGGATTGGTGCTTTCGATTAATTCCAGCTTCCATCCTTTCACTCGCTTCTCCCGCTGGATCGCGGAGTCCATGGTTCCGTGCGCTTCATACCAAACCAGATGATGAATTCCGTAGCGTTTGGAGAATCCTTCTGCCAAATTGTTTTTATGTTCCCATGTCCTTTTGACGAGATTAGAAGTCACACCGACATAAAGCGTACCATTTCTTTTGCTGGCAAGTATGTATACAGCGGGCTGTTATCCATTCCTGCTGTTCTGGATTCCGGCTAGAAACATGCCGGAATGACGGACGTTGGACATGTCCCAAACCTTGTTATAAGTTAGCACTTATGCCCTCCAAGGGGGAGGGGATTTAGTTCAACCCTTGTCAAGCTAGGACGGGGCTATTTAATACAGAAAATGCTGCTGCGATTTTCGAACCGGAAAACACTGGATTAATAGAGAACAATATTTTCAGGCGCTTGCAAAGAAAAAACGCTGCGTCCCTTGCGTTTATAGTTTGTTGCGATGACGAGACTGCGGTTGATGACACAATATTGGCCTTACCTTTTTAATGCATTTTGCGGTTGCAAAGTCCTGATTTTGACACTAGGGTTAGTACCTATTAGATATCCATAGTGTTGTGCGGATAAAGAAAAAATTAGAATCACCAACTTGGCAATCAAAAAAGATCGACCATGGCCAAAGATAACCAAAGTTTCATACCGGTTGAGAATGTCATCAGCTTTCTCGCCAACACCCTGCCGTTCAACCTCTTGGAGCCTGCTGCCCTCCGCCGTCTAGCTGGCAAATGCGTCATTGATTTTTTTCCGGAAGGGACCATGATCTTCCTACAGGATGTCACCCAGGTGAATCATCTATACCTGATTCAGAAGGGCGGGGTGAAGAGCTATCTGAAGAATGATCAGGGCGAGGTGACCTTGAAGGACTATCGCGGCGAGGGCGAGTATTTCGGGTCCCTGCCCATCATCCAGGGGACTAAGGCCAATCTTAATGTCGAGACTGTCGAGGACACTTTTTGTTTTTTGATCGCCAAGCAGGATTTTCAGGCCCTTTTGGCCGAAAATGTGGAAGTCGCCCAGTATTTTCTGCGCACCATGTCGGCCAAGCTGGTCAAAGGCGTGTACGCCGAACTGCGTCAGCACCGCATCGCCCCCCGCACCGATGGCGCCCTCTACCTTTTCAGCGCCCCGGTGGAGGAGATCGCCAAGGGCAAGCTCTACACCGCACCGACCACTGCCACCGTCCGGGAGGTGGCGCAGATCATGAGCGACAACTTCATCGGTTCCCTGCTCCTTAAAGATGATAAAGGCGCCATCGTAGGCATCATCACCGACAAGGACCTGCGCACCAAGGTAGTGGCCAAGGGCCTTGACTTCGGGACCCTGGCCGCCGAGATCATGGCCTCGCCGGTGCAGACCATCTCCAGTCAGGCCATGGCCTTTGACGCCCTGCTCCAGATGATGAAGGAGAAGGTGCATCACCTGGCCATCGAGAAGAATGGCGAGATCATCAAGATGATCACCACCCATGATATCATGGTTGAGCAGGGTACGTCGCCGCTCTATCTCTTCCGCGAGATTGTCGCCCAGCGCCGGATTGAGGGGCTATACCCCCTGGCCCGCAAGGTGCCATTCGTGATCCGTACCCTGATTGAGGAAGGGGCCAAGGCCAACAACATTACCCGCATGATCACGGTCTTGAACGACCATATCCTTGATCGCATGCTGACGCTCATGGTGCAGGAGATCGGCGAACCGCCCCTGCCCTTCTGCTGGCTGTTGATGGGTAGCGAGGGTCGCCGGGAGCAGACTTTCAAGACCGACCAGGACAACGCCATCATCTATCGGGACATTCATGACCCTAAGCTTATGGCATTGGCCGAGGACTATTTCAAGGCCTTTGCCAAAACCGCCATTGACCACCTGGTGCAGTGCGGCTATCCCTTGTGTCCCGGCGACATCATGGCCACCAACCCCAAATGGCGGCAGCCGTTGTCGGTATGGAAACGGTATTTCCTTGACTGGTGCGGTGTGCCGGAACCTCAGGAGATTTTGCACTCCACTATCTTCTATGATTTCAGGCCTGGTTACGGCACCACGGAGCTGGCGGAAGAACTGCGGGACATGCTGACCAGAGTTGCGGCGCGGGAAGATATATTTCTCCTCTACCTGGCCCGTAACTGCCTGTCCTCTCGACCGCCGTTGTCGTTCTTCAAGAATTTTATTGTGGAAAAGGACGGTGAGCACAAAAACACCTTTGATCTTAAGAGCAAGGGCCTGGTGTTTATTGTCGATTTTGCCCGGCTGATGGCCTTGAGGCATGGCATTGGCGAAGTCAACACCTTGGACCGCCTACGCTTGCTTCAGGAGGGACAGCACCTGCCCCATGGCTTATGTTCGGAGATAATCGAGGCCTATGAGTTTCTGATGCAGTTGCGCTTGGTCCATCAGCTCAAGATGCTTGAGGACGGCCGGCAACCGGACAATTATATCAACCCCATGGACATCTCCGACCTGGAGCGCCAAACCTTGAAAGAGGCTTTTGCTGTCATCACCAGGCTACAGGATTCAATCAGGCTTAATTTTCAGATCAGGGCTTTGTAGAATTTAGGAGCCGTTAAGAAAATAACTTACACAATTCTGACCATTACTTTACGGCTCCTTACTCTGTTCAGTCCCCCCTTGAGGGGGATGCCGATCTGGCTATCATAACGACCTATTATCTGTTTACAACGGCTTGCCATGCGTCTTATAGATTTGATCAAAAAAGCCCTACCCTCAGACTGGCGGCCACTGCATCCGGTGATCGCCCACAACCATCGGCAATTCAAGGCAACAGACTACCCACAGTTGCTGAATGATTGTGAGTTCGTGGTATTCGACACCGAGTTGACCGGCTTCAGCCCCAAGCATGATGAGATTGTCGCCATCGGCGCGGTGCGGATCAAAAACTTAAGGATTGTCTGCGGTGAGACCTTTTACGCCCTGGTACGGCCTGACGTGCGTTTCCAGACCAAGAGCACCCTGGTGCATCGTCTGACGCCCCAGGAGCTGCAAAACGCCTCGACCTTGGCGGAAGTCCTACCACGCTTTCTTGACTTCTGCGGTGACGCCTTTCTGGTGGGTCATTTTGTCCGCTTGGACCTTGAGTTCATCAATCGCGCTACCCAAAAGTTTATGGGCGGCATCCTGCATACCCCGTATCTCGACACCATGTGCCTGGCCATGGCCTATAACGACCTTGAGCATGGTTCGTACTGTGACCACTACAACCGTCCGGGCGCCTATACCTTGGCAGCCTTGAGCAAAGAGTATGGCCTGCCGTCCTTTGTCGAGCATAACGCCTTGCAGGACTCGATGCAGACTGCCTACCTTTTTTTGTACCTTACAAAAAAAATTCGCCAGCACGGGGTCCGGACCATGCATGAGTACCTGGTAGTTGGCCGTAATCGCAGCATGCTTTGGTGGCCATTTTAATGCAAAATTCGTGGGAAAAAAAATGGTTTGCGCTGTCTGCGTATAACTACACATAGAGCTTGACATGGGTAAAAATACTATGCTATATATTCCCGAAATGCAAAAATTGCTGTGCAACAGTGTGGTACAAATAATCAACTTGAAAAGGAGAACGCACACGATGAAAAGAGAGACGTCCCATCAAGACTACCAACGGAAAGGAGGAAGGCAATGAGCAACAAATCAGTCCATCAAATCCTTGAAGATCCCGAGTTCAAGGCGTTGGCCTCGCAAAAAAATACCGTGTCGCTAGTCCTGACCATCATTGAGTTGGTTCTCTATTTTGGTTTTATCGCCCTGATCGCTTACAACAAGCCGTTTCTGGCCCAGAAGATCTCTGACGGTTCGGCAATCACCATCGGCATCCCGATTGCGGTCGGGGTGATCTTTTTGTCGTGGGTCCTCACCGGGATTTACATTTTCTGGGCAAATACGACGTATGACGAGATGGTCAAGCGCGTCAAAAAACGGTTCGGGGGATGATGAATATGCCAACACAAGCACCGCAGTTTCAAACTATCATCGGCACCTTGAATCCGAGTGCCATCATCTGCTTTCTTCTGTTTGTCGCAAGTACTTTGGCGATTACTTACTGGGCAGCGAAAAAAACCAAGACCGCCAGCCAGTTTTACGCCGCCGGTGGCGGCATCACCGGTCTACAGAACGGTCTGGCCCTGGCCGGGGACTATATGAGCGCCGCCTCGTTTCTCGGTATTGCCGGTCTCGTTTCCACTAAAGGTTATGACGGGCTCATCTACTCGGTCGGTTGGTTGGTCGGCTGGCCGATTGTCATGTTTTTGATCTCAGAACCACTCCGCAACCTAGGCAAGTTTACTTTTGCCGATGTTGTCGCCTTCCGCCTCAAGCAGAAGCCGATCAAGACGGCTGCGGCCATCGGCTCTTTGGTCACGGTCCTCTTTTACCTGACCGCCCAGATGGTCGGGGCCGGGACGCTTATCAAACTCATGTTTAACCTGCCTTACGAATCGGCGCTGATTATCGTCGGTGGTCTGATGATCTGTATGTCCTGTTTGGCGGCATGCTGGCCACCACCTGGGTCCAGATCATCAAAGCGGTTCTTCTTCTCGGCGGGGCGACGATTTTGGTGCTTCTTACCCTGGGCAAAGTCGATTTCAGCTATCCAAAATTGTTCCAGTTAGCGGCGGACAAGTACGGTTCCGGCTTTCTTGAGCCGGGCGGCTTGATCTCCAACCCGCTTGACGCCTTTTCTCTTGGCTTGGCGCTCATGTTCGGCACCGCCGGTCTGCCGCACATTCTGATGCGTTTTTACACAGTGCCGGACGCCCCAACGGCCCGCAAGTCGGTCTTTTACGCCACCGGCTTTATCGGCTACTTTTATATCCTTACCGTGACCATCGGTTTTGGCGCTGCAGTCCTGGTCGGCAAAGATTTCATCATGTCGATCGATAAGGGCGGCAACATGGCGGCCATGGCCCTGGCCGAGTTTAATGGCGGCACATTGTTTCTAGGTTTCCTGGCCGCAGTCGCCTTTGCCACCATCCTGGCGGTGGTCGCAGGCCTGACCTTGGCCGGCGCCTCGGCGCTTTCTCATGATCTGTATGTCGGCGTCTTCCGTGATGGCAAGGCCAATGAGAAAGATGAGATGAGAGTAGCCAAGGCCGCTACAATCGGCCTCGGTATTGCTGCGGTCCTGCTCGGTATGCTGTTCAAGGGCCAGAACGTGGCCTTTATGGTTGGTCTGGCCTTTGCTGTTGCCTCCAGCGCCAACTTCCCGGCGCTACTCATGTCGATTGTCTGGAAGCGTTTTACCACGGCAGGGGCGGTGGCCAGCATTTATACCGGCATGATTCTGGCGGTTGTTTTGATTGTCTTGTCGCCAACGGTTTACGAAGACATAATGCAGCCAGCCGAGAAGAAAGCGCTCACCACGGCAACCGACCTGGTCACCAAGATTGAGAAGGAGATCAAGGCCCCAGGCGCTACTCCTCAGGTGTTGGCTACCAAGCAGGCCGAGTTGGTCAAGGCCAAGGCTGATGCGGATGTTGCCAAGAAGGGCATCAAACCGGCCCCATTCAAGATGAAGAACCCCGGGGTGTTCTCAATGGGTTTTGCGTTTTTGATTGGTATTCTGGTCTCGCTCATGAAGCGCGAGAAAGAGGCCGAAGAGATGTTTGAGACCGAAAAGGTAAGGACCTTCCTTGGTATTGGGGCCGAAGGCGCCAGTAACCATTAAACAAAAAAACTTACGCATATAAACAACAACGGCCAGGAGGGGAATCCCTTCCTGGCCGTTGTTGTTTGGTAAACGTTCAACAGCACCACAATTTTTCTTTGGCGTCCTATCGATTGTAATTGTTTAGGTCAATTTCCTTCTTTCGATTTCTTAAAATCTGTACAACAAGGGCAAAGGGGGTTATATGCCTACAGCAGTGTATCTAACATTTTCTTAATTCAATATTATGGTCAGTCTCTATGGATAAATTGGTTATTGAAGGCGGTCAACCGCTATACGGAGAAATTTCTATCAGCGGGGCCAAAAATGCGGCCTTACCTTTGATTGCGGCGACCCTGCTGGCGCCGGGGAAACATACCTTGCGCAATGTTCCAAACCTGCGCGACACGAAGACGATACTTAAACTGCTTGAGTCCTTCGGGGCAGTGACGAACTATGCCGAGGGCGGTGTGCTGACGATCAATGCCGATCAGATCACCAACCTTGAGGCCTCCTATGAGCTGGTCAAGACCATGCGGGCCTCAGTCCTGGTGCTGGGGCCACTGTTGGCCCGCTTCGGCAGGGCACGGGTTTCATTGCCTGGCGGTTGTGCGATAGGCGCGAGGCCTATTGACTTTCATCTCCAGGCCTTGCAGAAAATGGGGGTTCGACTTGTCCTGGCGGAGGGCTATGTCGATGCGTTAGTGGATACTGCCTTGCAGGGGGCGCCGATTTATTTCGACATCCCTTCAGTGACTGGCACCGAAAACATATTAATGGCTGCGGTCCTGGCCAAGGGGACCACGGTGATCAAGAACGCCGCCCGTGAACCGGAAGTCGGCAACCTTATCGAGATGCTGCAAGCCATGGGCGCTGATATTGACGGTAAGGACACAGATCGTTTGACCGTGCGCGGGGTCGCAAGACTCAAGGCAGTTGATAGTGCTGTCATCCCCGATCGCATTGAGACTGGGACCTATTTGATCGCAGTGGGCGCCGCTGGTGGCGAAGTGACGGTCAGGAATTGCCGACCGGACCATCTGCCGTCGCTGCTTGACAAGTTGCGGAGTGCCGGACTCTCCATTGAGGAAGGCCCTGATTTCATCAAGGTGGCCCGAACGGGGCCTTTAAAGAGCATCGATATTCAGACCAGGCCCTATCCAGGTTTTCCCACCGATTTGCAGGCCCAGACCATGGCCTTGATGGCCATGACGGATGGCGGCCTGTCGGTGATACATGAAACCATCTTTGAAAATCGATTTATGCATGTGGCGGAACTGCTGCGCTTGGGCGCTAATATCAGGGTTGATGGGCGTAGCGCCATCGTCAAGGGCGTTGGGGGGTTTACCGGGGCTAAAGTCATGGCCACCGATCTGCGGGCCAGCGCCTCGCTGGTGATCGCCGGTCTGGCCGCTAAAGGGATCACTGAAATTTCGAGGATCTATCATCTGGAGCGGGGCTATGATAATCTGGCCGGAAAATTACGGGCACTGGGGGCCAAAGTCCAGCAGATGCATGAGTGAATGGTTAGGACTGAGTTCAAATCATGCCGCCCCTCAGTCCTCAGCCCTCAGTCCTTCGTCCTGTTCTTGCTCTGGTTGAAAGATGCGAAACGGCAGGGTCAAGGTGTCACCGAACAGCTCTAAGACAGCGCTGCCGATGGCCTCCGGGGCCAGGGCAGTGACCTCCGGGGACTTGATGTTACCGGTCACCGACACCGGGAAGGTCAAGATAGACTCTTTGGCCCCCCCCAAGGACTTGCCGATCAGGGGAAGATTGGTGACCAGCCAGTCCAAACTCTTGAAGGGTGCAATAAAAAAGGTGAGGTCTGAGTCCAAGTCCGTCAAATTGATGGTGCCGCGCCCGCTTAAGTTGACCCCCTTGCCCTTGATGATGGTCCTGTCAAGCACCAGGTTGTTGCTGTCGATATGGGCCTTGAGCGTCAGGTCGTTGTAGGACAGGCCTTCTTCCTTCATGTCTGGCAGGTCTTGCCAGGTGAAATAATCGGTGACATTGACGGCAGTGAATATCTTGGAGAGGAGCGTCATGCGTTTAATCAGACCCTCCGGGGAGGACAGGGTGAGGGTGCCTTGCCGCCACTGTTTGGGTCGTCCGCTGATCTGGCCCTCAATGGACAGGGGGCCGATAATCAGGCTCTGTTTAAACCCCAGGCAGGGCAGGGCCTCTTCAAAAGACAGCGGGGTGTCACCACTGGAGAATGACAAGACGTCATCTTTCGTCTCATCCCCGAAATACCATGCCCCTTGGCCACTGATTCCGCAGACCTTGCTCTTGCTGATCAGCATTTCGATGCCGGTTGGTTTAAGATTTATTGTCCCCGTGAAGGGGTTTGATGTAAAGGTGTGATTCTCTGTCTCTCCTTCGGTTGCATCTTTATTTTTAGTTTGGTGGGTATTGTCAAAGGCGTCGATGTCGAAATTGACCGTGCCGCGCAGTGAGTCTATGGCGGATTTTTCTTGATCATCCGCAGATGCTCTCTTGCTATAGACCTCAAAGACCTTTTGGAGGGATTTCCAGGAAAGCTGGGGCGCCTTCACCTGCAGGTCCAGGGAATGGAGTCCTTCTGCCTCAGTGACTCGCCCGGCAATGTTTGCCGGGACATCAGCCAGGGCCAGATCAGCCACATCTATGGTAATCGTATTGTCGTTGCCGAGCAGACGGAGTGTGTCGATCGTCAGATCTGGCGTCAGGCTCTCCGGGCTAAATCGCACCCTATTGGCCTCAATGGCCCCGCTATAGGTTGAGCTGCTTTGATCTGTCAAGCGGCTGAACGTCCCATGGACCTGCCCACTTTCTAAAAATTGCTGTGAGAACAGGGCGTCAAGCGTTTCAGCGCTAAGTTCCCCTTGCCAGGCCAGCAAATTCCGGTTCCCTTGATCGGGCCAGACCTGATAATTCAGGCTGCCCTGCCTATCACCATTCAGAAAGGTGAAGGTGTTGTTGGTTTGCCCCTGTAGCCGACTGATAGAGACTTGCAACTTTGTCTCGGTGGTTTGTGGTAAGGGAATGATTGTGCCGTGGGCCAGAATAAAGTCAAATCCCGGCCCCGGGTTGGTGACGAAGAATTTCTCAAGCCGGAATGGAAGTTTGGGAAAGATGGCGTCCGGGGTAAGATGTTTTTCTTTAAGCCAAGCACCAAGTCGCTCGCCGATGTCGCCGTTAATTTCCAGGTCGCCCTGCCATTTGTCGAAAAAATTGTGCCTGTAGTGCCCGGACAAAAACACCTCTTGATCGAGCATGGTAAAGAGTCCGGAAAAGTCCGCCTGCTGGTTGCTGAAATCAACCAGCAGGCCCTGGCTGTGCAACTCCGGCACATCTTCCCCTGCCACTTTAAAATCGCTGCATTTGATTGAGGTCTGGTACTGCCACTGTTCGGGTGCCCGGATAGGACCCGTAAAGAAGCTGTCTTTCAGTTGCGCCTGTCCAGATATATCGTTGAAACGTCCGTGTGAAAAGTCCCGAATGGCGAGCGTGGCGTTATTTGTAGTTAACGTTCCTTCCTCAAACAAGCTCTTGAGATCAAGATCAGCGTCAAGGGCTTTGATGGTGGCATGGATGGCATCCTGCCAAGTGACCATACCGGTTGTGCTACTGATTTGCTGCTTGCCGAGTGTGCCGCGCACATCCTCCCAATCCAGCTGCTGCGGGGCAAGCAGTAGGCGTCCCCCGCTGATGGTGAAGGGCCAGGGTAGCCGGTCATAGAAGCCGCTGGCCTCGACCTTATGGACATCGACTTCGGTTTTGACATGGCGCAGATCATCACCGAGCCGCAGGTGTCCGTGGGCCTGCCCCTTGATATCGCTGAACCGGCTTAACTCGTTCTGGAATAAGGGGGAGGGGATGATCCGCGAGAGGACATCGTGCAGGTTTTGCAGGTCAGCGGCCA
>JANNQL010000133.1:0-11134 GCA_031400755.1 Pseudomonadota bacterium | reverse complement strand
TAAACATTGAAAATTTTACAATATATTATATGAGGTTCATTCCACGAAAATTGTTCTGCAGTAATCGGGATGGAAACCTTGCTGCAATTGGACTGGTGTCTCGATCAATTGGAGGGCATCAAAACACACAGATCAGTCAGTGATATGGCTTCCAATAAAGTAAATTATAGTTGTTTCATAGGGGTGTCCGGGAAGCGCACATAGTCGAACTGGATCTCATCAAAACCCATGGCCGCCGCCTCCTCGGCAATGTCAATGTTGTAGGCCCATACTTCTTTAGATGAAGGTTCTACCCAGGACAGTCCCTCACGGTCGCGGAACAGGCTCCCGTTATTTCTTTTGACCGCCAGCTCCGGTTTGGCCTTGGCCAGCAAGTCGTCTTTGAAGACAACAATACGGGCGATCAGATAAATCCCCTTTGCCTTTAATGCCTGCAACTGGCCCGGCATGTCGCGCACCGTGGTCACCTCGCGGCCGCCGATCTCTTTGGACAATTGAACACGGCTGGGGAAGGGAATCATGCCCCTGTCGCCTTTGATATCGATCACCAGGGCGTTGAGCGGTGTCCGCTCAATGAGGTCCAGCGCCTTGTTGCGCAACACCTTGCTGCCAATGCCGTAAAAAGACAGGTACAAGCCGTTGACCCGTTGTGGCGACAGCAGGATGTCGCTAACCGTCGTGGTGGCGGCGTTCAGACTGGCGGCGGCGCGGCCATAACCAATGGCGCGGGCCAGCACTTGCTTGCCTTCCAGGTTTGATTTGTCCGTCGGGGCATCAAAGTGGTAACGCCCTTGTTCATCCGTAAGGCAGACCGTATCGCCAAGTGTGACCATGGCCCCGGCCAATGGTTTTTTGGCATCGCCATCGAGCACCAGTCCGTCCAGGGCCAGAGCGTGGCCGGTCATTAACAGCGCACCGACCAGACTGGTCAATGCCAAAAAGAATCGGGACAATTGTCTGGAAGTTCTTGCCGGTGGGCACTGCAGATGCATCATGCTGTTGTCCTTCATGCTGTTATTGTCTGGGAAGTCAGGTTGTTTTTTCTCCTGACGGCTGGTTTTTTGCCGAGGCCCTAATAAAAATAGTTTTGTAACTGTCCAGGAGCCAAGAAGACATAATTTTGTCTCCTGGCCCCTGTATTCTTTATAGTTACATAGTTTTATAACTTTGGGCCATTTTTTTCTGCTTGCAGTTCCCCGTTACGCAGCATAGTGCTCAAGCCGTTGACGCCAGTGGCATCGACGACAAGATAGCGCGGCAAGCCGAACAGTGAAGCATGGGCGGTGGCGGCCCGGTCGCCGAGCGTCAAGGCCGCCTGATAGCCGGCATCCTTGGCGGCCTTGTCCAACTCATCATCGTGGATGCCGAATGGCCAGGCCAAAATGGACGTATCAACGCCGAGTTTCTTCTTTAAGGTGACCTTTGATTTATCCAGCTGGGCATGCACCAGTTTCTGATACTCGGCCTCGGGCAGGCGTTTTTTCTCTATCTTGAAATTAGGGTGCCAATAGGTGTGGGACTGGACATCAACCCCTGGCTCGGCCATAACTTCCTTGATCTGTTCCCAGGTCATGGCGTAGTCGGCATTAGAAATGGCCGACGGGTAGATAAACAGGGTCACCGGCAGATGGTCGCGACGGATGATGGGCAGGAGATCGCTGTAAACCGTGCGGTGGCCGTCGTCGATTGTCAAGGCCACCGCTTTGGCCGGTAGTTTGGCCTCGCCCCGTAAGCCGGCGACAGCGGTAGCGAGCGGCACAATGGTGTATCCATCCTGCTTGAGGCGGGCCAGTTGTTGCTCAAACACCATGGTGCGGGTGGTCATGCTGTCGGCAACGGTCGGCCCGAAACGGTGGTAACAAAGGATGTCGACGCTTTCGGCAAAGGCGTTACTGGTCAGTAACAGCGTGAGCAGGGATGGCAAGAGAAAACGCAGTAGGCGCTTGTCGTTAGTGGTGGCGAATGAAAACATCAAGTCTCCTTTGAAAATGAAAATATTAGGTGCTTCCTTTACACTATCAATGATAGCACCCCAAAGGCACTTTTTCAGCCAAAATAATATGAAGGAGTTTTTTTATCGGACAGGGCGAACCTTGCGCCACACATTCGCGTCATGGCTTGTGAAAAATGGCACTGACCTTTATTACATAAAAGAGCTTTTGGGCCATTCGACTATTGCCTTGACTAAGCGATATGCTCATGTAGGCGAGAACGCACTAAAGGCCGCCGTCCAACGGCTTGAGGCGGCAGGATGAACCGGCCAAGAATGAATATGCATGCTTGAGCCAGAGCTATTAGTAACAAAGTTGATTTTCTTTGCTTTATGTATTATGAGTAATACACGTAATACATAAAGGAGGTTCACCATGTTAACCATACGATTGCCAGAAGGCACAGAGCAGAGACTCAATAAACTCGCCAAGGAAACCCATAGGCCCAAGAGCTTTTATGTGCGCGAGGCTATTGAGCGTTCCCTTGACGACATAGAAGATATTTATCTGGCGCAAGTCAGACTTGAATCTTTACGCGCAGGGCAAAGCAAGACATACACATTAGAGGAAGTGGAGAAAGAGCTTGGTCTGGAAAATAATATTTGAAGAATCAGCCAAGAATGAACTCCTGGCGTTAGACAGGAAGGCACAGGTCGAGATTGTGCATTACCTGAGAAGCCGAATAGCCACAGAGCAAGACCCTCGCCGTTTCGGCGATGCGCTTCGCAAGGAGTTGGCAGGCCTGTGGAAATATAGAATCGGGAATTATCGCGTCATTTGTGAAATAAAAGATGAGGAAGTGACAGTTCTCGTTATCCGTATCGGCCACAGAAGCAAAGTATACGGCGGGCACTAAACAAATCCTAGCGTTCGATAATAGTCACGATACTGTGACTAAATGATCCCTAAATCATTTAAGCCGATAACACACATAAAAGCGGGGCAGGAGCGGGGCAAACTAGGTGGGGCAAAAAAGAAGGGGCTACAGTCTAAACCGTAACCCCTTGAATTTGCTGGTGCGCCTGGCAGGATTCGAACCTGCTACCTGCGGATTCGTAGTCCGACACTCTATCCAGATGAGCTACAGGCGCCTACGAAAAAAAAATTTATACCCGAAATAGTGCCATTCATCAACAAGAATGTGCACTATTTTCAATCAACCCCAGAATCAGTCCCAGTCACGAGAAACATTCCTGTCCTTATTCCAGTTCTAAATCAAATCTACCGTATTCCGTCATTCCCGCGAAAGCGGGAATCCAGAAGACGCAATGGATTCCGGGTCGCGCTTCGCTTGCCCGGAATGACGGTTTGAATGAAGTTCAGAATTATAATTGGGATTAGTCCTCGGAAGGGGGGGGCAGATGGAGGGTTCGGTCAGAACTTGCTTTTTCATTTGACAGGTCAACGCTACACGGCTAAGTTGCTCTTCTCATCAGGCCGGGGCCCGGCGCAGGTCATCACGCACCCCGCTGAGGTCGTCCCCCGCACAACCTTCGCAGCCAAAACAAAATTTATCATAGGGCATGTAAAAATTATGTGGAGCACTCTTGTCGCCATTTTAGGCCTGGTCGTTTTTGAGGTGATTTCAAGCATTGACAATGCCATCGTCAACGCCCACGTCCTCAAAACCTTGCCGGAAAAGTATCGCAAGATTTTTTTGATTTGGGGGCTGCTGTTGGCGGTCTTTGTGGTGCGCGGTGTCTTACCGTTTTTGATTGTCTGGATGGTCAACCCGGCCCTCTCCCTGGCCGAGGTCATGGCCTTTGTCTTTTCAGGGGACCCCCAAATCAAAGAAGCAGTGGAGGCATCAAAGCCCCTGCTGCTCCTGGGCGGCGGGGTGTATCTCTTTTTGGTGGCCTTGTCCTGGCTCTTTCTGGAGGAAAAAAAATATGCCTTCCTGGTGGAAGGCTTTCTCCATCGTCGCGGCGTCTGGTTTTATGCGATTGCGTCACTGGCCCTGACCCTGATCACCTATATCGCCTTGCAGATTAATCCCATCCTGGCGCTCTCTGCCTCAATCGGTTCCACCATGTTTTTCATCACCGATGGCTTCAAGAAAAATGCCGAGGAACAGGAGCAGAAACTCCTCACCGATTCGTCGATGAGCGCCTGGAGTAAGATCCTCTATCTGGAAGTGCTGGACGCCTCCTTCTCCATTGACGGCGTAGTCGGCGCCTTTGCCTTCACCATGTCGGTGCCGATTATTTTGATCGGCAATGGCATCGGCGCCTTTGTAGTCCGGGAAGTCACCATTCGGGGTATTGACCTGATTGCCAAATTTGAATACCTCAAAAATGGCGCCATGTACTCCATTGGTTTCCTGGGGGCGGTGATGATCCTTGAATCATTCGGCGAACATTTCCCTTACTGGTTTGCGCCCTTGAATACGATTTCGCTCCTTGCCGTCTTCCTCTTCCTCTCCTGGCGCGAGATCAAGATGAAGGAAGAAAGCGCGGTTGACACCGAGCAGGCCCCAAGGGGATAAAGGCATCGGCTCGAATGCGAAGGGGAATAGCCCTTGCCGGTCTTTGACAGCGGTTTGGCTTTATTCCCACGACTCATCAGCTCACCAGGTAGATAGCACCGTCCTCCTGATTTTCTTAGCCCAATCAAAACGCACCCCTCCCTTGATTTTTAAAAGACAGAGTGGTAACCATTCTCAGAGTCTTTGCTTGCAAGGCTCTGAGAAACCACACGAATCAATTTTTTGCTTTGGGGCTTCCTGTGTACCCATCGGGTAACTTATTCACGTCTGAATAATTATGATGGCGTCGCAAAAAGTCCGATCTACTGCGTTGCGGGGCATTTTTGTTCGTTCGGCATACCATATGTATGGCCTCACTCACAAAAACACCCCGCGCCTTGTATATCGGCCCTTTTGCTTAGCCATCCCGTGACTTCTTGCGAGTTTATCAATTATAGAGGGAATGGTCATGGAAAGTAAAAAACCGGGTGCTGTAGCGTTGTTGTTGGTCGCTTTTATGTTGCTGCTGGCCGTTATGGCCGAGGCCAGCACCTATACCGTCAACGCCCAGGGGTTTGACGGGGTCAGCGCCATTGCCGGTGGCAGTCGTCACACGGTAGCCTTGAAGAATGATGGTTCGGTCGTCGCCTGGGGGGACAATAGCGATGGCCAGGCCTCCGTCCCGCCCTCACTTGCCGGGGTGACCGCCATCAGCGCCGGCGACGCACACACGGTGGCCTTGAAGAACGATGGCACGGTCGTGGCTTGGGGGGACAATTTCTATGGCCAGACCACTGTGCCTAGCGGTCTGGCCGGGGTGACCGCCATTGCCGCCGGATGGTATCATTCGCTGGCCTTAAAGAGTGACGGCACGGTGGTGGCCTGGGGAGATAATGGCGATGGGCAGGCCACAGTGCCGGAAGGGCTAAGCGGGGTTAGCGCCATTGCAGCCGGCCCCTACCTGTCGGTGGCCCGGCTGAATGATGGCTCGTTTGTCGCTTGGGGGGAGAACGGCCAGGAACAGACGGATACGTTGGCGGATCTGGCTGCTATTCCCGGGGTGTCGGTGACTGCCGTGGCGCCGGGGTGGGCGCATATGATGGCCCTGAAGGGTGATGGCACGGTGGCCAGCTGGGGGACAAGCTTTTATGGCCTCTCCACCGTGCCGGCCGGGCTCTACGGGGTGACGGCCATGGCGGCGGGATACCTACATAGCGTTGTCTTGCAGGATGAGGGCACGGTAGTCGCCTGGGGAAAAAGCAGTGAAGGTCAAACCATGGTCCCGCCCGGTCTTAGCGCCGTGGCTGCCGTGGCGGCGGGAGACAATCATACAGTGGCGCTCAAACATGAGGGCACGGTAGTCGCCTGGGGAGATAATAGTAAAGGCCAGACCGCAATACCGGCAGGTCTTTCCGGCGAGATTGCCAATGGCGCTATTGACTGCCTCAGTCCGGTGGAACACAATGCCAGTTCGACCTGCACTATTGCCCCGGGCCCTGGCTATTATTTGGCTACTTTTTTGGTAAATGGGGTCGACAGGCTGGCTGAGGTCAGCAGCAACAGCTACACAATTGCCAGTATTCAGCAAAGACAGACGGTGGTCGCTTCCTTTGCTACCGTTCCCGGCGCTCCGATCATCGGCACGGCCATCGCTGGCAATGGCCAGGCAACGGTAAACTTTGCCGCTCCGACCGCAAACGGCGGCAGCCAGATCACCGGCTATACCGTCACTGCCAGCCCCGGCGGGGTTACGGCCATTGGTCCGGCCAGCCCGATCACGGTCAGCGGCTTGACTAACGGTACATCTTACACCTTCACGGTAACCGCCAGCAATGCCTTTGGCCCGGGCCCGGCCTCGGCACCCTCCAGTCCCTTACTGGTCTATGACCCGAATGGCCCGGACTTCGACGCAGACCTGGTGCTTAATCAAGAGGACAACTGCCCGTTTGTCGCAAATTCTGATCAGCTTGACAGCGATCATGACGGGGTTGGGGATGCCTGCGATGCTTTTGCTGGTAATGTATCGGAATGGCGGGATGCGGATGGGGATGGGGATGGCGACAACCTTGACAACTGTGTGGGGTTGGCCAATTCGTTACAGACGGACACTGATCATGATGGCCTTGGCGATGCCTGCGACCATGACCCGCTGCCCAACTACGGCTCAGTTGTTGACGCACCCCATAATCAAACTAACGGCATCTCTTGTAGTGCCTGTCATTCCTACACTCTCTGGTGGCAATATTCACCACTCGCCACCACTGATCCGGTTTTTGAAACAACTACTAATGCCATGTGCAGCAAATGCCATGGGCTTGGCGCCACCGCAACCCAGATGAACGGTCATTCGAGTGCGGCGATGGGCAGTGCGCACCGGGGAGACCTTGGCGATTGGCAGGCAAAGTGCGTTGATTGCCATGATCCGCATCGCCAGGCCCAGCTCAATTGGGCCTCTAATCCGGCCGACGCCGCTAAGCTCTATCTGGTGACCGGGACTATTGACAGCAGCACCGTGACGGTCAATGGCGGGACGACAACCTTTAATTACACCCTGGGCTCAGCCTTGCCGGTATGGAGCGAAGGCCCTGGACGCTGGTGCCGCAAGAATGCAACTTTGCCGCCACGCGGGCTGATCCTGGTCGTTGATAAGGATGCCACGCACAATAACACCTATACGGTGCTTGCCGCTGACGCCAGCACCATCACGGTGAAAGGCGGGGTGGACCCAGCTCTCAGCGGCCGGAATTTTGGGATTATTTACGGGCAGTTGATCAAATCTACTATCCTGACGCCGCTGCCGGAAAGCCGAGAGGTCAAATTCTTCAACCCATTAGACCCTGCCGGCGGCTATACCGACAGCAATACGCCGGTAACCGGCATCTGTCAGGTTTGTCACCAAAATACAACAGTTTGGAAGTATAACGGCACAGGCGACGCCCCCCCCCCAGCCCACACCGGCTATGGGGATAAAAACTGCACCGAATGCCACACCCCGGCCCAGGGCTTTAAGCCGAACTTATCGTTTTGATTTGTTCTCCAGACTTCAACCGGTAAGAAAGCCTTGCGGTCCTGGCGCTATAGTGCTAAGGAATGCGGGAATTTTTTTTAGTCCATTTCTGTATTGCTTGCGACAATTTCTGACCAAGAATATGGCATAACCTAGTGCTGGCAGGGGATTACAGCCAACATGGACTTATCCCCCGCAAGGGGGGACTAAAAATAGTCCAGTTTATCTGGCTTAGGATACCCGCATGATACATCTGACCAACATCACCAAACAGCACGGCTCCCAGATCCTCTTTAATAACATCAGCTGCCAGATCCTGCCCGGCTCCCGAAACGGCCTGGTCGGCCCGAACGGCGCCGGCAAGACCACCATCTTCCGCCTGATCACCGGCGAGGAGGCCCCGGACAAGGGCACCATCTCCTGCGCCAAGAAGACGGTGATCGGCTACTTCTCGCAGGACGTGGGCGATATGGCCGGACGTTCGGCGCTGGCCGAGGTCATGGCCGCGTCCGCTGAGACCATGCGTCTGGGCGAACAGATGCGGGAGATGGAGGCCGCCATGGCCGAGCCCATGAGTGACGAGGCCATGGGGCTACTCCTTGAACGCTACGGCGACGCCACCGAGGCCTTTGAACACCGGGGCGGTTATGACCTGGAGAGCCGGGCCCAGGCGGTCCTCACCGGTCTCGGCATCGGCCCGGACGACTACAACCGACCGGTGGAGAGCTTCAGCGGCGGCTGGAAGATGCGCATCGCCCTGGCCCGGATACTGGCCATCAACCCCGACGTCCTGTTGCTCGACGAGCCCACCAATCACCTGGACGTGGAGTCCATCATCTGGCTTGAGGAGTGGCTGGCCTCGGAGTTCAAGGGCGCCCTGCTGATGACCAGCCATGACCGCGACTTCATGAACCGCATCGTCACCACCACCATTGAAGTGGCGAATGGAGCCGTGACCACCTACAGCGGCAATTACGATTTTTATCTCAAGGAACGGGAGATCAGGCGGGACCAGTTGCAGGCCAGCTTCCGTCGTCAGCAGGAGATGCTGGCCAAGGAGGAGGAGTTCATCGCCCGCTTCGCGGCCCGCGCCTCCCATGCCTCCCAGGTCCAGTCGCGGGTCAAAAAGATCGACAAGATCGAGCGCATCGAGCTGCCGCCTGAGCAACGGGCCATGCGCTTTGAGTTCGCCGAACCGCCGCGCAGCGGCGATGACGTGGTCCGCCTGACCAATCTCAGCAAGTCCTGGCCGCTGGACAAGGGCGGCGAGAAATCAGTCTTCGGCGGCATCGACGGCATGATCCGCCGTCACGAGAAGATCGCCGTGGTCGGGGTCAACGGCGCCGGCAAGTCCACCTTTCTCAAGGTCCTGACCGGCCAGACCAAGCCGACCACCGGCTTCGTCACTCTCGGCGCCAATGTCTTTCCCGGCTATTTCAGCCAGCACTCCATGGAGGTCCTTGATCCGCAAAAGACGGTGTTCGAGACTGTGCAGGACGCCATGCCGATGGCCGCCATCGGCACCATCCGCAACCTCTGCGCCGCCTTCCTCTTTCAGGGCGATCTGGTGGAGAAGCGGATCGAGATGCTCTCCGGCGGCGAGAAGAGCCGGGTGGTGCTGGCCACGCTGCTCGCCCGGCCCTTGAATTTCCTGGTCCTTGACGAACCCACCAACCACTTAGACATCCAGTCCCGCGAAGTCCTGCTCACTGCCCTGCAAAAATTCACCGGCACCGTGGTCCTGGTCAGCCACGACCGCCACTTCCTGCGTTCCCTGGTCGACCGCGTCTTCGCCATCGACCACGGCGAGATGCGGGTCTACGAGGGCGACTACAACTATTACCTGGACAAGGCCAAGGCCGAACGAGAGGGATAGGGAGAAGGAGATTGTTGTTATGAAGCGGCGGCTGTCCATCGCTGCCCCTCGCCGTACTTATTGCCTCTGCCTGCCCTAGATTTCTAATCTGCCGTTTCTGTCATTACTCGTTTATATACTCGCCAAAATCATCGAAAAGAGATTGATTTCCATGAGGGCCTCGGCTATTGATTTACCTTCATTGCCTGCGGCGCTGAACGCTTTTTGAAGGTTAATCATGCCTCGGGCCGGTCTGTGCGCATCTGTCACGAGAGGCGCAGCCAACCAATTACCCAATTTTTCAAGGAGGAAACCGATGTCCAAACGTCTCACTGTCCTAAATAAAATTCTATTATTCGGGGTTGTCTGCTCCATGCTCGGCAGCCCTGCCCTGGCCGCTGACAAGCTGACGCGGATTGCTGATAATGTCTACGCCTACGTGGACACCAAGCAGAGTTCCAAGGACAACAGCTTCGGGGCCAACGCCGGCATCATCGTCGGTCGCGACGGCATTGTGGTTGTCGATACGTTGATCTCCGCCAAGGAGGCCAAGCGCTTCATCAAGGCCATCAAGACCGTCTCCAAGAAGCCGATCAAGTACGTGATCAATACCCACTATCACCTCGATCATGTCTTCGGCAATGCCGAGTTCGTCAAGCTGGGGGCGGTAGTCATCGCCCAGGAGAACGACAAGCAGGCCATGAAGAAGAGCGCCGCGGAGACCCTCAAGAATGTCGGCCAGTACGGCCTGACGCCGGCGGACATAAAGGGCACCACCATCGCCTATCCGGTGCTGAGCTATACTGACCGGCTGACCATCGACATAGGCGGTCAGCTCGTCGAGCTCAGCCACGCCCGCCCGGCCCACACCGACGGCGACACCTTAGTCTATCTGCCGGGGCAGAAGCTCCTCTTTGCCGGCGATATCCTGTTCACGGATTACCACCCCTTCCTGGCCGATGGCAATATCGAAGAGTGGTGCGGCGAGCTGGACGACCTTCAAAACATGGACGTCGAGACGATCATCCCCGGCCATGGGCCGTTGTCGGGCAAGAAGGACCTGGCCGACATGAAGCAGTACCTCCAGCAGTTCGACCAGCAGGCGAAAGAGCTGGCCACTCACGGCAGCGACGCCCTGGCAATGACGACCGAGCTGCTGAAGACCCTGCCCAAACGGGCCGAGGGCGCCGGGCTCATCACGGCGAACTTGCAGATGAAGTACCTTAAGAAGTGAGGGGCTTGGAAGTTATAAAAGTACCGTTTATCTTTGCCGTCATACCAGCATGGTTTTAGCTGGTATCCAGCGAAGAAACTTTAGAGAATATAATTTTTCCGGTGTACATAGTTCAGCCCTTCGCGTTTTGCTGTCGCGCGAAGATGACTGATTTCCGGGGAAAACTTCAAGTCGTTAAGTGGCATAATGTCGAATTATTCTATTAAGTTACTGATTGTTGCACGTTAATCACCAGCCAACATTGGGACACTTAAGTGATGGGTAAAGGTTATATCGAGGCAACCAAATATGTGCTGTTAGGCAATTTTATTGACAAGGAGTAATTGAAAGATGAACTCAATGTTTCAGTTCCCCGTCATACCTCTCTTGGTCGTTTTTGCGACTATGAGCTTGACGCTTGCCCTGTATCGCCTTTCGTCGTTGAATACCTTTGTGGATCATCGAAAGAACGCCCTGCGCGGTACCTTTCGTGAAATCTGCGAGGTCTACCCTGATCTCCTCCTATTGATCCATAATATCGGGAAGACAGGTGCCCCCACCAGAGAACTAGCGATTTTTGAACGCATCCATCTGAGCGTGGCCC
>JANNQL010000132.1:0-56736 GCA_031400755.1 Pseudomonadota bacterium | reverse complement strand
CATCACCGCCAGCGTCATGGTGACATAGGGCTTGGACAGCACCTCTCCAGTCACCGCAAGGCTTGCCGCCTCTCTGGCGTAAGGCGCGACCAACAAGAGCGATGAGAGGTACTGACTGCTCTTGCCCTCCGGCAGCACGGTGGCCCCGCCCTTGATGCCACAGGCCTCAATGATTAGCGGCGGGCAGCCTGTGCCGTGGACGCTCTTGATTTGCACCCCCCAACCTTGCAGTGCCTCCATCAGAGGCTGAATCGGCCGTTCCGCCATGCGCGGGCCACCGCTGATAGTAAACGGACCCGAGCCCAAGGCCGCCACCGAGGTCAGAAAGCGGGTGGCGGTGCCGTTGTTACCTAAGAAAATAGGCGCACTCGGCGTCGCGATGCGACCGCCCTTGCCATGCACCCGCCAATCCGGGCCGGTAGTGTCAACAACGATACCCATGGCCCGCAGGGCGGCGCTGGTGTACTCGGTATCCTCGCTGGTCAGGGGGCCGACCAGGGTGCTCTCGCCATCAGCCAGGGCAGCGGCGATCAGGGCACGCTGGGTGAGGCTCTTGGAGCCGGGGACGGTGATCTGGCAGTTGATGTGGCTGAGTGGGGTTATGGTCTTCATGGTGATGGGACACGGTAGTGTTGAAGTTTGATGCGGTGAGCCCGTTAATTTGCTAGGAGCCTTCCGTCTGTATTTCGTCCAGATTTGGAAGGCCGATTCTGGAAAGATAATTTGAGAATCTTTGCGAAATTAATTCCCGATAAAGAGGATTTATTCCGCAAACTCGGCCTTCAATATTGGACTCTAGCCAGCTCACGGAAACAGAGAAATAGTGTTTAAAATCAATAACTGAGTTTGGGATAAATACATCATCTCCAAACTCAATGTAATGGTACCGGGGGTTCTGATTATTCTGGATCGGCCCTTTCAATTTTGAGTTCTGAGGTTGTGACGAAATACCAAGAAGACTGAGATGTTGACCGGAGAAAAGATGCTCAGAATTATATAATGGAGCAACAATGACGGAAAAAAGGTGTTTGTCATTTTCGATCATCGGTGAGGTATCAGCTGCTTTACTTCGAGCTGCTTTGTTTTGCTCAAGATCACAGTCCTGTGTCAAAACAATAACATACGGAAATTCATAGACAGTCAACTCGAACTCCCCATTCTTCTCCGTATATGACTCATAGTAAGGGACATTTGAGAATATATCCCCTTGTCTTATTCTTTCGGAATTATCCTTGTTGACTGGGTGAAGTGTCATGCTTTAGCACCCCTCTGATGACTTTTTTTTTCACCTTGTTTGTGCTATTAGGCACTTCATTAATTTTTGCAGCCTCTTGCCTATTAATCACTTGAGAGTTAACCCCATAGGAATTGGGAGCGTCTATAGAAATAGACGGACTATTATTCATTAAGTACCCCTCGCAAAGCTTTAGTTATACAGAGCTCAAATTTGTCCTGAATTACTTTGTGAAGTCCATCAAAAAGTTTATTTGCATCACTGACAGAATGCGGCGTGTCAATATATGCATCAATATCAATAATAAAGTCCTTTTTCTTGATTTTTGCTGGGTAATCAGGGTTATAAATCCCTGATTGAAGCCTTACTTTTATTTCATCATGAATATATTCTGTTATAAGAAAATTCCTAGAGCATTGTTCTGAATTAATTATGTTTTTAAATGATGAAGATATCATCGGATGAAAATATTTGCTAATATCTTTATATGTGCCAGTTAACCCTGCAAATATATTTACAAATCTAAATCCTGTTCTGCTGATATATATATTCCCCTCAAGTTCCGTTATTTTATTAACCGGAGCTATCACATCTAGCTTAAATTCATCGTAATTTTTATATTCTCTAAGAGACACATCTATTGAATCACGAGAAATAGTTATACTTTTTTCTCTATTCTCACCATGATAAACCCACCGATTAAATTCTTCTTGTTCCGAAGAAACCCCTTGAGGAGATATCTTAATCCCCTGAAGAACTGTCTTGCTCGGCTCATATATTTTGTACCTTGCCTTTATTGCCTCCTGTATTTTTTCAGGAAGAACCGCCTCATTAAGTGAGCTTATAGGCTTTGCGAAGTCAATTTTTGCAACAACTTCGACGAGGAAATTATTCTTGTAACAAATTTCTTTCATGGTGATCTCCAGATTGAATCGAATTTCTCCCGTAGACTTTTTCGCCTAATTTATTTTCTACCGCTGTAGTTTTTTCAGAGCTGCACCGGTCATCCCCGTCAGCAACTGCTGGCGCATGACCTCGACCGGCGCCTCATGCCCGGTCCAGCGCTCGAACTGGGCGACGCCCTGATAGAGCAGCATGGCCAGGCCGTTGATGGTTCGGCAGCCGGCCTCTTTCGCCTCGGCCAGGAGCTTCGTCTCCAGCGGCGCATAGACGATGTCCATGACAATGCCGAATTGGGCTAGGGCCCCCCGAATGATGGGCGATTGTTCGCTGCCCTCGCCCATGCCGACCGAGGTGGCGTTGATCAGGATATCGGCCTTGAGCGCCGCAGCCTTCTCCAGCGCCACCCACGGGCAGCCCAGGGCCTCGGCCAGGGCCTGACCCGTGGCTGGGGTGCGGCTGGCCAGGGTAAGGGTGGCGCCCTCTTCCAGAAGGCCAAAGCCGATGGCCCGGGCCGAGCCGCCGGCCCCCAGCAGCAGCACCTTTTTCCCCGCCAGTGCCGTCAATTGTTTAAGGGCGGCGTTGGCCCCTAGCCAGTCGGTATTGAGGCCAAGGACGTGACCGTCTTCAATGACCATGGTATTGACCGCCCCGATCTTGGCCGCCACTGGATCGATCTCGTCCAGGAACGGAATCACCGCCTGCTTGTGGGGGATGGTGACACTCACTCCCTTGACGCCCAGGGCCTTGAAGCCGTCAATGGCGGCCCCGGCCTCCAGGGCCGGAAAGGGGACATAGACCTTGTTCAGCCCCAGGTGCCGAAAGGCGGCGTTGTGCATGGCCGGACTCAGGCTGTGGCTGACCGGGTTGCCCATGATGCCGTAGAGTTCAGTTGAGCCGTTAACCTGCATGGCTCAGCTCCTTGGTGATGGCGCAGAGGCTCGTGATCGTCAGTTGCCCGGGGGCGGTGCCCTGGCTGCCGTCGGCGGCGGCGTAGGTCATGAAGCCGCCCAGCCCCAGGGTGGCAACGCGGCTGATGACCCCGGCCTGGCCCATGCAAAAGGCGATGAGCGGCAGGCCCATTTCAGCGGCCTCAATCTGCAGTTCAAGGACGCGCAGGACATCGTGAAAGGTCTGGGCCATGGTGATGATCTTACCGATAGTAGCGCCTGTGCGGTACTGCTCCTGGAGGATAGTGCGCAGGGCCTGGGAGGATGGGGTGGTGGTGAAGTTGTGCCAGGAGACTATTGCTTGCGTGCCGTGGGCCTTGGCCGCTTGAATGAGCGGGTCCCGTAGACCGGCCTCGGTCTTCAGTTCGATGTCGACAAAGGCGGCGCCAGCCTCAATGGCTTCGTGCAGCAGCTTGACTCGCGCTTCTTCCGTCCCGGCGAAATTACCCCCCTCCCAGGCGGCCCGGTTGGTGAACAGGAGTGGGGTCGTGAGCTGCCCGATAAAGGGGGCGATGGCCGGCTCCGCCATGCCGTCCAGCCTGATCTCCAAGACATCGGCCAGGGCTGCGGCGCTACGGGCCATAGCCAGGATCTCGGCGCTGGTCGTGCCGCTGATGGCGACGCAGATCTTGCACGGATAGGGATTATTTTTAGGATCAACAGTTGTCATCACGGTGGGCATGGTTTCAACTCAGATTGGTTAGGCTATAAGGCTGTTTGGCGAACACTGACCAGACACGGCCCCGCCGCTCGTGTTTTCTCTTTTGCTAACAGTCTAAACACCTACAGCCTCCAGTCAGCTGTCAAGCGAAACTATTCCATAGCGTCCTTCTTGTCAATATGCGAGCTGTTGTCTGCCATTTTTCGAGTCGGATAATTCTTTCTTGACTTTTATCCGCTCGAGGTTCGATAATCAGATATCGACGGGAAAATAAGCTGTCGCGGTTGACGGCAATTCAATTTTAACTGGAGAATCTCTATGGCTGATAAGGTCAATTTCAGGGTGGCGCATCTGAAAATCACGGATCACCTGGTGCTGGGCATCACCCAAGATAAGGTCAATAAAGGGGTAGAGGAATTCAAGTATCTGGATCTTCAGTGCCAGCCGATGATGGGCTGGCAGCAGGTGGCCGGGGCCTTGACCGGTGGCCAGGTCGATGCCGCCTTTATCCTGGCCCCGACCGCCATGGACCTCTACAAGGCAGGCCTGAAGGCCAAGCTCATCCTGTTCAGCCATAAATCAGGCAGTGTGCTGATCAAAAACAAGAAGGCCCATATTGAAACGATTCAGGACTTTAAGGGCAAGGTGGTGATTATCCCTTATCAGCTGTCGGTCCACAATATGCTGCTGCACAAACTGTGCAGCGAGGCCGGCATTGAGCCGGGGGCCGGCAAGGACGTGCAGCTTGAAGTCATGGCCCCCATGCAGATGGTGGAGGCCCTCCAGTATGACGACGAAGGCGAGATCGCCGGCTTCATCGTCGCCGAACCCTTTGCCTCCCAGGCCGTGACCGAGGGCTATGGCGAGGAGTTCTGCCTGTCCAAGGACATCTGGCCGGAGCACCCCTGCTGTGTCTTGGTGGTGCGTGATGAAATGCTGGAAAAGCATCCCGACGCCGTCCATGAGTTGACCACGAGCCTGGTCAAGTCCGGCAAATTCATTGGCACCTCGGTGACCACCGCCGCCCGGGTCGGGGCGGATTTTCTAGGCCAAAAAGCCGAGGTCATCAAGCGGGTGCTGACCGAACCTGCCGACCGCATCACCACCGCCAATCTCTTCCCCATCATTGACGATCTGGCCATTATTCAAGATTATATGCACGACAAAATGGGCATCATGAACGCCAAGATCGATCTCGAAAAATTTATTGATACCCAGTTCGCTACAGCCGCTAAGGCGACATAACGTTTAGAGCGCCGTACCCCCACCAGCCTTCTCGAAGAATGTGACGGACACGGTTGCTGAGAGCGCCTGTGTGCGAGTGATTGTGTACCCGTGCCTCTGATATAGACGGATGTTCGCCTCGCTCTTGCTGCCGGTGAAAAGTTCGTACTTCGACACTGCCCAGAAGCTGGCCTCGATCTGTTCCAGAAGTTGCGACCCAATGCCTCGGCCTTGATAATCGGGATGCACCACCAACCTTCCGATTGTGCACACACCACGAACAGCCCTCGCACGTACCGAGCCAACGATGCTCTCGCCTGAAATCGCCTTGAGAAAAATCGAACCTGCAAGCTCTGCGATGAGCGACTCGATCGACTGCGTGAGTGGTGGCAGCGACCAGTCGTTGTATAGCCTTGCCTCCGATTGGTAAGCGAGCCTCTGTAGCGCCAGGATGGCTTCGGCATCACTGGAGTCAGCGCGGGAGATGGTGAGCATGGCGTGAGCCCTCTATCTCCTTTGTTTATCGAGGAGTGGCAGCGACCAGGACCACGGCGTGACAGGCAATGCCTTCCTCGCGGCCAGTGAAGCCCATCGTTTCAGTGGTGGTGGCCTTGATGTTGATGGCCGATGAAAAAACCTGGCAGACCTCTGCCAGGTTTTTCTGCATTTGGGGAAGAAAGGGGGCCAGTTTAGGGCGCTGGGCAATGACCGTAAGGTCGGCGTTGATCAGGGAAAGGCCTTGTTCGGTCGCGAGAGAGACGACCTGGGCCAGGAGCTTCAGGCTGTCGATCGCCTTGTATTGCGGGTCGCTGTCCGGAAAGTGGCGGCCCAAGTCTCCGGCGCCAATGGCGCCCAGCAGGGCATCGCACAGGGCGTGGGTCAGGACGTCGGCATCGGAGTGACCGAGCAGGCCGAGTGTATGGGGAACCGTCACCCCGCCTAAGATGAGCGCCCGATCTTTGACCAGACGGTGGGCATCGTAGCCGTGGCCGATCTTGACTGTCGTTTTGGCTTTCTGGGGCATCAGCAAGGCTTCGGCCATGGCAATATCCTCCGGCAGGGTGATCTTAAGATTGGTCTCGGAACCGGCGACTATAGTGACCGGGCAAGCGATCCGCTCCAGGAGAGAGGCCTCATCGGTGCCGGAAAAATTGTCCAACAAGGCCTTTTGGTAAGCCTGACGCAGGAGACTGACCCGGGCGGCCTGGGGGGTTTGAGCCCGCCACAGTTGGCTACGGTCCACGGTTTGCTGGATGACCCCTCCTGCCACTGCCTTGATGGTATCCTTGACCGGAATAGCGGTGATAGCCGCGCCATGGAGACGCGCCGCCTGCAAGCAATTTTTGATAATTTCCTGACTGACCAGGGGTCGGACGCCATCATGGATAACGACCAACTCAATGTCCTTAGGCAAGGCATCAAGACCGGCCTGGACCGATTCCTGCCGGGTCTCGCCGCCGGCAACGATCCGACAGGCAGCGGCCAGATCATAGGCAGTCAGCAAACCGGTAGCGGCCTCAAGATAGGCGACAGGTAAGGTCAGGATGATCGTTTGAAAACAATCGGCTTGCAGGAAGGCCTCAACCGTCCGCACTAGGACAGGACGACCGCGCAGGAGGAGAAACTGCTTGGGCGTCGCGCCCCCCAGTCGGCGGCCAAGGCCACCGGCGGTTATGATAGCGGCGGCTGGTTGCAATGCGGTCATGGTGTGGAGAGATGGTGGTCCATCAGGCATGTAGGCTGCAAAGTGCATACCACGTGCAGCCTACAACCTGCGGATTATAAAAAAAGGAGTGGGCTATAAGCCGAATTCTGTACCCTGCCGGTCAATCCTCCTTGCGGGGGACCTAGGGCTAAGGCCATGATCATTTCTCTGGGACGCCAGTCGCCTGACGCCTCTAGCGATCTACCCGGAAACGTCGGACGGGCCGTCCTCGGATGTTTCCCTATTTGATGTTGCTCCAAGTGGGGTTTGCCGTGCCTTTCATGTCACCATGAAAGCGGTGAGCTCTTACCTCGCCTTTTCACCCTTACCGAGGCCAAAGGCCCTGGCGGTTGTTTTCTGTGGCACTTTCCTCGGGGTCGCCCCCAGTTCGCGTTACGAACCACCTCGCCCTGTGGAGTTCGGACTTTCCTCTGACCTTAAAGGGCCAGCGATCATGCACCCACTCCTAAACTGTGCAGATTATAATTTCATCGTTCCTCTAATTCCGGCAGATGATACATCATCCGGTTGCAGGTGGGGCAGGTCAGCAACTCCTGCTCCCGCAAAAGCAGATTAAACATCTGTGGGGGGATGTTCATGTTGCAGCCCCGGCAAACGCCGCGGGTGACACCGGTAACGGCAAGTCCATTACGCTTGGTCCGCAGCATCTCGTAACGGGTCAGATACTTAGCGTCGACCTTCTTGGCCTGGGCATCGCGGACCTTGGTTATCTTTAGTTTGTCCGATTCTAATTTAGCGGCTTCCTGTGCCACCCGTTTGCTCTCTTCTTCGAGTTGAATCTCCTGCTCAGCACAACGCTTGCTGAACTCCTCGATTTTTTTCTGGATCAATTCCGATTGCTCAAGAAGCAGGGTCAGTTCTTCTTCCCGCTGCTGGTTGGCCTGTTTGGTATCTTCAATTTCCTTTAAAATGCTTTGATATTCACGATTGGTCTGAATACTCATCAGCTTGGTCTGGCGGTCCTTGATCCGTTCCGCTTCATCGGTGACGGTGGCCTCCAGTTCGCGGCGGCGTTTTTCACCTACTTCGAACTGCTCCTTGTAGTCGGCGATTGACTCATGTCCCTGCTCGATCTCCTTTTTTTTCTTCAATAATTCGCCGTGGCCATCGGCCATTTTCTCGTCAATTTTTTGGACATCCAGGTCAATGGCCTGGAGATCCATTAAATTTTTGATTGCCTCTTTCAATGTCCGTACCTCTCTTTAAATGGTTGCTGATCGTTTTCCGCCATGAAGAAGGAAAATGGGTTTTTTTGTTTTTCTGTCGCGCGGACAGGGATGCTTATGGCTTGGCTGGCAAGGATCTCGGTGAGCTTTGAGGCCAGTGCCCCGGAGATCAGGTATTCAGTGGCGAAGTGGCCGGCGTCAATGACGCAGAAGTTGGCTTCTTCCGCCCAACGGGCGAGATGGTGCTTGACTTCACCGGTGATGTAGAGTTGGGCGCCACTATCTTTAGCCCCGGCGGCGAATTCCGAGCCACTACCACCGCAGACCGCCACCCGGCTGATGAAATCCGGCAGGCGACCGGCCACGGAGACCGTCGGCAGACAGAGGACGCTACAGAGATGATTCAGAAAAGTTTTTTTGGCAACTGGAGCAGGCAGATTGCCGACCCGACCAAAACCAAGCTCTGATGACGATGTCGCGCCGGCGTTGAGTGGGGTAAGGTCGATCAGGCCCAGGCGTTGGGCCAGGACATGACTCACCCCGTTCGGCACGACATCAAGATTGGTATGACAGGCAATGACGGCGATTTGATTGGTAATGGCCTTGGCGATCAAGGCACCGGTGGGGTAGTCGGTGCGGATGGATTTGAGCGCCGAAAAAATAATTGGGTGGTGGGTGATCACCAGATTAGCGCCGGAAGCAATGGCTTCGTCCAGGAGTTGTGCCGTCGGATCGAGGCCAACCATGATACCGGTGACTGTTGAGGCAGGATCGCCAATCAGGAGTCCGATATTGTCCCACTCCTCGGCTAGGGAGAAGGGGGCAAGGCTGCCTAAAGATTTCAAGATACAATCAATGGTGATGTCGGCGGGACACATATAGGTGAGAATCGGGCCGTAGTAAATAAAAAAGGTGTAACCTGGTCTGGTTACACCTTTTGGGCTGTAGCTCCCAGGTCAGTCTGGGGGCAGAATTTTTTTTATATCGTGCGATGGATACAAGAATCACTGTCGCCTCTTCGTTGTAATGAAAAAATGGTGGGCCCACCTGGACTCGAACCAGGGACAGACCGGTTATGAGCCGGTGGCTCTAGCCAACTGAGCTATGGGCCCTGTTGCTTGCAGTAAAGCACCATAACATGATTGAAGAATTGAATATTGTCAAGTTATTTTTTTAAAAATCAAAAGGCCAGGGGCTGGCAGTTGGCGTTATTGCCCTAACCCAGACGACCTCACCTCGGCCATTTCCTGTTTCAAGAGACAGCAGGAAATACGGTGACAGGGTAGGCCGTTGGCCTGATATTCAATACTGCCGGGCTGAAGGAGTTTGTTCATGACGCAGCCTTCCGGGATGTTGAGGGCGAAAAAATTTTTCTCAATCAGGCCGCTTCGTTGCCCCAGGGTGTTGCCCTCAACCTGGTAGGTGTTTATGGGATAATCTTCGCAAAGCGGGCAACAATAGACCCGGCCATTTGGGAAGATAAAAAAGTTTTCGGCGACAGTGCCGGCGCATTCAAAAGGTTCGTCCGGGCCTAAAAAGACCTTGGGGAAAACCACATGGAGGCCTTGGCTCGCGGCATCCATGGCGACTTGTGGGACAATGGACAGCCATTGCTCATGACTTATCTGCAGAGTCTGGCTGGCGTTTTCCGTGGGGCCGGCTGATTTACCCCGCAAACCGATGATCTGGATGAAAAAATGGCTTACCCCGAGGTCTTTCAACAGACGCGGCATGGCGGCTAGGTGCCCGAGGTTGAGGGCGCTGACCGTATAGATGACACTGACTTCAAATCCCATCCTTACAGCTTTGGCCAGATTCTCGGTGCAGATGGCAAAAACTCCCGGCCCCCGGATGGGGTCGTTGACCTCTGGGGAAGGGCCGTCCAGACTAAAGCTCAGCACTACGTCGGCAGGGGTTATTTTGCTCAGCAGGTCGTGGTGCAGGTAGCCGTTGGTGTCCACCGTGATCGAATGATAGCCAAGTTCGTGCGCCTTCTTGATGGCGTTGGGCAGGGCCGGGTGCAGGGTTGGTTCGCCGCCGAGGAAGATTAGGTTGGTCTTTTTGTCGGGCGCGGCAAATAATTTGAGCCAGGCAAAGATGGTTTCCTCCGGCAGGGTGTTGGTCCCATGTTGTTCCGGGTTGATGTAGCAATGGCGGCAGGAGAGGTTACAGGCGGTCAGAATGTGGAAGAAGATGTTCCTCTCGTTACGCTGAAAGGTCAGGGTTCTTTGTTGAAAATGCTTGGGCATAGATCAATTTCCTATGGTTGGGCCAGGGTGTATTCGGCAAGCAAGGTGCCGCTGAGATAATTGTTATCGCTGGCCGCAAAAAATCGTTTAAACAAGTACAGACTTTCTTCCCGCAGGATATGTGGGGTGACGGAGACATGCATGGCCTGATAAAACGGATTAAGCTGATCCAGAGGCAGGTTTGTGCCGCCACCCATCGCATCTTCATAGGCATAGACAATTGTGCGGATGCCACTGACCAAGAGCGTGGCGTAGCACATCAGACAGGGTTCCAGCGTGGCATAGACAGTGACCTGGCTCGGCGGGATCTCGGGGTGCTTGGCCAGGAGATCTCGCAAGGCCAGGATTTCGGCATGATCAACCTCATTGACCGGTTGGTTGGGGCGTCCCCCGCTCTGTTGTCGTCGGCCCCGGGTGACGACCTGCTGCTCATGGACAAGGACGCAGCCCACCGGGAATTCTCCCTTGGCCAAGGCCGCAGCAGCCTGGCACAAGGCCTCTTCCATAAATATTTGATGACTGATCATTTTATGATGTTTTTTCTGGTACAATCAAGAATAGTATTGACAAGAGCAGGCCAACAGTCCAATTAGAAGATACTGTTTTCCTATCAAAAGGGCACCCGAAAACTGAATCGAGAATAGTCTGCCACTGTCTTTGAGACAACTTATTTTTGAGCAGGCTCCCTAAACTTAGTTACAGGTAGCCGGCATTAATCCAGCCCATGTTAATCCGAGAAAGAATAGAACAAAACGAACGGAATTCACTGTCTGAATACGCTTGTCTTAGCGCGGACAGTAAAGGCCGGATTCGAGAAGAAGATGACTGCACGCTGCGCACGGCCTTCCAGCGTGACCGTGATCGCATTGTCTATGCCAAGGCCTTTCGGCGCTTGAAATACAAGACTCAAGTTTTTTTGGCGCCCAGTGGTGACCATTACCGGACCCGCCTGACTCATACCCTGGAGGTCTCCGAAATTGGCCGGACCCTGGCCCGGGGACTGGCCTTGAACGAAGATTTGGTGGAGGCCATCGCCTTGGGACATGATCTCGGGCACACCCCATTCGGTCATGCCGGAGAAACCGTGCTGAAAGAATTGACCCCAGGCGGCTTCCACCATTACCAGCAGAGCCTGCGGGTGGTCGATGTCCTTGAAAATGAAGGGCTGGGGCTTAACTTAAGTTATGAAGTGCGGGACGGGATTGCCAAGCACTCGAAGGGTTACGGCGAGGTCATCCCCAGTAGCAGCCACGGCATGCCGGAGACGGCGGAAGGATGTGTCGTGCGTTATGCCGACATTATTGCTTATCTGAGTCATGACCTTGACGATGCCGTCCGTAGCGGTATAATCAGCCAAACGGACATCCCGGCTCAATGCAATGAAGTGCTCGGCGCCACCCATTCCCGCCGCAATATCGCGATGATTCAGGGGGTGATCGCCGGCACGAGACCCAAGGATGGGCGCTTGGTCTTTGGCGTTGATCCGGAGATTGGCGAGAGCATGCAGGTGCTGCGCACTTTTTTATTTCATAATGTGTATCGGTCGGAGCAGGTTCATGCCGAATTTCTAAAGGCCTCCAAGATCCTGAAGGAGCTGTTTCGCTATTATTTTGAAAACAAAGAAATTTTTGAACGGCAGATCAATGGCTTTGCCGCAAGTTCATCTCACGGCAGAAGGGTATCTGATTTTATCGCCAGCATGACAGATCGCTATGCCCAGAATCTCTATCAACAGATCTTTTTGCCTAAAAATTTCGGATGGCCCGGTTTACCGTAATGGTCACCGCCTACATCATTGCCAAGGAGAAAGAATTATGCCCGAAGAAATTACCTTTATACCCTATGAGGAGGCCAAGCGGCTTGTTGGCAATGTCATTGAGGAAGAGCATATCCATGAACCCAATCGCCGCATTCTGACCGCCTATGATCAGCATGGCCGGGAGCTATGCTGGTTTGACGCTGAAGAGGTCCTTGCTGAAGTGGGGGGCAGACCCAAAAAAACGGCCACAGACCAGGAGAGTGATGAGGTCAAGATGGCGGCGGTGGAGTATGTCCTGCACCGAATCCCAGACTGGGTCCTGCGGGGTAACGATTAAGGGGGCAACTTTTGATTATGTCACCCCGCCCATTACGAACCTTAATTGTTGACGACACCGTTCTCTACAGAAAAATATTATCTGAAGTCCTTGCCGAAATCCCTGAGGTAGAAGTTGTTGGAACAGCCCCGAATGGGAAAATAGCCCTATCTAAAATAGAAACCATTCATCCTGATCTCATCACCCTTGATTTTGAGATGCCGGAGATGGATGGGTTAGAAACCCTGCAACTGCTTAGAAAGAATTATCCGCATATTATCGTAATAATGGTCTCGGCCCATACCAAGGAAGGGGCTGCGGTAACCATTCAGGCCCTGGAACTCGGGGCCTTTACCTTTATTACGAAACCTGAAAATGAATTCCCCTCCCAAAGCAAGGACTTCCTTTTAAATCAATTACAAACAGCCATTAAGACTATTCCAGCCCACAATCGTCCTAATGGGCCTATTTCTATTGTCAGCAGCCAGTCATTTCAACATGTAGTTATTCCAGCAGACAGAAAATATCCTTTCAGCGGCGGACCAGTTCAGATTGTAGCGATTGGTATTTCAACCGGGGGACCGAATGCCTTGGCTGAAGTTATTCCAAAAATTCCAGCAAAATTTAAGGCCCCTATCGTTATCGTCCAACATCTCCCTGCAAAATTCACCAATGCTTTGGCCGAATCACTCAATCAAAAAAGCAACGTCACAGTCATTGAGGCCTCAGATGGCATGGAGCTGCAAGCAGCCACTGTTTATATAGCGCCTGGTGGCAGACAAACGAAAGTAGTCAAAAACTCCAACCGGTTCTTCCTGGAAGTCAACAACGACCCCCCTGAAAAACACTGCCAGCCATCCGCGGACTATCTCTTTCGTTCAATATCGAAGACGTATGGCCAGTCAGCGTTGGGCGTTATCATGACTGGCATGGGGAACGATGGCACTTTAGGCTTGAAACTGATGAAGCGTTCCGGAGCACAAGTCATTGCCCAAGACCAAAAAAGTTGCGTTGTCTTTGGCATGCCAGCCGAGGCTATCAGTGCCGGGGTCACCGATGCCGTTGTCCCATTATCGCAAATTGCCGCAGAGATCATAAAAAGGGTTGGCCCATGAAAATCACCCAGCAAGAGCTGGATGGGTTCATTACGCTCATTCATAAAAAATGCGGCATCGTCCTGGACCACTCCAAGGCATATCTATTAGAAAGCAGACTGGCTCCATTATTCTCTGAATATAAAATCTCTTCATACTATGAACTTTTAGAAAAGACCCAAAATTCACCTGAATTAATCAATAGGGTCGTTGACACAATAACTACCAATGAAACGTCATTCTTCAGGGATCAAAAACCATTTGATCTGCTGAAAAATAAAGTGCTGCCGGATTGGCTCAAGCAACTGCCAGAAGATCAGCCTGGACGCTTGAACGTTTGGAGCGCAGCCTGTTCAACAGGGCAAGAAATTTACTCAATAGCAATCACCATCAGAGAATTTCTAGGAAAGAGCTTCTCAAAGTACAAAATAAAACTAACGGGGACAGACATTGCCAATTCGGTAATTGCCAAAGCAAGAGAGGGGCGCTACTCCCAAATGGAAATGAACAGAGGTGTTATTCCATCTGTTTTGCAAAAATATTTTATTCAAGACAAGACGGAATGGCAGATATGCAGTGAATTACGGAAAATAGTTTCTTTCGAAAAACAGAACCTCCTCAAGGATTACAAAAATTCGGATAAATTTGACGTAATATTTTGCCGCAATGTCGCGATATATTTCAGCACAGCAAACCGCAAAATTTTATTTGATAAAATTTCTGGTCAACTAAAAAATAACGGGGTTTTGATCATTGGCTCGACTGAATCATTATTTGGCGTCTGCGAAAAATTAACCCGTGCAGAACATGATGGAATATCATATTACTCATTAAAATGAGTGATTACATCTCTTATAAAGTATATTGCAATTTTAACAATTCGTTCAAATTTAAAATAGCAACAAGATCATCCTTCATTTGATACACCCCTTCAAAATAATTCCCTATAGTGCCATCAAGATTTGCAGGTGGTGGTGAGATTTCCTTCTGCCTCACAGCAATCACATCAAGCATAGAGTCAACCAACAATCCAATATTTTCTTCTTTGTAGCGGACCACGACAACCTGCATGTCCTCATTAATATCAACTGATTCCAGGCCAAATTTTTCCCGCAAGTCTATTACTGTGACAATCTCGCCTCGCAAGTTAATCACGCCCCGCACATAGTCTGGCGCCCTGTGAACGATGGTGATGCGAGTGTTTTGATTTATTTCCTGAACATATCGGGTGTCGACCCCATAAATCGTGTCTTTAATTTGAAATAAAGCGAGTTCTCTGCCCTCGACGATTTCCTCTTGCTCTTGGTCCATAGCAATGCCTTTCTGTTGTATCAATGTGCAAGACACTTGCGAACAGTCTTAATGATTTTTTCCCGATCAAGTTTCACAAGATATTCATTAATGCCCGCCTCCAATCCCCTCTTTTCTGCAACTTCACCACATAAAGAAGTCACGGCGATGATCGGCAGGTCAGCGAACATCTTATCTTCCCTGATTTTCTTGGTCATTTCCAAACCATTCATATGGGGCATTTCAATATCTGTAAGGATTAAATCTATATTTGTCTTTTCCCGTGCTAAAATTTCTAGGGCTTCAACACCGTCCGCCGCTGAATAACACGTATAGCCAGCGTCTTTCAGAAAATCGATAATTTGTTTTGCGAAAAAGGGGGAATCTTCCACTACCATGATATTGGCAGATTGAGAAATTGGCAAGTGGGTGTTCATTGCTTCGGCCCAATCAGGCATAAGGAAGGCAACTACACCAAAGAGATCGACTAATAAGGTTATTTCTCCCGTAATAATGGTTGACCCCATAATGCCTGGCTGGCGATGGGTTATTTCGTCAATCTGAAAATCCCCGGTGACCACATCTACCACCTCGGAAAGGATCATGCCAACTTCTTTGCCATTAACCATAAAAACAACCGTATAAAAAGTTGCACGCCCCTGTAATGGCGCGCTCACCTTAACCACCTCATCTACACTAAACAGTGGCAGCGAGCCCCCCCTATAATTTATGGTTTTGCGGCCCCCGGTAATTTTAATATCATCAACACGATTTCTTTCAATTCGCGAGACCAGATCAAGGGGGACCGCCATCTGTTCCTGTGGGCTATTACGAACGATAAGCAGTGACTGAATGTCAGCCAACTGTCCAGATTTATCGGCAAGGCGCGATGTTTGTTCTTGAACTTTTTTGGCAACATTTTTTAATTTCATAAGCGTACTGATCCCGACAATATCAAGAATAAGTGCCACCCGTCCGTCGCCCTGAACGGTTGCCCCGGCATAGCATTTACAGTCTCTCAAATGGACACCTAACGGCTTCACCACGATTTCTTCAGAGTCGAGAAGTTGGTCGACGATCAAGCCATAATGATAATCGCCGGCTGAAACGACCAGGATATTATAGGCGCTCAGGCGGCTTTTCCGG
Source organism: Pseudomonadota bacterium (assembly GCA_031400755.1). Classification (GTDB taxonomy): domain Bacteria; phylum Desulfobacterota; class Desulfobulbia; order Desulfobulbales; family VMSU01; genus VMSU01. The sequence goes on along the minus strand of JANNQL010000132.1, from coordinate 41,021 downwards.
CGATCAGTCGCCAAATCTCGCCTCTCTCCATCGGAGGTATTCATTTCCCCCTCATCATTAGCATCACTTTGATCATCCAGGTCTTTCGTGCGTCGGTCCGCCACCTGTAGGCGCCGGTCCAGATTACATTCACCAACCTTTAGATCCTCATAGCGCTTTTCTTGAATACCCAAAGCATCCACAAGCCTTACCAGCGGCAGCAGTTCCCCGCGCAGGCGCATGACTAAAGCGCCGCCCAGTTTTTCGATTCTATCCTTAACTTTACTGGCTGGTATCCTGACCAGTTCAATCATATTAACCTGAGGGATAGCAAAGCGTTCCCCTTGAGCAGTGACGATCAGACTCGGGATAATGGCCAGCGTCAAGGGGAGCTTGATTGTTATGAGTGTCCCCTTGCCCAAGTCGGTTTCAATGTCAACACTGCCCCCCACTTGTGAAATATTCGTATGGACGACATCCATGCCCACCCCACGGCCTGAGACATCACTGACCTCCTTGGCAGTAGACATCCCCGGCAAAAAGATGAGCTTTGCCAACTCAGCCTGGTTCATCGCCTCCAGGGCGACAGCATCAAAAAGTCCCATGGAAAGGGCTTTGGCTTTAACTTTTTCAGTATTAATGCCCGCGCCATCGTCCTCGATGGCAATCATAACTTGACCACCCTCATGGAAGGCAGTCAACCGTAAGTTGCCCACAGCTGATTTCCCTGCCGCCACACGGTCTGCCGGCATTTCAAGGCCATGATCAACTGAGTTTCGCACCAGATGGGTTAGGGGGTCGCCGATCGCTTCAATGATGGTCTTGTCGAGTTCGACCTCTTCGCCCTTGATGATAAGATTCGTTTCTTTTCCCAATTTTTGGGAGAGATCTCTGACAATGCGTTTGAACTTGTTAAATACATTGCCAACTGGCTGCATCCTGGTACTCATTATTGACTCTTGCAGCTCAGAAGTAACCAGGTCAAGCCGTTGACAAATATTATCAATTCCCTGAATTCTCTTGGAAGAAACCGCTTGCATGAACTGGTTTCTGGTCAGCACCAACTCGCCGGCCAGGGTCATCAGATTGTCGAGGATTTTGACATTGACCCGCAGGCTGTTTTCCTGCCTGTTCGCCGCTGGCGGCGATGCATTCGATGCATTGGGCGTGGACGATGGCATCGGATCATCCTTCGCCTTTTGCTCGACTGCAGGCGTGGATGGTCCGATATTTTTTTCCAGTTGCGTAACGGGTGCGACAGCCCTTGCGTCCTTGGAGAGAGAAGGGCATGTTTTACCATCACCTATATCTTCAGGCGAAACTTGCTGGATGTGCGACGGATCAAGTCCGGAAAAACCAGCCAACAGATCCTTCTCCATAATTGTTGCAACAAGTATGAATAGAGAATTCCCTTGGGCACTGATCTGCTCTTCCAAACCAGCTAAGGTTAAATCAATGTTGCTTCCTAATATTTCTCCTGGGCCTCGCAGCGTGTCAAAGATTTCCTCAACACTTTTTTCCTGTTTTTGAATGTCTTTTTCCAAATCATACTCGACGATAAAGACAAAGCTTCCCGCTTCAAAGGCTTCATCAACAACAGATTTTTCAACTTTAAATCGTTCGAGTTCCAAAGATTGAGCCGTATTGTCCCGATCGTTATTAATTCCAGAAACATTACCAGAAGCTTTGTCAGCCTCTGGCGCATTATCCGGCACTGGTTCTCCCGAAATGATAGCGCCAAGTCTGGCGAGATGAGTCGAGATGTCGGCCTCATTTGATGATTCATATCGATTTATCAACGTGGAGAGCATGTCAACGGCATCCAGCAACGCAGAGATAATCGCCGGGGTAGGGATTAATTCCTTGCTGCGGATCTTCCCCATGACGTTCTCACTGCTATGGCCAAGCTCTTTGACTTTTTCAAGCCCCAGAAATCCAGCCCCCCCCTTAATCGAATGAACTGCTCTGAAAACTTTGTTGACACGCTCTAAATCAATCTCAGACCCAGCCTCTTCAATGGCGAGCAAGTCATCTTCAATGCCGTCAAGGTGATCTTTTGACTCTTGAATGAATGCAGTTACGGTCTCTTGGTCTGTCAAAATGGACATGCAAGTTTTCCTTCAAATGGGCAAAAAGCAAATTTATTTAGAACTGGACAAGACCTGAGTTAAAAAATTATTGACCTCTTTTTGTAACATATCAGCCTGTTGAGATAATCCATCGGCATTATCCAAAACCTTCTTAGCCGCAAGGCCGGTGTCCTCTGCACCCCTAGCGACTTCAGCAATATTTCTGGAGACCTCCTGCGTACCGGAAGCGGCTTGACTGGTGCTCTGGGCAATGTCCTTGGTCACAACTGACTGCTCTTCAACTGCCGAGGCGATTGTCGTTGAGATGTCATTAATATTGTTGATCGTTTGCGTAATACTTGTGATCGCCGAAACCGCCCCTTGGGTGGCGTTCTGGATGCCCGAGATATGATCAGCGATTTCCTTTGTCGCCAATGTTGTCTGCTTAGCTAATTCTTTGACTTCATTGGCGACAACAGCGAACCCCTTACCAACTTCACCAGCACGGGCTGCTTCAATTGTAGCGTTAAGGGCAAGGAGTTTCGTTTGCTTGGCAATATCGGTTATCAATTGCACAACATCCCCGATTTTTCGTGAGGCATCAGACAGGCTCTTGACCATCATATTCGCTTCTTCAGCTTTTTGGACGGCATCGCTGGCAATTTGAGAAGAATTAGTGACCTGCTCGCTTATTTCGCCGACTGAACAGGTGAGTTCTTCGGTGGCGGAAGCAACCATAAGGACGTTGGCTGATGTCTGTTCGGAAAAGGCCGCAACCGAAGAGGACTGCTCATTTGTTTTGTCTGCCGTAGTGCTCATGACCTGTGCCGAACTCTGGAGTTCAGTGACAGCCGTTGATATTGCATTAATGATGTGGCCAATGCTTGACTCAAAGGCATGCGCCATGCTGTTCATCATTTCTTTTTGGGCAAATTCATTTTGCTTTTTCAGCTCTTCTTGCTCTTTCAGCAGGCGCTTTTTTTCGACAGCGTTAGTTTGAAAAATTTTAACGGCAGCGGCCATTTGGCCAATTTCATCGGTACGGTCTCCATCGATCCCTTGCACATCAAGATCCCCTCCGGCCAGTTTCCCCATGACCTCCGTCATTATGATGACGGGCCTGGCGATGGATTTTGCAATAAAAACAATCATGATGCTGATGGCGCCGAGTAAAATAAAAATCCCACCAACAAGCATTAATCGCTGCCTGGAGATAAGTTGATTTAATTCGGTAAGATCATAAGTCAGGGAGATCACCCCCCCCTGCTCACCAATGACCCAGGTCGGATGACAACGGACACAATCTCCCGTGATGATTTGGGGGGTATAGATGCGGAGCGAAGTCCCTTCGACTGTTTGTATAGGTTGCCGCTGCAACATGATTTTTTCTAAAATTGCCGGCGCCAGAACTTTATTTGCAGACTCCAGGCCTGAAGATGAAAGGTTTACCTTCCCCTCCCGGTCATAAAGAGACACATCGATAACCCCTTTGACCTTTGCCTGGTCCGTTAGGAGTCTCTTAAAATTTTTCATTTGTCCCCTTTCCAGGGAAATTTTTGCGCCGTCCTCAAGTGAGCTTGAAAGAGTATGGATCAAATCCATGTAAATATTGGTCATCTGCTGACTGATGGTACGGTTCAACAAATATCCGCCAACACTCAGCGAACAAAAAAGAGCTATGACAACTGAAAGCAAAATCTTTAATGTTATTGATAAGTTGACGAATAATTTTTTATTCATGAGATACCACCTTTTTACGATTACAAGACGATTTTTTGTAATCAGATATTAAATCTCTGCAAAAACAAAAATCATTGTTTTGAAAAACTAGGGGGCACACAACTCACACCATATTCGCCGACTGTTCCAGCTGGCAATTCCTCTAAAAAATATCCCACGTTTAGAACTTTAAAGTCAAACTTTTTTGTGCAGACCAAAAACCTGCTTGATTTTTGGGTATCTTCTTGCCTATCCTTAAAATAGAAACATCTGCAGGCCAGACGCCGACAAGCATTGACCAGTTTTAAATTGATTAAGGAGATGACATGCGTACCGGATTAAAATTACGTCGCAATTTTTTTGCATGGAGTTTTGGTGTGCTGTCGTCTGCCGTAGTGCTGCAATTAGTCCTCGTCTTATTAAAACTACCCTCGGAATGCCTACACGGACATCCAGTCGCAACAGTGCCATTCTTGATTGGCAGCACCTCGTTGATATTGTTTTTTAGTGCCTTAATTCTTTGGGTTTGCTCAAGAGAGCTAAAAAACAAACTTTCAAACTGTACCGTCTATGCTCGTACTATAGCAGAGGGCAACTATGAAGCTGGAGCTTGGTCATCAAACGATGACGAAATTGATGAACTAGCCGAAATTCTTAAAAAGATTGGGGCCCGATTGAAAAATAGCGCAGACAATATCTCTGCCGAGAGAGATCAAACCGGGACCATAAAAAAACAACTCAAGGCTCACCTGGATGAATTGCATGACTCTTTACAGGCCATCGCTTCTCAAGCGAATGAAATGCTCACAAAATCAAAAGCGATTACCGATCAATCTAACAATGCGGTCAGCGCTGCTGAAGAGATGCATTCAAACATGATTTCTGTTTCATCCGCAGCAGCACAATCGAAAAAAAATATGGATTCAATCGCTGCGGTTACAGGAGAAATGAACTGTAACATCGAAGAAATAACTCAAAGCTCCGAACAAGCTAATTCAATAATGCAGGAAGCTGTCTCCGGAGTTAAAAACGCCTTCGAGCGCATTGACACCCTTGGGAAGGCATCGGAGGAGATTACCTCCGTTATAGAAACCATTGTTGAAATTGCTGAGCAAACTAAGCTGTTAGCATTAAATGCAACGATTGAAGCGGCAAGAGCCGGAGAGGCCGGTAAGGGATTCGCCGTAGTTGCCAGTGAAGTGAAAGATTTAGCTGCTCAAACCAACGATGCCACCCGTGATATAAAAAATAAAATTGAGGCGATGCGCCGTTCGACAGAGAGCACGATTGATGAGATCCGTAAGATAAGTGACGTTACCCAAAGCATGACCCATGTTGTTGCAACTATTGCAGCTGCAGTTGATGAGCAAAGCCTTTCAAGCAAAAACATATCAAAAACAATTAGTGATGCTGAATCACAAACAATTGAGATGAACACTAATGCTGCTGATTACACAAACGACACCAGGCAACTGGCAGAAAAAATAATCACAATTCATAAAAATATTTCTGAGATTTTTGTCGATATCCATAAAATTAGTGAAAACTCTAACCATATAAATTCTCTCTACAAAGATATCTGTACCTGTGAGCAGGTCGAATAGGGGCCAGCACCAGAAAGTATTTGCGCGCCACCATCCTTTCCGCTACTCTTAATTTAAGATGACAGAAGCAAGCATTGCTGGCTAGGTTATGCCGCTTGGGGGATTCTCCACCCTTCATCGCGGAGATGAAAAGCTTAGTTTGTGGTTAACCAGTCAGCCACCTTCGCCACGTTCTCATCATCAAAACGCACCGCCACAAACACAACTGATAAGGATACAACTATGAGCGATTTAAAATGGGACAGGGCCTTTGCCAACGAACAGTCCGGAGAAGACGCAGAACTCTTGGCTGAATTGCTTGGCCTATTAAACGAATCTTCAAAAACTGACCTGCAAAAAATTAAGGCTGGGCTGGCCACAGGCGACAGTCAGGCGGTGGCGGAAGCCGCCCACAGCATAAAGGGGGCAGCGGCCAGTCTCGGGGTCGAAGGACTGCGAGTGGCGGCCTATGATATTGAAAAAAAAGGCCGGGCCAACCAGCTTAACGCTATCGATATCGCCGATATCAGCGAACTCGTGGGGGAACTGGGGACCTTAACGGTATAGATCCCCAAGGTTAGGGGGTATAGATAGAGGCACCGATTGCCTCAGGGCTTCCCCCATTCTTTGGCTGTACCGAAGTACTGAGAGAATTCATGTTCACCGCTGAAAAAATAGTTGAAAAATTTAATACTGCCAAGACCCTGCCCCATGTCGCCATCCGCATTACCGAGATGGTCAACAGCGACAAAAGTACGATGCGGGATTTTGAAGAGATTATCCAGATGGACCCGGTACTGGTCTCCAGGCTCCTGAAGTTGGTCAATAGCCCGTTCTTTGGCTTACGGAACAAGGTTGACTCTATTGCGAAAGCAGTAGTTTATGTGGGCATGAAAAATCTGCGTAATCTGGTGGCGGTTGAGGCCATCCGGGACATGTTCAAAGATGATGGCAAGGACGGATTTTCTCGCAAAAACCTTTGGCTGCATTCCGCCACCGTCGCCATCCTGGCAGACATGATTGGCAAACGTATCTTCGGTGATGCCAGAGAGAATCTGTTTCTAGCGGGGATTATCCATGACATAGGCCTGATTGCCGAGGACCAGGTGGCCGGCACGGAGCTGCGCGAGGCCTGTCGGCTCTATCAGCCGGGCGTAAAGTCCTTGGTCGAATGCGAACGGGAGGTGATCGGCACCGACCATGCGGACGTGGGTTTCAAACTGGCCAAGGAGTGGCAGATGCCTCCTGATGTGTTATATGCCATACGCTTTCATCATGCCGACAAGAATCCAGAACCTTCCTCCGTCACCGGCATTGTGCAGTTGGCCGAGTATATGGCCTCTAAGATGAAATTTGGCGTCATCCCAGACAAGGTTGACCCCCTGCCCAACAACCTAGTCCCCCATGTCAAATCGATGATGGACAATTATAAGGTCATTATCCGAGACCTGCCGGCTGAAATGGAAAAGGCCAAGAGCCTCTACGCCCCAGAAGAAGGATGAGTCCAATGCTGGATCTGGATCTGGACGGTATTTTTGAAGAACTTGAGGTCAAGGATGCCCGTGAACTGAAATTTATGGGCCTGTTGGCAACGGCGCTGCCAAGCACTTATTTTCAACTCCATAAAGCTGGCGGACAGATCTTTTGCGCTGGTGGCCAAGATCAGCCACGTGCGGTTCTGCCCGAGGACCTCCTGAGCCATATTCGCCACCAGGGGTGGTTCCCGGCACAGCAGGCGTTGCCTGGGGTCTGCCCAGTGGTGGTTGACGAAATGGACGCCATCCTCCTCTGCTGGCTACCGGAGGCGATGACTGGTTACGCTGCTGAGCCCTTTATCCGCGAAGTGATGGGGGCGACCGTTGGTCAGATCCATGCCATCATGATCGCCGATGACTTGCGGATCGAAAATGAGCAGCTAACCAAACAGATTGGCGCTCTGAATACCCAACATTTCGAAATGGTGGAAAACAACCATCGCCAGTATGTCCTTATTCAGGAAAAAGATCAGGATTACGCCAAAAACCTTGAGGCCGAGATCGCAGAACGGACCTTGGAGTTACGTAGCGCCAATACCGAACTCGTCAAGGCCAATCACTTAAAGAGTGAATTTTTAGCCAATATGAGCCACGAGTTAAGGACACCGATGAACGCGATTATCGGCTTTTCAGACCTCCTCTGTGACTCCCCCTTGAACCCGCAACAGGCCGACTATGCCCGGACCATCAAACAGTCTGGCGACGGACTCCTGAGCCTGATAAACGATATCCTCGATTTTTCGAAAATTGAGGCCGGCAAGCTGGATATCGCCCAGGAGCCCTTCAACCTGCCTGACATCGTCAAAAATGTGGCCGCCATGTTCTTAAAAATAGCGATGGAAAAGGGGGTCTCATTTCGCTATGCCATCACTGATGATGTGCCACGGAATCTGCTCGGCGATGGCCACCGCATCAAGCAGGTGCTGATCAATCTGGTTGGTAACGCCATGAAGTTCACCAAGGAAGGCGAGGTGGCGATTCAGGTCAGTCTCCTGCCGAGCCAAGATGCGCCCAGATTGCGTTTTCTGATCAGTGATACCGGGATTGGCATTCCCTCTGATAAACAAGCCTCGATTTTCGACAAATTCACCCAGGCCGATGGCTCCATCACCAGAAGTTATGGCGGTACCGGTTTGGGCCTGGCGATCACCTGTCAACTGGTGGGTCTGATGGGCGGCAACGTCACCCTATGCAGCGAGGAGGGCGTGGGCAGCGTCTTTGGTTTCACCCTGCCTATGAACGAAGCGGAAGGGGTCGTAGCCAAACCGGCAGAAAGCCTCTCGACACCATCCCCACCGCAGCCTGCCAGTGTCAGCCTGCGGGTACTCCTGGTGGAAGACAATCTGGTGAACCAGAAGCTGGCCAGCGTGCTGATCAAGCGTGAAGGCTGTGAGGTGGTGGTGGCGGCGGATGGCGTACAGGCCCTTGAGGTCTTGCAGGAAGAGTGCGTTGACTTCATCCTGATGGACCTGCAAATGCCAAACATGGACGGCATGGAAGCGACCCGGCAGATCAGGGCACTGGAGGAGAGCGACGGCAAGGAGGCCTATCAGGGCCTACGCGCTAGGACAAGCCCGATCCCGATTGTCGGGCTGAGCGCCCACGCCCGCAAGGAGGACGCCGATGCGGCCATGGCGGTGGGAATGAACGATTTTTTAACCAAGCCAATTGTTAAGGCCAAGCTGATTGAGGTGATCAGTCAAATCAGGGCTGGAAAATTGGGGTAAGCAACGAAAATGATAAAACTTCACAGGGCCAAATGAAACGCCGCTGCCTTGGCCCGTAGCCGGCCATGCCAGCTTAAATAGGCTGTGCGCGTCGTCGTCTCTGAGGTCAACTCAAGCTCAATTTGCAGACGGTCTTGAGGCATGATCTCCGCAAGCCGGTCAGGCCACTCCACCACTGACAGCCCCTCACCATAGAGATAATCCTCAAAGCCAAGGTCAATGATCTCCTGACAGGTCAGACGGTATAGATCCATGTGATAGAGAGGGAGGCGCCCAGGATATTCGTGGAGCAGGCTGAAGGTAGGGCTGGTGATGTAACAGGCTGGAGGAACCTGTAGGCCCTGGCCGATACTTTGGGTCAGCGTGGTCTTGCCAGCCCCTAAGCTCCCGGCCAGGGTGATGATATCGCCCGCCTCAGCAAGTTCACCAAGCCGTTGGCCCAAACGGGCAGTGGCCTCCAGATTTTCCAAGACGATGGTCAGGGCGCTTTGTTGAACAGGCATCTGCTCGTGATCAGCCACGCAAACATTTTTATTTTTTGTTTTGCTTATGGCAAAACAGGCAGCGGTATTTGGGCGGATGCTTTTTCGGCAGGGGCACCTCGCCCTGAGGGTTGTGGCATTCTTCGCAGAATTTCTCGGCAGCCTTCTTTTCCATGGGGTGGAATTTCAGATGGATGGCGTCTTGGGGCAGTTTCTTGGTGGTCTCCGCCGGGGCGTTCCAAAGGAAGAGGATGATCCCTGCGCCGCCTAACAGGAACAACATATTGTAAAGCAGCGTTTTTTTATTGTCGAATTTCATGATCTTTTTCCCCTGTACGGAAGCGGTTCCTTTCCCTCTTTTGATTCGTTCATCGCTGCATACAAACTGGCGCTTCGTCGCTGCTCGCAATATTTACTGCGAATCAATACATCTCCAAGACCTCAAAGCCGATGACCTTCAAGCGGATGGCCAAGACTAGCATTTCCAGGCTGATTTGGCAAATCACTTTATTGCCGGTGTAGAATTTTTGCAGGCGGTTATGCAGGCGTTGACGCGTCAACAAGCGGTCCAGGCGGGTTGGCTGGTAGCCTGGATCCAGTATGGTGCAAGCCACCGTCTCGCCGGAGACAATGGCGGGGTAGATACCCTCGCCGGTGAAACCGGAGGCCAGGCCCGCCGCATCCCCCACCAGAAAAATGGGATTGAAATTCCAACCCTGATAGTCAAAATTAATCAGGGCCGCCTGGGCCTTGCTGTCAGCAAGGCCCAGGCCGCGGGTCTTGGCCCAGGCCAGCAGACGGCGGTGCAGGGTGGCGGCCGACAGGTCGTTACGATCAGCATAGGCGCCGATCGAGGTGGAATGGCGATGGGGAAAGATCCAGGCATAGCCACTGCCAAAGACCTCTGGGTCGAGATGCCATTCCATCTCGGGCCAACGACCGGGCACTTGGTAATTGATGCCAACTCCGAGCTGCCTTGAGCCAATCCCCAAATACCGGCGGACCAGGGAGGAGCTGCCGTCCGCCCCAATCAGGGTACGGTAGGCGATTTGGCCCGTTTTGGTCTCGACGTACTTGTCGTTGATTGCCGTCACGGCCGTACCTAACCGGACCGTTGCGCCCGCCAGCCGGGCTTCGGCCACTTGCCAGGCCCCAAGACGTTCACGGTTGACGGTGGTGATAATCGGTTCTGGAAAACAAACCCGCGCCTGTTGCCAAGGGGTGCAAACCAGTTGGGTCGGGAAGCTTGCCTCTCGTAGTCCCGGTGGAATATTCAGTTCGTTCAAGGCATGATAGGGGATGCCGCCGGCGCAGACCTTGGGACCGATCGTGGAATTCCGCTCCAGCACCAGGACCGTTCGTCCGTGCTGAGCGAGGATGGTGGCGCAACGCAAGCCGCCAGGACCGGCACCAATAATGACTGCGTCAAAAGTTTCCATGGGTCATGATATAGAGGCAGACTAACTCCATGTCAAGCCCCTAAGCCCTTTGTCTTTCTTCGGAAGACTTTCCCCTGTCATTTTTTGGTGAACATGGTAGAATTTGATCCTTTTTTATTTTCGTGGTGGTGACTGTCGTTTTTGTTGATGAGGACAAGGAGAGGAAATGGCTAATGAAACATGTGAAAGAAGAATGAAGCAGAGCTCAAACAATACGGGACCTCTGCTGTTGCTTGTGATTGCTGCCATGATCCTGCTAAGCGGGGTATTTGCCGCACTAAAGTTCTTTGAATGGGAAAGCCCGACGATCAAACTTGATTCCGAGGTAGCACTCCTGGGCAAAAATACCAAGATTGTGGTCTTGGTCGGCGATCAGAAGAGCGGCTTGCGGGAGGTCCGCGCCGTTATCCGGCAGGGCAAGAAGGAGGCTGTTGCAGTTGACCGGCAATTGGGTAGATCAAGCTTTCTGAGCAAGGGTGTCCCGTCCTTGCAGGAAACCCTTGAGATTGACGCGACGGCCTTGGGCTTAAACGACGGCGCGGCTGAACTCTTGATCAGCGTCCGCGACTTGTCATGGTGGCAGTGGCTGCGGGGAAATCAGACCTTAAACAGCTACCCGGTAACCGTTGACACCAAGACACCCCTGTTGCGGATGGTTGACTCCCCGGCCGGGATCAAACCTGGGAGTTCCGGAATTATCGTCTATGGGTCCAGCGAGGAACTCTTTCAGCATGGCATCACCATTGATGGGACCTTCCACCCTGGCTTTCCAATCCCGACCCGCAAAGACCTGGTTTATGGAGCAATGATCGGCATTCCCTACGACACCGAGGCCGTCAAGGCGGCGGCGATTAGTGGCAAAGACCGGGCCGGCAATCAGGCCAGCCTGCCCATCGCCATCAAGATCCATCGAGTCAAGAAAAAAACTGACACCATTACCCTTAGTGAAGGTTTTTTAAATACAAAGGTCCCGGAGTTCGCGCAGTACTATCCTGAAATGAAAGGGGGCCAGATTGAGCAATTCCTCTACGTCAATAACGAGGTGCGAAAACAAAACGCCGACCGCATCAAGGAGGTTTGCAACCATACAGATCCAGAACGACACTGGCAGGGAGCGTTTGCCAGGATGGAAAGGAGTTCACCGCTGGCTGGCTTCGCTCAGTACCGCTCCTATTTTTATCAAGACAAGGAGGTCGACAACCAGGTCCATCTCGGGGTTGATCTGGCCTCGCTGCAACGGGCTGAGGTTGGGGCGGCCAACAACGGCAAGGTCATCTTTGCCGACTACCTGGGCATCTACGGCAACATGGCGATCATCGACCACGGCCAGGGCGTCTTCAGCCTTTATGCCCACATGAGTGAAATCAGGGCCAAGGTCGGCGAGATGGTGAAAACCAATGACGTGCTTGGCCTGACTGGCACCACCGGCATGGCTGGCGGCGACCATCTCCACTTCGCCATGCTGATCAACGGGGTCTTTGTGACGCCGATAGAGTGGTGGGACGAACATTGGATCAAGGACAATGTCCTTCTGTTTTTTCAGGATGCCAAGCCAACTACTTAAACTTGATCTCTTAATATTACCCTTATGTCCCGAATCAGGATTCTGACAGAAAGCTTGGCCAACCAGATTGCGGCCGGCGAGGTGGTTGAGCGCCCGGCCTCGGTGATCAAGGAGTTGGTCGAGAACGCCATTGACTCCGGGGCGACGCATATCTCGGTGCAGGTTGAGGGGGCGGGCACCCGGATGCTCCGGGTGATTGACAACGGCTGTGGCATGGATCCTGACGATGCCTTGCTTTGCCTGGAACGGCACGCCACCAGCAAATTGCAAAACGCCGATGATCTCATCAGGCTTCAGACGCTTGGCTTTCGCGGTGAGGCCATCCCCAGTATCGCTTCAGTTTCCCGGATGACCATTACCTCCCGGCCAGCCGGGGCGGCCTTGGGCTGCCGGGTCGATGTCCGTTTTGGTGCGGTCAACAAGGTGCACGAGATGGGCTGCGCCCAAGGCACGGTGGTTGAGGTGGCCGATCTCTTTGCCAATGTCCCGGCCCGCCGTAAATTCCTGAAATCCGCCAACACCGAACTCGCCCATATCGACGAGGTGGTCCGCTCCTACGCCTTGGTCAGTTCCCAGATCGGTTTTACCTATCAGGTCAACGGTCGAGATATCATTGATCTGCCAATAAGCGACGATACGCCAGAACGGCGGGTCAAACAGGTGCTGGGCGATTGCCCTGACCTCATCCCGCTTACCTTTGATGTGGCGGCAGCCAGGACGGAAATTCAGGTCAGCGGCTTTCTCTTGCCGCCGGATTTTGCCAGCGGCCGGGCCGGACGGCTGTGGACCTTTGTCAATGGCCGCTATGTCAAAGACCGGATGATCAACCATGCTGTGGCCGAGGGCATGCAAGGCTTTCTGATGAAAGGCGGGCGGGCGGCTGGAGTGATACATGTCCGCTTGCCGCCGGAAGGGGTGGACGTCAATGTCCACCCCACCAAGCAAGAGGTCCGTTTCTGCGAGAACAACCTGGTCCACAACAAGATTGTGGCGGCGGTCTGGCGGAGCATGGAGGCCTATCAAGAGCAGTTGAAAGGCCAGATATTTGGCTTCCCCAAGCCGGAAGCTGCCTCAGCCGAACCGGCGGTGGTAGCGCCAATGGCTTGGCCGCCTGTTAAAGACGAAGTCTCTTTTGAGGTCAGAGAACCCCAGCCTTTACCCTTGACGGCGGCATCGGCGCCGACTCCTCCGGAACTTTTGGCTGATCCGCCTCGTCCCGTTTCCTCAGGCCCTGCCCCGGCGGATGGCCTGACGACCTGCCCGCCTGAATTACAGCGGCCACCTCCACCCAAATTTGACCTGCCGCTGTCAGTGCCTCCGGAACCGGCACATCTACGTTATCTTGGCCAGCTATTTGACACCTATCTCCTCTGCCAGATGGAGGATAGCCTAGTGGCCATTGATCAGCATGCGGTACAAGAACGGCTCATCTTTGAGGACTTGAAAGGGCATTACGACACCAGCACCATGCCCAGCCAGCTCCTGATGTTCCCGGAAATGATTGAACTCGTGCCAGCCGAGGTGGAGGCCGTGGAACATCACAGCGCCGAGCTCCTGCGCCTTGGCCTGGATTTGCAGGAGTTCGGCGGCGACACCGTGCTGATCAAAGCCGTTCCGGCGGGCTTAAGTCATCTGCCTCCGACCGAAATCCTGCGCGGCTTCTTAAGCCGTTTTATCGATGACCAACTCCCTGCCCAAGGCGTGACCAAGTTGCATGGGGTCTTGGCCAGCATGGCCTGCAAGGCAGCGATCAAGGCGGGCCACGCCTTAAGTCCCCTTGAGGTCCAGCACCTCCTGGACCGCATGCAGGCGGCGGGCATCTTTTCCCACTGCCCCCATGGGCGGCCGGTGTTTAAACGCTTTTCCAAGGTCGATATAGAAAAGTGGTTTCAGCGGACCTGATTCCAAGTCAATATCAAGGGGCAGAACCTTTAACCGGCCCGGACATCGCCAACATTGTCTATTGGCTGGTGGGCCAGCCACCGCACATAAACATCAACCGGGTCGAGGTCATGCCGATCTGCCAGAGTTGCGGCCCCTTTGCCATCCATCGGGCCACGTAGGAGAGACTCGCCGGGTCGCCTTGGACTGGTGAGCTTGCAGCTGGTTTTCTTTGCAATCTCCACCACGGTAGGGTAAATCGAAAGGAAGAGTAAAAAAAACTACACACCCATTTCCAACCACAAAAAGAACCAAGGAAGATCAATGAACACTCAACCAGTCACTGAAACAAATTTTCCAGGTCTCAACCTGATTCATCGCGGCAAGGTTCGCGATTTATATGACTTGGGCGACTGCCTGCTGATGGTGGCCACCGACCGCATCTCCGCCTTCGACGTGGTGATGGCCGACCCGATCCCCTCGAAGGGAGCGGTGCTGACCAAGGTATCGCTGTTCTGGTTTGAGTACCTCAAGGACATCGTGCCTAATCACCTGCTGACGGCAGACGTCAGCCAATACCCGGCGGTCTGCGCGCCTTACCTCGTGCAGTTGGCCGGACGCAGTATGCTGGTCCGCAAGGCCGAGCCGCTTACCGTAGAATGTATCGTCCGGGGCTATATATCCGGCTCCTTCTGGAAGGCCTATCAGAAAAATCAGGTGGTCTGCGGTTTTAAGTTGCCGGCTGGCCTGCAGGAGTCAGAAAAACTGCCACAGACCCTGTTTACCCCATCGACCAAAGCAGCGCTGGGGGCGCATGACGAAAACATTTCACTGGAGCGGATGCGGGAGATTGTTGGTGCGGCGGAGACTGACAAGATCGCCGATATCTGCGTGCGGCTCTATGAGAAGGCGGCAGGCTATGCTCGGCAGCGTGGGATTATCATCGCCGATACTAAATTTGAGCTGGGTTGGTTTGACGGCGAACTCATCCTGATTGATGAAGTGCTGACCCCTGATTCATCCCGATTCTGGCCGGTGGATGGCTATGAAATAGGCCGCGGCCAGGCCAGTTTTGACAAGCAGTTCCTGCGGGATTACCTGCTCTCCCTTGATTGTCCCCAGACCCCGCCGCCGCCGCCGCTACCGGCCGAAATCGTCGAAAAGACCAGAGTCAGGTATCTGGAAGCCCTGGAAAAAATCAGCGGCACTGGCCTCGCCTGAGGCAAACAAGGCGGCGCACCACACTCGACAAGCGGTCAAAGCCCCAGGGCTTTGAGTTGTTCAATCAATTCTTGCTGATCAGGGGTCACTTCTTTGGGGACTTCGACCATGAAACGTACCAGAAGGTCGCCCCGGGGACCGATGGGACCGGCAGGCAGGCCATGGCCCTTGAGGCGGAGTTTGGCTTGGGGTTGAATGCCGGCGGGGACCTTGACTTTCAAGGTCTTGCCTTCCAAGGTAGGCACGGCGATAGTGCCTCCCAGGGTGGCGGAGGAGTAGGGAATAATGCTTTCGCAGATCAGATCGTTGCCATCGCGGCTGAAATTTGGGTCGGGCAGGATGTTGATCAAGAGATAGAGGTCACCGTCCGGCCCTCCTTGGGGCGAGGCCGAGCCCTTGCCCGCCATCCGCAGTTTCTTGCCAGACTCGATGCCAGCGGGGATCTTGACCGAGACCTTGTCGGCGCTGACGCCACGGCCAAGGGAGATGGTTTTTTCGGTGCCGTTCAGGACCTCGGCCAAAGTGATCCCCAGTTCGAGCGTGGCATCGGCCCCCTTGACCGGTTGCCGACGACCTGAACTGCCGCAGCCTTGCGACTGAAAGGGATTACCCGCTGCCCCGCCGCCGCTTTGGCTGAAAAAGGTCTCAAAAGGAGCGCCGCCTCTGACCCGCCCACCGGCCTGAGAAAATCCGCCGACATTGATGCCAAATTCCCTGAAGATCGAGCCCAGATCGGCTCCCCGAAAGATGTCTTCCTGGGTGTATCGTTTCTGGAAGGTGTCGGAACCATAGGTGTCATACTGCTGTCGCTTCTCTGCATCGGACAGCACCGCATAGGCCTCATTGGCCTGCTTGAATTTCTCTTCGGCCTTCTTGTCGCCCTTGGTCCGGTCGGGATGGTACTTGAGGGCGAGTTTGCGGTAGGCCTTTTTGAGATCGTCCTTAGTCGCGGTCTTGTCAACGCCCAGTATCTTGTAATAGTCCATGGTGAAGAGAGAATTGTCGTTTAGGGTGATAATTGTTGAGTTCAGGAAACTTTGGCGGGTGCGTTGTTCTGGTCAATTCCTTTTCTCATGAGGAGGCCTGTCCCCGCCTGTGGGAACCAGTCCAGGGCCTGGGGAGATTTTGTTTGACGCTACTATAAGTATAGCGGGATGGTTTGGCAAGCGCAAACCTGCCAGCCATGGTATGGGACAAGGAAGGCGGCAATGGAGATCATCATTATCGTGGCCATGGCCACGAATCGGGTAATTGGCAAGGACCAGACCATGCCGTGGCATATCCCCGGCGAGCAACAGCGTTTCAAGAAGACGACCTGGGGCCATCCCCTGATCATGGGGCGTAAGACCTATGAGTCCATAGGCCGGCCGCTGCCAGGGCGCCGCAATATTGTAATTTCACGCAATGAAAATTTCGTGGCCGCAGGCTGCGAGACGGTCTCGGATTTGACCGCAGCTCTGGAACTCTGCGCCGATGCCGAGAAGGTCTTCATCATTGGCGGGGAACAAATTTTCAAGCAGGCCTTGCCGCTGACCGAGACCATCATTCTAACTACGATTTTTCGAGAAGTGAAGGGTGATACCTTTTTTCCGGCCTTTGAACAAAATTTCGTCAAGGTCAGCCGGGAAATGCTTGCTGAGACAGAACCCTATCTGGTCGAGGTTTACCGCAGAAAACGAAAGGAGTGAGGAGACAAGCGCAAAAATACCGCCTGATCTGCTCACTAAACTAATAGGCTGTAACGCCTCAAATATCGTAGGTTGGGTTAGGCCGTCGTATGGCCGTAACCCAACGCCAATGCCGTTTGGGGTGTTGGGTTACGCTTCGCTAACCCAACCTACAAAAACCCACAAAAAACCTAAACAATCCATGTTACAAGGTACTAACAATACTAAGGAGGATCGAACCATGCCAAACAGTGTCTATCAAGTTGTCGAATTTGTTGGAACCAGCAAAAATTCCTGGGAAGAGGCGGCCAAGAATGCCATTGACATCGCCAGGAAAAAATACAGCGACCTGCGGGTCGCCACCATCAAAGAACTTGATATGACCATTGAAGGCGAGGTTGTTGCAACCTTCCGCGCCAAGGTCAATATCTCCTTTAAATTTCATGTCTGATAGCTGGCCTTGAGCACGGCGGGCAGAGTTTAAGACGCATGCCGACCGACATTGTTCCGCCTGCCAAGGCCCTTAACATCTATTTTGCCGGGGCGATCCGTGCCGGGCGTGACGATGCCGATCTCTACGCTGACCTGATCCGTTACCTTGGCCGCTTTGGCACGGTGCTGACCGCCCATGTCGGCGATGCTGCCCTGCTGGCTGAAGAACAATTTCTGACCGAGGCCGAGATCTTTCAGCGCGATATGCAATGGCTCGAGGCCGCTGACTTTGTCGTGGCCGAAGTCTCCACGCCCTCACTCGGCGTCGGCTTTGAAATCGGCATGGCCCAGACTATGGGCAAAGAGATCTGCTGTCTGTATCGCCGCCAGGAAGGCAGGGGCCTTTCCGCCATGATCATCGGCAATCAGGCGCTTTCGGTGCACGCCTATGCCAATTACGGGGCGGCTGAACGCCTGCTTGCCAATTTTGTCGAGGCCTTGGTAAAAAGCCGCGCACGGCAAAACGATTCCGTCACGCCAGGCCCCGCTCAAAATTGAAGCAGGAGGTGTCGGGCAGGGGTTGGTCGGCCAGCGCCGCCGCCAGCACTGCCTGGCCACGATTGCTGACAAGGCCAGCGCTGGAAAGATCGACGATAAATTCTGCGCAGCCCATCTGCCGAAGTTCCTGTAAATGTCCCAGCAGTGAAAAATCCTGCCCGGCCAAGGCGACGGTAAGTCCGCTCTCAAAATCAAGGCGGATCGTCTGGCCGCTGTCCGCCTCCAGGACTGCGCCAGAACGCATGGCTCGCATGGGGATGCGGGAGGTAAGCAGGGTGATCGGACTGTAGGCGACAACTGAGGCCGCAAGATTGACCTGGCGGGCCAGGACATCTGCCATATTTTTCTTATCATCCTCCAGGGAGAGGGTAAATTGCTCTACCCCCAACTCAGCCAGGGCCAGGGCTGCCTGGCTGTTTAGGACATAGAGCCAAGGGCCGGCCAGTAGCCTGACCTCGGCCTGGTCATCAAATAAATGAAAATGGCTTAGATTGTTGAGCCGAAAGCTCGAAAATCCCCGCTGCCTCAGTTGCCTGATCACCGCCTGCAATGATCGCCACTCCCCTTCAAAAATAATGGCTGGAACGTCCCAGATGATGCGCCCCTGATGCGGTTTTAGCTGGCCTTCCTGCTTGGCAAGCGCTTCTATAAACTCCGGGGTGAGAGGCAAAATGACTTGCCCCACGCCTTGATCCTCCAGGACTGCCAGGTCCCGGCTGCCCCGCGCCACCACGGCCAATGTCGAATTATCAACAAGCCTTGGCGGGCAGGCCGGCAAGAGGCTGGCCCGTACGGCTTCGATCTGTGCCGCCCGCTGCTGCTGGAGATTGCTCGCAATCCTTTGGCTGAGAGTGCTATAAAAATCCCGCCGCACTTCATTTAAGCGGCTGGGCTTGATCACGACCGGCGGCAGGCTGCCCACTGTGAATGTCCCAAGGACAATAGCGGCTTGGCCGGTCTTGGCAAAGGTGCGCTGCAGGGTCTCTCGATTGAGTGGCGAGTGGCTGGCCGGGAGCATCTCCACCTCGTACTCTTCCTTCATGCTGCAACCCGCCGCCTTGGCCTCCAAGGTCAGGCGATTGGCCTCCTGGCAGGAGATGGTGAGCTGCACTTCAGTCGGAGGCAGATCAACCGTGGCCAGACGCCGCTTACAGGCCTCCTCACTCAGCGTAAAGGCCTTGCCGGTTGCAACTTTGTAAACCTGATCACCGGCTTGGAAAAGGCCCCGAAACGGGGTGGCGATACGGACGAAACTGCCGGTTTCGGCCCGTTTGACCTGGCTCTTGCCGAGTGCAAGCTCCTGCACCGTAAAGGCCGCGCCCGCCAGATCGTTTTGCGGTTGAATGCGGAGACGGTCGCCGACATGGACGACATCGGCTGTCGTCAGAAAAAAGGCGCTCCCTTGAATTTTCTCGACAAGGCCCAGTTGGCGGCCAATGCCCCCCTTGGTTGCCGGGATAGCGATCCCGGCCGGGACGTTACCCTTCAACAGGCCAGTCGTCGTTGATCGACCAAAGGCCTCGGTCAAAAGCTCTTCAGCCGCCTTAATGGCCTGCTGTTTGTCGGCTGGGCGGGCATCCAGTACGGTGCGGTAGGCCGCCACCACCGTGGAGACGTATTCCGCATTTTTCATGCGGCCCTCGATCTTGAAGCTCATCACCCCGGCGGCAGCCAGTCGTGGCAGGAGGCTGATGGCGCTCAGATCGCTGGTGGAAAAATAAAAGCCCTCTTTCCCCTGATTACTGTAGCGCCGCCGGCAGGGTTGGGCGCAACGGCCACGATTGCCGCTGTTGCCGGTCAGATAGGAGGAAAAGAGGCAGTGGCCGGAGATGGAGTAGCAGAGGGCGCCATGCACGAAGTGCTCCAGCTCGATTTGCGTCTGCTGGCGGATGGCGGCGATCTCGTCTATTGAGAGCTCCCGGGCCAGCACGGCGCGGGAGAAGCCCAGGCGCTCAAGCATCTTGACGCCAGCGGCATTGTGGATGGTCATCTGGGTTGAGGCGTGCAGGGGCAATTCTGGAAAGTGCTGACGGACAAGACGCCACAGGCCTAGATCCTGAATGATCAGCCCATCCACCCGGAAGGCTGCTAAAGCCGCCAGAATCTCCACCATCCGGGGCAGCTCAGCTTCCTTGATCAGGGTGTTTACGGTGACATACAAGCGCCGTCCCTGATGATGGGCACAGGCGGTGAGCCGTTCCATCTCGGCCAGGGTGAAATTCTTGGCCTTGGCCCGGGCGGAAAATTCTTTGAGCCCGCAATAAACGGCATCGGCACCGGCCTCCAGTGCCGCAAAAAAGGCCTCAATGGAGCCGGCCGGGGCCAGGAGTTCGTGTTTTGGATTTGACAGGGCAGGCATTTGGGTAAGGGTCTTGACTGGTGCAGGTTGCCCTGCCCGTCGATGGGTTATTGAGCCTTGATGAACTCGCAAGAAGTCGTCACCCCGTCATTCCCGCGAAAGCGGGAATCCAGAAAGGTGCATAGATTCCGGGTCGCGCTTCGCTTGCCCGGAATGACGGAAAAATAGAAATTTCGACTTTTTGCGCGATTATCAGACTTCGAGGTTTCCTATAAAACAAAAGACGGAAAGCGAATAAACCAAACTATTCGCTTTCCGTCTTGTTCGCCACTGTTTCAGTGGCGTGATGCTTTAAAAAAATGCCTACGGGGCGATATAGAAGACCTGCGTTTCCCCCGAAGAGTTGGTAAATTGCAGCTCGCCTCCAGCGCTAACACCAATGGCTGGCGTGACATAGGCGCCGGTGGCGGCGGTCTCCGCATCGGCCGGGGTTACCTCAAACCCTGGCACAAGCTGCAATGGCGCGCCGTTGTAAAGCAAATCTACTGTACCGTCAACGTTCATGACGACGTCGGTAATCCCTGTAAAGGCCACTGCCTCAGCTTGAAACTCATCTTGCGATTGCATGGCGGGCTGCACGGCCTGGGCACTGCCATCAGCATAGACCACAATCATTTGTTCATTAACGCCAGGAGTGCCGGAGGTGTGGATGCCGGGAGTCAGGCCAGCGGCCAAGCCCTCGTCAACAAGCGGCTCAAACTTCCCGACTACTACGGTTCCATCCACATTTGTTATGGTGGTCTCGCCATTAGCGCCAATACTGACATCGTCAACTGTGGTAATTGCCGCTATGGCCGCCGGGTTCAAAGGCGCCGGAATGATCGGCACCGCTATGCCTTCGGCCGTGGTCAACACATACTCCCCGTTTTCCGTGGCTGATAAGCCAGGCACTGCATCCGCGGCGGTTGCCGCTTGCACGATGCCCTCGACATTAGGGATGAAGGCCATTTCAAGGCCGGCAAAGGCGCCGCCAGCCGTGCCCTCGACCTTCAAGACGCCATCTTCCTGGAGGATATCCAAGCCTTCAAGGCCTGGAGACTGCGCCAGGGTCTGATTCAGTTGGGCCAGAATATCTTCTCCATCTGCAACCTCTCCGCCCAAGCCCAAACCTTTTGTAAAATCAGGCAGGTCTGGCAGGACAACACCAGCGGGAGGCACCACCGGCGGAAAGGCCAAGCGGGCGCCCACCGGGGCGATTAAGGCCCCGGTTAGCGGATCCAGCACCCAGGTCGGCGGGACCAGGGCCAGCACAGCGGCCGGAGTGATTAGCGTTGGATCAAAGTTCGTAAACATCTTGGAAAAATCTTGCGACGGCATCGCTTGGAAGGCGCTTACGGAGAAATTGGCAAGATCAGCAGGGGCCATTGTCCTGATCGTCGCCGGATCAAAGCCGCCGATATTCGCGCTCGTCATGGCCTGCAAGGCAGTGGTCGGAATACTGGCAAAGGACGTAGGCGAAATCCCAGCCAAGGCATCATGGGCCATATTGGAAAATTGCTGCGAAGTAAAAGCAGCTATGGTCGCCGCCGGCATATTTTCAAAATAATTTGGCCGAAATCCGGCCATCGCCTGCGGATCGAAATTCCCCATTTGGGTGGAATTGAGACCAGCCATGGTCGCCGGTGCAAAATAGGTCATTTGGGTGGCGTCAAAAGTAGCCATGGCGGTTGTCGGCATATAGCCCATCTGGCTGGGGGTAAAGCCGGCCATGGCAGTAGCAGCAAGCATGGCGGCTTTGGCTGGGTCAAAGCCGGTCATGGCCGTGGGCGGCATAAAGCCCATCTGGCTGGCGGTAAAACCGGCCATGGCTCCAGCGGCAAGATCGCCCATCTGGGTTGCAGTAAAGCCGGCCATGGCGGCGGGCGGCATATAGGTAACCTGGCTGGCGGTAAAGGCGGCCATGGCTTCCGCGGCAATATTGTCCATCTGGCTGACGGTAAAGCCGGCCATGGCGGTTGCCGGCATATTGGTCATCTGGGCAGCGGTAAAGCCGGCCATGGCAGTAGGGGCAAGATTGCCCATCCTGGTTGCGTCAAATCCGGCCATGGCGGTTGCAGGCATATAGCCCATCTGGCTGGCGGTAAAGCCGGCCATGGCAGTAGGCGGCATATAGGTCATCTGGTCAGCGGTAAAGCCGGCCATGGCAGCAGGGGCAAGATTACCCATCTTGGTTGCGTCAAATCCGGCCATGGCAGTTGCAGGCATATAGGCCATCTGGCCCGCCGTAAAGCCGGCTATGGCACTCGCATCAAGATTGCCCATCCTGGTTGCGTCAAGACCGGTCATGGCGGTTGCAGGCAGATAGGCCATCTGGGCAGCGGTAAAGCCGGCCATGGCAGTAGCATCAAGGCTGCCCATCTTGGTTGCGTCAAATCCGGCCATGGCAGTTGGCGGCATATAGCCCATCTGGGCAGCGCTAAAGCCGGCCATGGCAGTAGCATCAAGATAGCCCATCTTGGTTGCGTCAAAGGCAGCCATGGTGGCCGGCGGCATATTGCCCATCTGGGTTGCGGTAAAGCCGGCCATGGCGGTTGCCGGCACATAGGCCATCTGGGCAGCGGTAAAGGCGGTCATAGCGGCTGGAGCAAAAGCGGCCATCTGGTCGGCAGTAAAGCCCGCCATGGCGGTCGGCGCCACATACCCCATGTATTCAGCCGAAACCCCCTGGAGAGTTGCAGCGCCAATACCGGTCATCTGGGCGGCGGTAAGTCCGCCGAAGGTGTTAGCCAAGGAGGTATCATATGTCGGGCAATTACCACCCGTTGAGCCATTCCAGCAGGTCCCTGTACCGGTTGTGTTGGTTGTTGATGAGCATTCTAAAGCCGTAGTCTTATACGAACCATCCATGCAGCGGATTGTCCCGGTTGCATAGGTTGAGCATTCGGCTGAAGTCGCCTTGTATGTGCCGTCTGGACACTGTACAGGTATGCCCGTCGCACAGGGAACGCCAGGAGTCATAACCGACCCGTCCGTGCAGTATGTTGTTGTTGGTGCTGTGCAGACACCAGCGACCAGAACCATTGGGGCTGTACAGGTAGTTGTTGTTGGTGCTGTGCAGACACCATTGACCATATAACTTGGGGCTGTACAGGTAGCTGTGCAAGAACTTCCATTCCAGGACATCCCGCTCGTCGCAACACAAGCCGCCTGGGCAGCTGCAGCTTGACACGCTGCATCACATTCTGGAACACAACCGTCAGGAACACCTGGGGCTGTACAGGTCTCGGCGAGGACTACCCCGTAACTTGCGAGGCTGGCAAACAATAGAATTAAGATGGTGGTGAGAATGCGGCGGAATGATCTTTTTTGCATAACAGTCCTCCTGTAGAGTTTCCTCAGTAGTAACATAGCGCAATTACTGAGTTTGGTGAAAAATAGGCCAGAAGCTTTACCAATTCTACATTTATGACTATCATTTTGATGAACTTTTTTTATTCGTCCATTTTTAATACTATTGGACGCAATTCACCTTTGTCAAATTTTATTTTGCAGAACTCTGAAGTTATCCTTATCGCAAAGTTCAACATCGCCCCCCTTATCTTTGATCGCAACCTTCGGCAAACTGCAGGGTATAATAAGGATTCATAGACGCCTTTGTGGGCCGTCAGTGGTTATGTATGGCCACCTCTTCGACATAATTAAAAGTCATGCTTTAGCGCCAAAGGCCTGCTCCTACCCCACATAAAGAACAATACAAAAAAATCTATCGTTTTCACCATCGCCCTGAGAGGGACTACTGTAGGCCAGTACAAAAAATTGGCCGTCAAGTAAAAAAAACTTGACAAGCACTTTGGATTGTAAGATAGAATGAATCAAATCCTATAATTGTGTAGGGTTTTAAGGGACGGCGACTTGGCCATCGGGAGATTGGCTGGGGCGCTGAAACGTGCCAGGGACCAATTCGACAGTAAGGCCCCAAGATATTTTGGGTTGATTCTATCGGGTTGGGTGGCACAAAATCTTATTTTGGAAAGGAGTTACAATTATGAAGAAGACTTTGACAGCAGCAGCATTGAGTTCGGTGTTGGTACTGGGTCTGGCGGCCTCGGCCCTGGCCTTAGACGCCACACAGACCGCCGAGACCGCAACTGTGACCAAGGGCGCCAGCAAGATCACCTTGGATGGTAGCGTCCGTGAGCGTGGTTATTACGACAGAGACAACTGGAAGGACGATGACAGCGGTCTTGGCGCCCCTGGCCGTTCTGCCTATGACAGCCGGGTGCAGTTGGGTGTCAGTGCCAAGGTCTCTGATCAGGCCACCGGCTATGTTAAGTTGGAAAGCGGTAATGACTCAAATAGCGATGTTGACACCTGGGGCCTTGATGGCGCTGGTACTGGCGGATTGTTCACCGGTGGCGACAAGAATGCTGCCCTGACCATCCTTGAGGCCTGGATCAATTATAAGCCCGGCATCTGGGGCGTTAAGGCCGGTCATATGCCTTTGGCCCTCGGCAACAAGATGTTCTTTGATCACACCGCTTCCGGTGATGACGCCTTGGTCTTCTATGCTGACCCCAATGCGGCCACTCATGTCGGCGCTCTGACCATCAAGTTTGACGAGAACACCAACAGCGCCTATCCTACCCTGACCAACGATGCTTCTAATGACTTGGATGGTTATGTCGCTTTGATCACCCACAAGCTCAATGACAACGTCAACTTGGGCGCCAACTGGACCTACCTGCGTGGTGGTGGCGAGGAAGAGGCCGGATTCTTCCCAGGTCTTTCATTAAGCAACATCGGCCTGACCGCCGATGGCAAGGTAGGCGCTATCGAATACCTGGCCGACCTCGAAATGCAGTTCGGCACTGTCAATGATCAGAATACCGGCACTGCTTTCGAAAATATTGACGCTAATGGCTGGGCCGTGAAGTTGGGCGGTAAGTACGACCTCGGCGCCGGCAAGATCGGGCTCCTCTTTGCCTACGGTACCGGTGATGGCGACCAGGAAAATATCGATGACTTGGCTGATGGCAACAATGATGCCGATCACGATGCGTTTATCAACTTCTTGAGCGACACCACCTATGACACCATCATCGCTGGTTACCGTTCGCCGATGCCTGGTACTGGTTCTTGGGCTGGCGCTAGTAATAGTGGTCAGAATAATAGCAGAAATACCGGCCTGTCCAACCTGACCCTGTTCCAGTTGAACGGCAGCACCAAGGTTGTCTGCCCGTTGACCGGCAAGGACCTGTCCCTGTTTGCTTCTGCCAGCTACATGGAACTCAGCGAGGACATGATCAATGGCACCGATGGTGATGGCGATAACAACGAGGTTGATAATGTCGGTACCGAAGTTGACCTGATCGCCACTTGGGCACTGACCCCTGGTTTGAACTACAAAGTGGAAGCTGCTTACATGTGGACCGGTGACGTCTATGAAACCGTTCTTGCTGGTGACTCTGACGATCCTAAAGACTTGGCCTTCATCCGTCACGGTCTTGAGCTGAAGTTCTAGTCTCCGCTTTTTAGCGAATTTCAGTTTATCCATCAAGCCCCCGTTCAGGCCACTGCCTGAACGGGGGCTTTTTTTTTATCTATACGACCTGAAACTTGCCAAGGCTGCTGTCGGTAGCAGGGTTGAAAAAGAGGTCAGGTCGTTCGCGTGTCCTCTATGCTCCAATCTGCACCCGCTTGACATCCTTGACATATGTTTATCGTTCCCATGCTCCAACGTAGTAACGATAAACAAATAATTCAAATGATTCAAAGATTCGAATTCTTCGATTTCCTTGACTTCCCCCTGTCCCCTTGCTAAGTTATGCACATGGCGACAATAACATTTGACACATTGAAGTTTACGAAAACCCTTGAAAAAGGAGGGATGCCTACTGGGCAGGCTGAGGCGATTGCCGAGGCATTTCGTGAAGCTTCAGGCGAAGCCGAGCTTGTTACCAAAAAAGACTTAACCATCGGCTTGGCGCCAATTTGTGCCGATCTGACCCTTGTCAAATGGATGCTTGGCATTTTGCTCGGGGGAGTTATTGCCTTGGTCCTGAAAACTTTTTCCCCAATGTGAAAGCCGGTTGTAAGGCTTTACTGTACCCAAAAAAACAGCAACACCCTCGTGCTTCTTATTACTTTCCCCCGTCCCCCTTTCCGCACCTCTTGCCACCGGCGTTGATATTCTTTTTTCCTTTTATGCCTATTCCTCCTTTTCACTTTTCACAGAATCCATTGACCTGCTGCTCGCAACTTGGTATTTAATCCATTTCTGTTTCAATACTCCACAATCGTTAATTTTTATCACATATGAACAAGGACATCGCCATGATGAAACCCAGTATCACCCGCGTCCTCCGTCTTTTTACAGCCCTTCTTTTCTGCCTGTTGGCCGCCCCGGCCTTTGGCATCGCCGCCCCAACCGCCACTGGTCGTGTCGCCCTTCTGCCCTTTGAGTCTCACGCCGACCGGGATCTGTCCTATTTGACCAACGGCCTGCGCGATATGCTGGCCAGCCGTTTGGCCGCCGGGGCCGGGGTTGAGATCATACCCAGAGCTACGGTCACTCAGGCCTTGGCCGGTAAACCTGCGCCAACTGATGCCGCAGCCCTCCGTCTCTTAGGCACAAAATTACAGGCTGATTATGTCCTCTCAGGCAGTCTTACCGCTTTGGCCGGCAGTCTTTCCCTCGATTCAACCTTGCACGCCGTGAGTGACGGTGCCGCCCCCCGCACCTTTTTTGCCACCGCCCCTCGCGAGGAGGAAATTATTGCAGCAATCGATAATCTCTCGTGGCAGATCGCCGAGCAGGCCTTCGGCAAACAACGCCCTGCGACCTCCACCACAGCAGCTACTGTGGCCCCAGCCGGCGGTGGCACTGCTGATTCCTATCAAAGCGCCCACCCAGATCGGATACTGATGGGACAGGCTGCTTCCGGATCTTCCGTAGTACGGCCTCTCGGCGTTGTCACCGGCGCCTTGGGCTTTACCAAAAGTCAGACCTTCAATTATGGCCTGGTGGCGATGGAGGTCGGTGATGTTGACGGTGACGAACAGGAGGAGTTTGTCCTGGCCTCACCTTATGAGGTTCGGATATACCGTCGGGTGGACAATCGCTATCAAAAAATTGGTCAGGTTGCCATTGCTCACCGCTACAGCGTCCATTCGTTGACCATGGCGGATTTGAACAATAACGGTCGCAAAGAGATTTACATCAGCGCCGCCGATGCCAAGGACCCAAACTCCTTGGTCCTGGAATGGGATGGCAAGGAGTTTGTCCACCTTGCCGACAACTTAAAATGGTACTTGCGGGTTATCGAGATTCCAGGCCAAGGCATGGTGTTGGCCGGCCAGAAGTCTGGGCTGAATGACTTGATGGCCAAAGGGGTGTATCAGCTCAATTTGAACCAGGGCCAGGCGTCGAAGGGCGAAGTGATCTTGACCGGTGGCATGAATCTTTTTGATTTCAGCCTGGTCGATCTTGATGGCAACGGGGGCTTGGAGGTTGTGGCCATCTCTCAGGGCGACCGGCTGATGGTACTCACTCAGGCTGGCAAGGAACTGTGGACCAGTGATGATTATTACGGCGGCACCACCCGTTTTATCGGCGGTCAGAGTTTCGATGAAATCAATAAAGATCTTGAACATGGCCGCAACGAGGCCGCCCGCCTTTATATCCCGGCCAGAATCGTGATTCGTGACATGAATAACGATGGCCTGCCCGATGTAATCGTCAACAAAAATCTGTCTTCATCCTCGCGTATTTTGTCCAAGGTACGGAGTTATCCGAGTGGCGAGATCCACGCTTTGACCTGGAACGGCATCAGTCTTACTGAATTGTGGCGGACCCGTAAAATTGATGGCTATATCTCCGACTATCAACTCGGCACCGTCCAGACAGTTCCTGCGCAGGATGGTAAGCCCCAGGCTATTAATGCTGAATTAAATGTCGGCGTGGTCTTGAACAGTAGCGGCTTTGACATTTTGAGTAACGCCAACAGCGCGGTCTTGACCTTCCCCTTACATCTGACCGGGGATGAAGGTAAGTAGTTAGGGGATCAGCTCATTAAAATAAACGATGGAGGGGAAATCCTCCGAGGCTTTGATGGGGGCCTGACTGCTCGGTCGGGCCACGTAGATAAGGTGCTTGATTCCATGGGCACGGGCCGAGTGAAGAATTTTTTCGGTATCTTCGGCCAACAGAGTTGTTTCAATGTTGAAGTCAATTTTCGCCCTCAAGCCTTCCCAGAAGGTTGGGTCCTCTTTGGGCATGCCAATTTCCGCAGCGCAAACAATCCCCTTAAAGTAGCCGCTAAGCGCCGTCTTCCCCATTTTGATGTCCAGGGTCTTACTGTGGGCGTTTGTAACCAAATAGGCCGGTTTACGGCTTTCTTTTAGGTACTCCAAGAAATCAATAACGTAGGGATGGACCTGGATTAGATGGTCGATCTTGATCTTCAGGGCGGGGATGTCCAGGTCGAGTTGTTCGCTCCAATAGTCAAGATCAGTCCAGTCTAAGGTCCCTTCCTTGGCTTGATAGGTCAAGAGGAGTTTTTTACGGGCCTGACGCTGATCAATCCCGTTCTTGGCCGCATAGATCTCCGGCACAAAATGCTCCCAGAAGTAATCGTCAAAATGTTTGTCCAGCAAGGTGCCATCCATATCAAGCAGCACCGTCTCTATCTCCTGCCAATTAATCATTTTTTCGCAGCCCCGATTAGTTCCGTTATCTTATGCAGCCCCTGCTCTACCAAATAGGCAGTCATCCCGGCCCTGATTTCATCCACGGCCCTGGGGTTGACGAAATTGGCCGTGCCGACCTGGATAGCAGTCGCCCCTGCCAAGATGAATTCAATGGCGTCCTGCCAGGTGCTGATGCCGCCAATCCCGATAATTGGGACCTTGACCCGGTCAGCGGTCTGATAGACCATGCGCAAGGCAACAGGCTTGATGGCTGGGCCAGATAGGCCGCCAATGGTATTGGCTAGGATTGGTTTCTTTGTTTTGACACTGATTGCCATGCCGATCAGGGTGTTAATCAGTGAAACCGCATCGGCCCCACCCTCCTCGACCGCGCAGGCCATGGCGCCAATGTCGGTCACATTCGGCGACAATTTAACGATAAGGGGCAGTTTCGTCACCTTACGAACAGCGCTCGTTACGGAATGGGCCATGGATTCGCTGGTACCAAAGGCAACACCGCCCTTCTTGACATTGGGACAAGAGATGTTGAGCTCAATGCCACTCACCCCTGCCACTTCATTTAATTGTTCCACTAGGCGACGATATTCTTCAATACTATCGCCCAGGACATTGACAATAACTCTACATTTTTGAGTCCGCAGGTAGGGCATCTTGTCGCTGATAAAATGCGCCAAGCCTACGTTTTCCAGGCCTATGGCGTTTAGCATGCCACACGCGGTTTCTACAATCCGGGGCGGCGGGTTGCCTGGCCTTGGCAAGAGAGATATACCTTTGACTACTACCGCACCGATGCTGCCGAGATCGACAAATGATTCATATTCACGGCCATAACCAAAGGTACCCGAGGCCGTCATGACAGGATTTGGCAGCCGCAAAGTACCGATGCTGACTGCGAGTTCAGGGCTTATCGATTCCATTTGATATCACTTTCAAAAAATATCGGCCCGTCCTGGCAGACATGAAGGTATTGTCCTCCTTTGCTATTTGTTGGACTCGCTTCGACAGCACATCCCAGGCATGCTGAAATACCACAGGCCATCATAGTCTCCAACGATACCTGGCAAGACCACTTATGCTGGCGGCAGATGCTTGCTATACTTTTCATCATCAAATGAGGCCCGCAGCAGCAGACCTGCCAATCTACCCCATCATCCAAAATTGAAGAAATGAGATCGGTAACCAAACCATGGTGGCCCAAACTCCCGTCATCGGTTGCCAGATGCGTTTTGACCCCCAGCGCATGAAACTCTTCTGCAAAGCAGGTAAGTTCATCTTGGGTCCGGGCACCAAGGATGACCTTGAGGTTGGCCTTTGGCTTTTTTTTAAGGATAGTCTGGGCGAGGAAGAAGAGGGGGGCTATACCAAGTCCGCCACCAATCAGGCACATAGCCTCCCCGATCTGAAAATAGTTTCCCAAAGGGCCAACCAAGCTTACCGACTGACCAAAATGCAGGTTTGCTAAGGCATTAGTGCCTTTGCCAATAATTTTGAAGATGACCTGTAGTGTGTCATCTCCTTTGATTCGATGGATCGAAAAGGGACGCCTGAGAAGTGGGTCAAAACCATTTCCGGCCTTCAAGTTTACGAATTGACCTGGCTTGGCATGGGACACGACCGCCGGCGGAGCCTGTAGTGTGAGGCGGACGATATCCGGGGTCATATGCTCAATTTTGACAATGGACGCGTCGCACAGTTCCATTACTTTTCCTGGATTATAAGGGCCAAGAGTCGTTCGAGGTCTTCAACCGAAAGGTATTCGATCTCAATTTTTCCCTTACCGCCGTTCTGAACGATAGCGCTTTTTGTGCCAAAGTAGTCAGTCAAAGTCTTGGTTACGGTTTGGCAATATGGGATTGGCAGGCCAGGCTCTGGTCTTTTGGCTATGTGTTTAGTTTTGGCCGGGGACTTCATTTTTTTGGCCAACAATTCAGTTTCACGCACCGACAAAGACTCCGCGATAATCTTATCGTGCAGTAACTTGACCTGCCCTTCGTCGCTCAGACTCAGCAGGACCCGAGCGTGACCGGGAGATAGCTTGCCATTGTTCAGACTGGTCTTGGCGTAATCAGGCAACTGGAGAATGCGTAGACTATTGGCCACTGTCGAACGATTTTTCCCGACCCGCTTGGCAACCATTTCTTGGGTAAGCCCAAACTCTTCGATCAATTTTGCATAGGCCTCGGCCTCCTCCAGCGGGCTAAGGTTTTCACGCTGAATATTTTCAATCAGGGCAAGCTCCAGGCGATCTGATATGGCAATATCCTTCACTAGGACAGGCACCTTTTCCAATCCTGACAACTGGGCGGCCCGTAGACGGCGCTCCCCGGCTATCAACTCATAGTGATTTTCCGCTACTTTACGAACCACCAGTGGTTGCAAGATACCCTTTTCCTTGATGGACGCAGCAAGACTTTCCAGTTCGTCAAGATTAAAAGTCTTGCGGGGTTGATATGGGTTAGGATGGATAAACCCTATGGGGCAAACAAAGTAGGGCGAGGCGTCCGCAGCATTTTCTGGCCTGTTCAAGGATAGCCCATCGGTTTCAGACTCGATTGGCAGCAGGGCCATCAATCCTTTGCCGAGAGGAGATAGTGTCTTTGCCATATTATTTATTTCGCTCCCGTTGTTTCTTGATAAATTCTTTACCGAAATTCATATAACTCAGGGCACCAACCGACCGGCTATCATATTGGTGGATAGACTGCCCGTGACTGGGGCACTCACTCAGGCGAACATTTCTGGGGATCACGGCACTGTACACTTGATCTTTAAAGTGCTGCTTAACCTCCTTGGCCACTTGGTGCGTGAGTCGATTGCGACGGTCATACATGGTCAGCACAATACCTTCAATTGCCAATCGCTGGTTGTATGAATTTTTGACTAGACGGATGGTCCTGACCAATTGGCTGAGCCCCTCCAGCGCAAAATACTCACATTGCATGGGGATAATAACGGCATCAGAAGCGGTCAAGGCGTTGATCGTCAGTAGCCCTAACGATGGAGGACAGTCAATAAAAATGAATTCATACGAACTTAGCAGGGGCTCCAGAAGCTCACTCAAAAACCGTTCTCGCTTTGTAGTGCCGATCAATTCCACTTCAACACCAATCAGATCGATGTGGGTTGGCAAAATATACAAAAAACCCTCTTTGTCGACCTGGCGGATGGTCTGGGTGACATCTGCTTCATTCATATAACAATGATAGAGATGCTGCTCCATCTTTGCCATGTTAACGCCGAGGCCACTCGACGCATTCCCCTGCGGGTCCGAGTCAACCACCAGGACCTTGTGCCCAAGTTGAGCGAGCGCCGAGGCGAGATTGATTGTGCAGGTGGTCTTCCCCACCCCACCTTTCTGATTGGCAAAACTGTATATTTTTCCTTTTCCGAGCTGCTCTTGGTCCATAGTTGTCTCTTTTCATTAAAGTGAAACGCCCCACCTTAGGCGTATAGCAATAGTTCCAAAAAAACACACGAGAGAGCCATTGTCAACAGAATGTTTCACGTGAAACATTCTTGGATTATGTCGTAAATTTGAGCGGTTGAGCTTGCCGATGCCGAAAAGGGGCCAGAAAGCAAACAAAAAAGGGCTTACAGACGTAAATCTGTAAGCCCTTTTTGAATAATGTTGGTGCCGGAGGTCGGAATCGAACCGACATGAAGTTGCCCTCGCGGGATTTTGAGTCCCGTGCGTCTACCAGTTTCACCACTCCGGCATTGTTAAAATTTTAGGCCAATATAGATGCCCGCACCAAGGATGTCAAGGTCAAAATAAGCCCGTTGCTTTTACGGGACGCCTTTAAAAAAACTCATGCAAAAACAACGGCACCAGACGATAAAATTATTTGTAACGTTTAAGAGAATTGTAAAAAGCAAGCACAGCCCTCACATAATCCCTGGTTTCTGGAATGTCAGGAATGCTGTTTGTGGCAGAAACCCTGTCTGGACCAGCATTATAAGAAGCGAGAGCAAGGGCCAAATCTCCCTTAAATTGCGATGAAAGACGTTTTAGGTAACGGGTCCCACCAAATATGTTCTCTCTGGGGTCAAACACGTCAACAACATTCATTTCACGGGCTGTATCAGGCATGAGTTGCATTAAACCAAGTGCGCCTTTGTCTGAAGCAGCATTGGGGTTAAAATTTGATTCCTGTTTAATAACGGCCTTGATCAACATGGGGTCGATATCGTATCTTAGCGCTGCCTCCTGAATATGGGTATCGAAGGTCCGTTCTGAGCGCGACACTCCTTGCCTGCGGGGTAGCGGTCTGCTGGAACTGACGATGCCCGGCATACGCTTGTAGCGAGGATCAGTAAGAACATTGGTGTAATGGACAACCCCCCTGGAATCGGTGAAATAATAAATGTCAGCCGGAACGGCCGGAGGATCGCCGAGCATCAAGACAGCTGTTAATAATAATATCGCAACAACAGTTGTTGATCGTTTGTCAGTCACAAGGGCCACACAAATAACAAATTTATTTCTTTATACGTTTTTTAAAAGCTAGGTCCATTTTTTTCTTTAAATCATCGGCAGTGAATGGCTTTACAACATACTGATCGACTCCAGCCTGAATGGCCTCAACAATATTATCTTTCTCCGCCTCCGCTGTTACCATTATAAATGGAATGTTTAACAGTTGAGCGTCATGCCGGACGTATTTTAACAATTCTATCCCAGTCATTTGAGGCATATTCCAATCAGAGATTATCATTTCAATTTTCTCTTGCTTGAGAATAATACAGGCTTTTTGCCCATTTGATGCGGTCCGGATATCATTATAGCCAAGCTCAGCCAAAAGTCCTTTAATAATTCTTAATATTGAATCCTGATCATCAACAATGAGTATTTTCATATTTTTTTCCCTACGGAGAAACCTTGTCGACAGGACGAAACATGGTGGGTTATCAATTTTAGTTTATTATTTTTTATGAAATAAAGTCAAACGGTTTTCGTTCAAGAGATACGAGAAGCCCCGCCTTTCAACGAATAACTCTAATCGACAGCACTTTTTGTAATGATTGGGGGGAATTATGACAAATGGTGCAAACTACATCGACACAATCAGGGGGAAAGGCCACGAAGAAACGGGCCTTGTGAAAGGGCGCGTCATGCGACACAGAGTTCCCTGGCCAACAGAGATGAAAAAGCCCCTGTTATTTGAGCTGAATCAAAAAATCAAGCTGCTCACGCACTTGCTGTTCTTCACCATCGTTTAATTCGAATTTCAGGCCAAAGGTTTGCTGCCGACCCTGTTGCTCGACCCGAACGATAGCGGCCGTGTTGATGGTCACTTCCCGGTGGATTAATGCATCCTGCCCAGCCAAGGATAGGGTGCAGGGTCCGACCCGGTCCTTAAGTCTAATGCTATGGGTCGGGTGACCAGACAATTTGACCCCGCCCATACTAATGTTTTCTATTACGCAAATATTAACCAGGGGACGATTAGGAACAAAAAAAGTAGCCATTGAGCCGGGCAAGGCAGGATGTCGCGCCCCTTGTCGAAGTTCTAGAGCAAAAAGGGCGGTCGGCAACATAGTGGCAAGGATACTGTCGCTCTCGCGGGTAACAGGACAAGAAAATCCCAAAATCGGCAACCCATTCAGCTTAAACAGCAGATCACGAACCTGGTAGGCATTGGTAAGTCCTGACGGCCGCGCAATCAGAAGATAGGGGACATGCCCATGAGAATGGACAGCCACCAAGTGACTCTGCAAAGGTCGGTCACCCTGTCGTTGCAAAGTTATCTGGATTTGGCCGTCAATCAGTGCACTGACAGCATTCATAATATCCTTGGGGTCAGTTGACCATGGATGTCTACTTAGCAATCCCATTCATCCACCAATAAGGTATCATTCCTCGTTTCAATTTACCCGTTTAGCTGATCTTCAAAGATTATCGACAGAAACACCTTGCCGCTTGCTTTACCCTAGTGCTTTTACTTAGTATCGACAGATCCGCGCTCCAGATAAATATTTTACATATAAATAATACCTTCAGAAAGAAGTCAGAAAGAAGTGTTGGCATGACAAATGATTGACAACTCAAAGTCAGACCCATATAGTTATCTATCTGAAGCGCCATAAAAAGTCGAATAAACAACGCAGTCACACAGAGGATGGCATAATGCGCGAAACAAACTATCTCAAAGAAAACAAAAAAGCATTAGACCTGCTCCGACGTATCACCCGCTTCGAGGCCTTTTCCGACACGGATCTCGACTCCTTTCTGGCGGTGGGAAAGCTGAAGGAATACGAAGCCGGCGAAACCATCATCAAAAAAGGTGAAACTGACCACTGGGTCTATTTCTTAATCTCAGGAGAAGTCAAAATCGTCAGGGGTGAGAAGACCTTTGCCATCTTCAAACGAAGCGGCGATCTGTTTGGTGAGATGGGCGTCATTGATGGCGCCCCCCGTTCAGCCAGTGTCTGGGCTCTTACCAAGACCATGGTCCTGGGCCTCGACTGCTCCAATCTCAATGACCAAAGAAAGGAACTGGCCAGCGTCTTCCAATACACCATCTTTCGACTCTTCGCCGAATCCCTGGCCGAGCGGCTGCGCTTAACCAATGAGGAAGTCCTTCGTCTACAGGCTGAAATCAAACAGAAAGACGCCATGCTGGCCAAACTGACCAAAAATGGCACCGACGAAACCATGTGGCTCTAAAGTCGGAGTCCGTCACAATCCTACCAGCTCCAGGTCTCCCCAGACCCCCAAAGTCTCCCCCTTGATAATCAAGACGCCTTGCACCCCTGAAATGGCAGCGGCAACTGCCAGTGCCTGATTGATATCCCGGTAATTTTTGGTCTCGTTGCCAACTCTGGTGGCTACTGCATCCGCCAAGGCAGTAGAGGTCGACAACACCGTCACCGCATCGGCACACCCTAGGCTGATGGAATGACCCACAGTGGCCGATGATGTACAGATACCAGTCGGGGTCTGGTCGGCGCGCAGCCGGATACCGACCTTATTGCTCAGAGGCGAGGTCCCGGCAAAAATAGCCACCGTTGCCGCCACTCGTCGTTGCAGATAGATGTCCCCGCCATTTTCAACCATGATCTCGGCAAATCCATGCCGTTCTTGCAGGCCTCGGCCAACAAACTCAGCCATCACCCCGGCCACAGCCGCCATCGGTCCCACTCCGGCAACAGCAGCAGCTTTGTACATCTCCTGAACAAGGGCAGGGGCCAATCGGTCATGAGGTAATGGGCACATGGCCGGCTGAAACAGAGGATTGTTGGAAATATAGTTTTCCAACTGGTTCCGGTAGAGTCGAACAAGATCAAGCGCCGTAGCGGAGACATCCGCCGGAGCCAAGATTTGCAAGTCTGTCTCTCGTAAACTGACCTCAAAAGCGACAAGTCCATCCGCTCCTACCAGACGACGATAAGTCCGTTCCCGATAAGATGACGGCTCAGGTTTAGTCTTTTTTTGTTTTGCAGTCAATGCTATGATCAAGAAGAAAAAGAGTTACGAGTTTAGCGATTCAAATCTTGCCACGCCTGGGGATGGTATTCTTAATAGTTGCCGCCAGCAGGAATGGAGATTACCTTATCGCCGCCAGTGAATAGCTGTGTCCGCCAAACTCAATAATTTGCATCTTAACAAAGTAGTAGCCAAAGGATATGGCCCCTTACCGAAAAAAACTGATCGTCTTTACTAGGTTTCCGGAGCCAGGCACCACCAAAACCAGACTGATCCCAGCCTTAGGCCCGGATGGGGCCGCAGCATTGCAAGGGCAGATGACCGAGAATACCCTGCGCCAGGCAGAGGCCTTCTGCAACCGCCACGACGTAACCCTGGAAATCCATTTTCAGGGCGGCGATCATGCGGCAATGAGCCGATGGCTTGGGCCACATACATTCAAGCAGCAATCCACCACAGGCTCAATCGGGGAAAAAATGGCGCAGACTTTTGCCCAGGCCTTTGCCAGCGGCTTGACTCAGGTGGTCATTGTCGGCACTGACTGCCCCGGCCTCAGAGAGGGCATCCTGCTGCAAGCCTTCATGGCGCTCCAAGGAAGCGATCTGGTCTTAGGGCCAGCTCTGGACGGTGGCTATTACCTGATCGGCCTAACTGGACCAAGACCCTTTCTATTTCATGATATTGCCTGGGGATCGCCCTCTGTCCTCGCACAAACACTGGCCAAGGCCCATACCCTGAAAGTAAGTCAATTGACAGCACTTCATGACATCGACCGACCGGAAGATCTCGCCCATTTCGATTATCATTCCAACCCGCAATGAGGCCGAAAATATCGCTGCCACGATTGACCGGGCCAAGCACGGAGCGGTCCAGGAAATCATCGTGGTGGACTGCGGCAGCACGGATGCAACAAAGGAAATCGCCGTCCAGCTTGGCGCCAGGATTATTTCGTCAACATCTGGTCGAGCCCGACAGATGAGTGTCGGCGCGGCAGAAGCCCATGGGGAAATCCTTCTGTTTCTGCATGCCGACACCCTGCTACCGCCAGACTTTGCGGCCCAGGCGTCAGAAATCCTAGCACGACCCGGGATCGTAGCCGGGGCCTTTTCCCTGGCTATCGATCTGCCCGGGGCTGCGATCCGCTTAGTGGAAAAAGCAGCGAATTTTCGTGCCCACTTCCTGCAGATGCCCTATGGCGATCAGGCTATTTTTCTCTACCGCCAAAAATTTATCGAAATAGGGGGCTATCCTGATGAACCAATTTTGGAAGATCTGTTGCTCATCCACCGCTTGAAAAAATCTGGTCGCATCGGCATCACAACCTCGGCAGTTCTGACCTCGGGCCGGAGATGGCAACGCCTCGGGATAGTTAAGACCGCCCTCCTCAATCAAGGTATTCTATTAGGGCACCTAGTGGGCATCTCGCCCCAACGTCTGCAGGGCTGGTACAGGATCGCTCAAAAATTTTGAGATGGCAGGCTGCTTGGGCAACAACTCGCTCTCCAAGTCCTTGTCCTTGATGATTGAGGTTATCCACTGTGAAGTGATCAACAAGTATTTTGAAAAAAATGCCTTTTCGATGAAGACGCTGCTGCTGGAAAATATGCCGGTCAATGCCATGAATACGAGGCTCGCGATAAAAACCGCCTTGGCCAACCCGAAAACCGCCCCAAGGAGGCGGTCAAACCAACCCAGAAAGGAAATCTGCATCACTTTTTTGAGCCCCAATCCAAGTAGCATAATCAGGACGTAGGTGGTAAAAAAAACCAGGGCGTATGTCACAACAAAACGAAGTTGTGGGTTCTTGATCTGGATGAGGTACTGAGACCACGAAGAATAATAAGTGCCCGCCGCCACATACCCCAAAGACAGTGCCAACAAAAAGGCGAACTGACGGATAAACCCGATCCAGACGCCCCTGGCCAGGAAAAAAACTGCGATGACAATAACGCCGATATCCAGTGCCGTCATAAGTGTTCCAGAAAATATGTTTTTGGCGTATTTGGCTTAGAGCTTGTCCGAAAAAACTCTAAATTGGGAAGGGAACTGTCCCCGACCAAGCGCCCCGTTACGAAGAAGCAAAAAAATGTTGGGGGTGACTTCCCCGATAGGAACCTGTGACTAGTTCACTTGAGGTACATTTTCAGTTGAAAAATAGCAAGTGCTTTTCCGCTGAGGAATGGCTGAATGACTCATTTCTGTCGGGTACGCAGCTCAACACCTGCCGCACCATATTCCCTGGTGAGGCCGCCCAGTTGGCGCTTTCGGTCGTTGACCTGACGCGACTAAGCGCCGAACTGCTGGCCAGAGGTCCTTCCCTGACCTCTTATTACCTTGACCAGGCCGAGCGGGAACGCTTGGCATCATTTAAGTTTGCCAAACGCCACACTGAATGGCTGGGAGGTCGAATCGCCGCCAAAAACGCGGCCATGGCCTTACTGGGGACCACGCCCCACCCGCCACCACACTACACGGATTTACGGATTGAAACCGATGCGAGCGGTCGGCCATATCTGCCTCCCGTAGCCGGAACCAGCTCCCGCCTCCCGGAGATCTCCATCTCCCATAGCGGCAACTTTGCCGGAGGTTTGGCGGTGAGGGGCCGGCCCTGCGGTCTCGACCTGCAACGGATCACGCCCAAGGTCATAAAAGTTCGTGATCGTATCGCGTCGAACGCTGAAGTAGACCTGATCTGCGTCAAGCTGCCTTTGTATGCCGAATCAACTGCTCTCTCCCTCCTCTGGTCAGCCAAGGAATCCTTTCGCAAGGCAATTGCCTGTCAGCCGCTCATCGGCTTCACCGAGCTTACCCTCCGAAGCTTGACAGGTGATATACTGGGCGGGATGATTGGCCATTTCTCTTGCCCACGTTTGGCGTCGTCCCTGTTGCCAGCCCTGTTGACCATCAGAGGCGATTTCGCCTGCGCCATCACTGTCATAGGCGAACCACGTAAGACCTTATAGTTATGGCCATCATCACTTCACTATAAACAACTTTGCACAATCCTGTATTTGTCTTATAATCAAGGCAGGGGGTAACGCCATGCAAATCAATTCATCCAAAAGCCCAAACGCCCTGTATGGAACTAATCAGGACAGACTCCAGACCCAACCTGACAGGACAGCCCAGAACCCACGGCCCAGCAAGACCGATAAATCCCTAACCGTGGCCATTTCTCCCGAGGCCCAAGCGCTCCAGAAAGAGGCCGAAGCCAAAAAGGCGGACAGCGCTCGCGAGAGTGACAAAAAACAAGCTATGCAACAGCAAGCCAAACAGGGGCTTCAGGCCCAACGCCCCGCCGCTAAGGCAACAACGCAGCAAATCGATATAGCCGTTTGACCAAAGCATGAAGATTATCGATGCCCTGGGCGCCACTCCCCTTTTCCAGGGCATGGACAGCGGCCAACTGCAAAAGCTGTCCATGATCGTCGGTGATCAAAAGTATTCCCGCGGTCAGACCATCTTTGCGGAAGGCGATGAAGGGGTGGGCTTTTATGTGGTGGTCAGCGGACGGGTCAAGATCTTCAAGCTTTCGTCGGAGGGTAAGGAGCAAATCCTCCATGTCTTTGGCAGCGGCGAACCCTTTGCCGAGGCGGCGGTCTTTGCTGGGGCCCGCTTTCCGGCCCATGCCATGGCCTTGGAAGCGAGCCGGATTTTCTTTTTTCCGCGTCAGGCCTTTATTGCTTTGATCCAGGAGAATCCAGCCCTGGCCATGAACATGATGGCCGCCTTATCATTACGCTTAAAAAAATTTGCCCATCTCATCGAGTCACTGTCCCTGAAAGAGGTGCCTGGCCGCTTGGCGGTTCATCTTCTGCTACTGGCTGAAGAACAGGAGCGGGACGAAGTACATCTCGATCTGACCAAAGCCCATCTGGCCAGTCTGCTCGGTACCATTCCCGAAACTCTCTCCAGAATCCTCACCAAAATGAACAAGCTGGGCTTGATTGCCAGCAATGGCCCTGCCATCACTCTCCTCGATCGTGACGCGCTTGAAGCCTTGGCCTCCGGGGATAGACGCTTGTAATTCCGTTTTCAAGGCCTGGCATTGCCAAGACAGGTTGGCAGTGGCTTAATTGCCTAAGATCATTATCAACGACCCGAGTCAGCATTAGGCTGGCGTGGGCCCCTGGAACTGCTGCCTTCTGATCAAGTGGCAGCCCAGCAACGCTTTCTTTCTCAAACAAAGGAGTTTTTTTCTGCCATGAAAATAAATGCCCATCTGTTCCCGGCACGCTTTCGGCCGCTGTTGACAACGGCGGCCATCTACCTGGCGGCTGGCCTCTTGCTCAGAATAGTGCTCTGGGGCGTGTTCGGACTTGCGGCCGGGTCCGGTTGGTCAGGCTTGGCGCTTGCCCTTCCTCTCGGGGCGGTAAACGATCTAGTCGCCCTGGCCTACCTCTTGTTTCCACTGACCATCCTGTTGGCGCTGGCCCCCCGCCGCCTGCTTGCCAGCCGCTTCTGGAAATGGATAACGTCGGGCAGTGCCAGCGCCCTGGTCTTCGGCACCCTGTATCTGGCTTGTGTCGAATATTTTTTCTTTGATGAGTTCAACGCCCGCTTCAATCTGGTGGCGGTAGATTATCTGATATATCCCCATGAGGTCTTTATCAATATCTGGGAATCGTATCACGTCCTCCGCTACCTCCTGGCCTGCGGGCTGGCCACGGCACTTATCGTCTTCCTGCTGCGCAACTCACTATTCGCAAACCGGATGCCGGCAGCGGGGCA